>JAYUSJ010000067.1:0-7084 GCA_043755735.1 Verrucomicrobiaceae bacterium | reverse complement strand
CCCGCCGACGCGCGCGCCCTGAACTCGTCCTTCACGATGCGCGCGTGCATCGGATCGAGGCCGACCATTGGTTCGTCGATGACGAGAACGCTTGGCTCGTGGAGCAGCGCACTGGAGATGACAAGGCGCTGCCGGGTGCCGTGTGACAGGTTTTCAGTGAGCTCGTGACGGTAGTCGTGGAGGTGGAGTTTCTCAAAGAGTGCGTCGGTCCGCGAATCGATGTCCGGCGTCGCAATGCCGAAGATGTCGCCGACAAAATTCATGAACTCGATGCATGTCAGCTTGTCGTAAGTGAATGGAAAATCCGGGACATAAGCGAGCTGCGCCTTGGCTTTCTCCGGCTCTTTCTGAATGTCGAATCCTCCCACGAGCGCGCTGCCGCCGGTTGGTTTCAGAAGACCCGCGAGCATTTTGATGGTGGTCGTCTTCCCGGCGCCGTTAGGCCCGAGGAATGCGAAAAATTCCCCCTGCCTTACTTCCAAATCCAGCCCTTCGACGGCCCGGAGATCACCAAAATGCTTTGAGAGGCCGCGGATTGAAATCATGTGGCGGGTGTTCTACGCGGAAAATCTCCCAAACGCCAAGCACTCTCGTTGCAGTCTTGCTCCGGAGCCCTCCGCGGGCTTTGCTCACACCATGTTTGCACTCGCTGCCGTTTCGACGGGCGATTTTGAAGAGCTCGTCGCCATTCGTCTAGCGACGCTCTCGGACACTCCTGAGCGCGCGCGCGAGCGGCTCCTGAATTCGTTCGATCCGGAGCACAGCCGGTTCATCGTCATCGACGGAAAACGCGCCGGCTTTTATACGCTCCGTCCCGCGGAGAACGGATTTCATTTAGAGCACTTCTATATCCTTCCGCCGTTCCAGTCCCGCGGAGTCGGCTCGGCGGTGATGCGCCTATTGCTCGAAGAGGCCGCTGGCTGCCCCGTATTCGCCGGTGTCTTAAAGGGAAGCCCGGCGATTCGCTTCTATCAGCGCCACGGCTTTGTCGTCGCGGGTGAAAGCGAGCGGGCGATTTACTACGTCAACGCTGTTGAAGGCGCTTCCTGAATGCTCTTTCGCACCGCACGAGAAAGAGCGGGCAGGGGCGGCAGTCTTCCCACGCGGCCGCGTCCAAAGCGGCGCGGAGATTGACTTCATCCAGCGGATTGCTGCTGTCTCTCTTTCCACATATGAAACTCGAAAGACCCAGACCCATCTTGAAACCAATCCACGTCGTCCTATCCGCGATTCTGCTCGCCCCGCTCAGCGCCGCCGAACTGAAACTCGCGACGCTCTTTTCCGACCACATGGTCCTCCAGCGCGACAAGGCGGTGCCCGTTTGGGGCTGGGCGGACGCGGGCGAGAAAATCACCGTCACATTCGGCGCGCAGACGAAAACTTCCGCAGCCAACGGAGATGGCAAATGGATGGTGAAACTCGACCCGATGCCCGCAAACGCAAATGCGCAGAAGCTCGTCGTCCAGTCGGAAACGGCGGAGCGCAAGGCAGCCGTGGACGATGTTCTTGTCGGTGAAGTGTGGCTCGGCTCGGGCCAGTCCAACATGGCGATGAAGGTTTCGGGGGCGCAGGATTTTGAAGCGGAGAAAGCAAAGGCCGGACTGCCGCTCATCCGGATGTTCAACGAAAACTCCGGCGCCGCCAGAACCGCCGCGGCAAATGCCTCCGGCAAGTGGGATGTCTGTTCGCCGGAAAGCGTCGGCTCGTTTTCCGCCACGCTCTTTTTCTTCGGACGCGAAGTGCAGCGCGACCTCGGCGTGCCGGTCGGGCTCATCAATTCCTCGGTTGGCGGAACACCCATCGAATCGTGGATCGCAGCCGAAGCGCAGGCGAAGTCCCCGGCTTTGAAAGCAGCGCACGAGAAGAGCGCGGCGTCCGAGGCGAAATTCGACGAAGCCGCAGCGAAGGCGCAGTTCGAGAAGGCCATGGAGCGCTGGAAGGAACAGGCGGAGAAGGCAAAGGCCGACGGCAAGCCCGCGCCAAAACAGCCGCTCGACCCGCTCGTGCAGCGCAGTCGGCGCGGAGGTCCGGGCGGACTTTTTAATGGCAAAATCGCGCCGCTGATTCCGTATGCGCTGGGCGGTGTCGTTTGGTATCAAGGCGAGGCCAATACAAGGGGAGGAGGCGGCGATGCCTACTCGCACCAATTGCCGCTGCTCGTGACCGACTGGCGCAGTCGTTGGAATGGCGAGCTGCCGTTCGCGTGGGTGCAACTGCCCAATTTCGTCCGCCCCGGCGAGGGCTGGCCGCGCGTGCGCGAGGCGATGCTCAAGACGCTGAGTCTCCCTCGCACGGGCATGGCCATCACGATGGATATCGGTGAGCCGGGAAACATCCACCCGAAGAACAAACAGGAAGTCGGACGCCGTCTTGCGCTATGGGCACTGGGCGATGTGTATGGCCGCAAGGTCGCCGCCACGAGCGGTCTTCTGCCAGCAAAACACGAGGTGAAAGGCGCGAATGTGATCGTCTCATTCACCCACGCCAATGGAGGACTCATGGCGAAAGGCGGCGAGGTGAAAGGTTTTGTGGTCGCGGGTGAAGATCGTGTGTGGAAGTCCGCAACCGCGCGCATCGAGGGCGACAAAGTGATCGTCTCCAGCGCGGAAGTGAAAGTGCCCGTCGCGGTCCGCTACGCGTGGGAGGACAACCCGGAGTGCAATCTCACCAACGGCGCAGGACTGCCCGCGTCGCCCTTTCGCACGGACGATTGGCCGGAGCTGCCAGCCCCCGCGCAGTAGCAGGTGCAAAAAGTAAGAAACACTCCGCTTTGCCGGGTCGGGGGCTGACAGATTCGACGGAGCCGCGCCCCACGGGGGGGAGCGCGGATTGCACAGTCAGCAAAAGGTAAGAGGAATTTCCTCGCCACCAGAGGAAACCCCGCCCTTTATACGCGCCCCCAATTTTACACACACGATATTATGGCAGACGAAACGAATGAGTCCCAGACCGAGGGGACTCCCAAAAAAACACCAGCACCTGTAAACCTCGCATTCATCGAGGCCAAGGAGCGCGGAATTTCACTGGAACCAGCGAAAGCTGAAAAACCCGCGAAGCCTGCAAAGGCCGCAAAACCGGAGCCCGAAGCCCCGAAAGCTCCCGAGCCTGCCGTGATTGCGCAGGCTCCCGTGGAAGCGGCCACGGCCCCTGACGCTGCTCCCGAGCAGGCTGCGCCTCCGCCGGATACCGGGGAGCCCGAGGAGCGCTCGCTCGCTGAACTGGCGGATGCCGGTGCGAAGGGTCGCCTTTCGAATGCCGCTGAAGAGCGCGCGACGATGTTGATGAAAGACGGCTTGCTCGCGGGCGGTGAGGACTTCCTCGCGTCGCTCGATGCGATGCCGAAGCTGCCGTGGGTTCTTGCGGTCCGCGCGATCGAGCAGGCTTGGCCGACGCTCGTTCCTGAGGCGCGTCCGTTCCTTCTCGACGGTCTGGCGAAGATGGGCGGCCTCCAGGCGGCACGTCTGCGTCTGAGCGTTTCGCGCGCTTTGATGCGCATGGATTTGCCCGTGGCTGTGAAGATCGCGGCGACGGTGTGCACCGAATTGGTGAACCCGGAGAACGGCTCGCTGAATGCGGAGCAGTCCAAATTGATCGGCAATGTGTTCATCGGACGCGGCAAGCCGTGGGTCGTCCAACTCCCGCTCGACAGCCTCGACGAAGCGGACTCGACTGCGGTGGTTTCCGCGGTGGTTTTCTCGGTGTTCAACGTGAACAATCCGCCCATCACGCAGCTCAGCATCCTGCGTTACGGTGTGACGCGACTCGGCTCGATGCATCCCGATTTGCAGGCGATGGTCGCGAAGAATGTGGGTCGCTGGAATGGTAAGTGGCAGAGCGCGCTTCGTCGCGATTGCCCCGTGCTGCCGGAAGTAATCTCCGCCGCGCTGACCGCCGAAAACACCCCTGACAATCAAGAGGGTGGCGACAAAAGTGAAGGCCGCGACAATAATCGCGACAACCGCAATCGCCGGGACAACCGCGACAATCGCAGTAACCGTGGTCCCGCCGCTGAAACGGCAGAAGCCGAAGTCCAGCCGCCGCTCCCGGCCGAGCTCGAAGAAAAGCTGAAAGCCGCCGCCGAAGCAGGTGACCCGGATGCCGTGGCCGCTGCGACGCAGGAAATCAACGCATGGCTCGAAACGCAACGCGTGGCGCGCAAGCAGAACCAGCCCGCAGAAGAGCCCGCCCAGCAGGACGACCGTGAAGATGACAATCGCCGCGGACGTGGACGCGACCGCGGTCGTGGCCGGGATCAAGGACGCGAGCAGGGCCGTGACCAAGGCCGCGAAGGTGGTCGCGACCAGGGGCGTGAACGCGAGAAGCCGCAGGAAAAGCCGGAGCGCCAGAAAGAGCGTCCCGCTTACGTCTCCCGCGAACAGGAATCGCGCGGGGGCGGACAGTTTAATCTCACCGACGCACTGCGCGGCATCGAGAAGTATGTCTCCCAGCTCCGCAACGACCTCGGCACATTGCAGACCCGTGTGCGTCGCGCGGAAGAAGGAGGCGGGCGTTCCCGTCGCACAGGCTCGGGCGACCGCGCGATTCTCTCCGTCGAGGAGGCGAATCTCAGCACGGACGAACTCCGGCGCCTAATCATCCAGCTCGAAGCCCGTGTGGCCGATCAGGAGGCCCGTATTTTGGAACTCACCACGGATAGCGAGATGCGCGCCGAGAGCATGACCCCCGCTGCCGACGGCACGACGCCGGACCTTGTCACGCAACTGCGGACGCTCCTTTCGCTCAAGCTCAGCGATCATTGGGCGGACTATCTTGCTTTGGAGAATCAAGAGCCGGACCTCGTGGTGCGCCAGCATCACCGCGCCATTCTGCGCTACGTCTTTGGCGTGCTCATCGGCGAAGGTGTGCAACTCGCGCCGAAAGCCGACCTGCCGCCGCCGCCGCCGGAGATCCTCCCGCCGCCACCGACCCCGGTGATTGACGAAGAGGAAGTGGAGGAAGACGACGAGGAACTCGACGCCATTCCCGAGCCGGAGCCTATCGTTCTCGACGACGAAGATGACGACGAACTCGAAGGCGAGATCGACGGCGTGACTGAAGAAGACAGCGAGCCCGAAGTTTCCGCGATTGAAGGCGAGGAGCAGCCCGACGATCCGTCGGAAACCCCGCCGCCCGTCGAAGCGCCAGCCGAGGAACCGCCGAAGAAAGCCTAGCGCCACATGGCCAGGCCGAGTGATGTCCGGGTTCTGGAAGCAGAGCTGACGTTCATCCCGATCGCCACGCGTGTGCCGCTGAAGTTCGGCGCGCAAACGGTGACCCGTGCCTTGTGCGCTCGTGTCCGTGTCCGCGTCGAAGACCGGGCCGGACGCAGCGCGGAAGGCTGGGGGGAGACTCCGCTGAGCGTCGCTTGGGTGTGGCCTTCCACGCTGGGTTGGGACGACCGCGAGAATCGCATGCACGACTTCACGGAGATCCTCGCGCGGGAAGTCGTCGCGTTTGGTGAAATGGGGCATCCCATGGAGCTGGCCGACGCCTTTCAGCGGCACCGGCTGCACGACTTGCTGGCGGAGTTCAACGCACCGCATTCCGCCGAGGCCGCGATGCCGCATCTCGCCGCGCTCGTGTGCCACTCGCTCATCGACATCGCGATTTTCGACGCCTTTGCCATCCTGCTGGAGCGTCCTGTTTTCGAGACGCTCGGCGCAGAGTTCCTCACGCAGGACCTCGCGCATTTTCTCGACGGCGATGCGCGGTTTGCGGGGCAGACTCCGGCGGATTATCTCCAGCCAAAGCAAACGCGGCTTCCCGTCTGGCATCTCGTCGGCGGGCTCGATCCGCTGGAGGCGTGCGACCTCACGGGCTCCGAGCCGGATGACGGATATCCCGTTTTGCTTCGCGACTGGATTCGCACCGACGGGCTGAACTGCCTGAAGATCAAACTCCGCGGCACCGACGCTGCGTGGGACTTCGAGCGCATGGTGCGCATCGGCCAAATCGCCATCGAAGAAGGCTGCGAGCATCTCACCGCGGACTTCAACTGCACCGTCACCGACCCCGCGTATGTCTGCGAAATCCTCGACCGTCTCTTCGCCGCGCATCCGGAAATCCACCGCCGCACGCTCTACATCGAGCAGCCGTTTCCCTACGACCTTGAGGCTCACCGCATCGACGTCCGCAGCGTCAGCCAGCGCAAGCCGCTCTTCCTCGATGAGAGCGCGCACGACTGGCGGTTCGTCCGGCTCGGCCGCGAACTCGGCTGGACGGGCGTCGCCTTAAAAACCTGCAAGACCCTCACCGGCGCGCTGCTCAGCATGTGCTGGGCGCGGGCAAACGGAATGCAGCTCATGGTACAGGACCTCACGAACCCGATGCTCGCGCAAATCCCCCACGTCCTCCTCGCCGCGCACGCCGGGACCATCATGGGAGTCGAGAGCAACGCCATGCAATTCTACCCCGAAGCCAGCGCCCCCGAAGCCCGCATCCACCCCGGCCTCTACCGTCGGCGCGACGGCGTGCTCGACCTCTCCACGCTCGGCCCGACCGGCTTTGGATATCGCGTCGTGGAAATCGGGCGGGTGCTGGCGTAAGCCTTTCGGATTGCGACAGCCTGCTGTCGCTTTCTCTCGCAGCCTGTTGCGAGGACGACGGGCAGCAGGCTGCCGCAGTCCAAGGTGCTACCCCGCACTTCGCATACCTTTTCCAGCAGATTCAGAGAGGCCAGCAGATTATTTGCAGGTGGAAATCTGCGGGCCTCCCTGAATCTGCTGGAAAAATAAATACGGGATAGTGGGGCGCTTTTCAAAGTGTGAGAAATTCGGGCTACTTCGCCTTCCCGAGCGAGGTGAGGTAGGCGAAAAGGTCGCGCAGTTCTTCGCGACTCAGCTTCTCGACGAGGCCGGCGGGCATGAGGGAGCCTAGCGGTTTGTTGTCGGCGATGTCGGTGAGTTTCAGTTTGGTTTCCGTGCCGGTGGCACCGTCGAAAAGCGCGAGCTCGTCGGGCGCGCTGGCTCGGCGGAAGCCGGTGAAGGTGCCGCCGCTCTTGGTCGTCACGATGCGGGCTTCGAAGCCTTCTTTGATTTCGCGCGAGGGCTCGATGACTGCGCCGATGATGAAGTCGAGCGGCTGG
>JAYUSJ010000066.1:0-24208 GCA_043755735.1 Verrucomicrobiaceae bacterium | reverse complement strand
ACGCATGACGGAAAACGAAGCGGCAAAGCAGCGCTTTGCCTTGAGTCCAAAAAGGCCGGGGGGTACACCTCCTTTTTCCTCACCGTCGCCGCCGGCGTGCTTTGCCTTGAGTCCAAAAAGGCCGGGGGGTACTCCTTCTCGAAGACGCTGAAAAAGCCTGGCAGCTTTGCCTTGAGTCCAAAAAGGCCGGGGGGTACACGCGTTGTGATTGTGAGTGGCTTTGCGTCTTGCTTTGCCTTGAGTCCAAAAAGGCCGGGGGGTACACAACGGGGGGCTTGCCCGTATCCACTAGCGCGCTTTGCCGTGAGTCCAAAAAGGCCGGGGGGTACACCGCTGGCTCCAAACCGTTGACGAACGGTCACTTGGAGCCAGCGTTCCCCTCGCTACCAGAGCAGAATCTGCTCGGGCATGTCCTCCGGCGGATGCACTTTGGCCGGCGAACCGTGCAAAACATAGCTCCGCTCCCATTGCGCACGCGTCACGAAGAGCACCCGCACATTTCCCTCGTCGGGCAGTTGTGCGCGGACTCGGGCTATGTGCGTTTCCTGCCGGGAAAACGTCACGCAGGAGCGCGCGTACACACTCCACTGGATCATCGCGTAGCCGTCGTCCTTCAGCCATTCGCGGAAGTCGTGGGCCACTTTGCGTTGCGCCTTCGTTCCCACCGGGAGGTCGAATGTGACTAGGAGCCAGCCCATTTTGTATTTCTCTGTATCCATGGTCGGTAAACGGCGGGTTTCTGCTCCATCACAGCGCGGCGAAAGGTGCGGACGACGCCTTCGATGACGCCTTCCACAGAAAGCGCAAACGCCTCCCACTCCACGCGGACAAGCGGGAATGTCGTCACCCATTTTCGGAACTCCTTCGTCACCTCCAGCGGTGCGTCGCCGGATGCAGCTTGCAGCTCCGCCCTCCGTTGCTGCACCCATTGGAAAACACGCCAGTCCACACACGGACGAAAGGGCTCCATGATGTCGTAGGCCAGCGGTGTCGAGCGTTCCCGCGTCACGTGCGAGAGGCCAAATGTCGGGTCCAGCCCCACGGCAAAGAGCTTTTGCAAAACCGTGGAAAGCAGCACGGCATAGCCATAATTGAGCAGCGCATTCAGCCCCGGTTGCGAGCGCTCACGCGTGAAGCTGTCGCTCTCCGCCGCCCGGCCCCACACGCTCCAAAAGAGTTTCGCGCACACCGCCTCTTTGTGCGGCTTTTTCCCCTGCGCTGTGCGGCGCAAAGCGGGCAGCGCAGAGTCACCGGGCGCGATGTGCTCCACGAGAGAAAGCTGGTTTGCACACTTCGCATCGATCGTCTTCTGCCACATCGCCAGACGCGACTTCTCCGAAAGCGCCAGCACGGCGCGCGTGAGCAGCGTATCCGTATTCCGATTGGCCGGGAGGAGGATGCTCACCGGCTTGAACGATTCGCACAAAATGAGCGCCACCCCGTGCCGCGCCGCCTCCAGCAGAAGGTGGCTGTGCAGCGATGCCGAGAAGGACGTGATGATAATCGAGGCCACATCCTCCAGCGGGATCGAGCGCACCGGCTCCCCATCCACCCGGCAGACCAACTGCCCATCCTTGCATGAAAGAGAACACTGAGGAGCGTCGATGCTGACGATGTGGAAGGACATGGCGGGATTGGGGGTATGGCGAATGCGGATTGCGGAAAGAGTCGCCCCTCTCCGCAATCCGCTCTCCGCAATCGCTTATGGAGTCGGCGGGGTCTTCTTCTTCGGGCCGCGTTTGATTTCGCTCTTCTTCGTGCCGCCCGCCTTTTCGTATTGGTCACTGTTCTTGCCGAACTTTGTGGCCACTCCGGTCAGCATCCGTTCGCTAAAGTCGGCAAGACCTTTCTCCCCGGCTTCCAATGCATTCAGCAGTCCGTCCAATTCGGAGAGCTTTGTATTGTAGGTCGAGAGTTGAAACGCCACTCCGCTGATGGCGCTTCGAAAGGCGGCGAGCGTGTTACCGTTTCCAAGGTCCAGGTTTGTATCAATGGATTCCAGAGAATCGGCGCGAACGCCGGCTGCCTCTGCGATGGGTGATGTTCGTTTTTTACGAGCCATAATATGGGTTCTTTCTGTTTGTTTTTTTGTTTGTTTGTGTGTTGTTCCAGGAGGCATCCCCTTGCGGGGAAGGGCCGGGCGGACGGCCATAAAAACGGACCTGCGACCGACGGCAAAAAACGCGCACCTTTTACAAAAACAGGGGCCGCCCGATTTGAATCCCGTCCTCCTCGCAGCCATCAAGACCGCGGGCAGGGCGGATTCCACCAAGGAATGATTCAAACCGGCGTCGCGCCGGTAGAGATAGGAGAAGGGAGTAGCTGTTAGGCGGATGGGGAAATCGAAATCAGGCGCGACGGGAGCGAAACTCCCCATCGTCTATTTCGACCGGGCTCAGGTCAGATTTAAACAGAGCGTCGTCTAATTCGCTAAGACCATGGTCTAATTGAATTAGCCCGAGGTTTATTCCATCAGGACCGAGAGGTTTGCGAAACCGGCCTGCTACAGAGAAGGAATCCCCGAAAAGAGATTCACCACCGGGCAGGCTTTCGCGACTGGGGACTCCGGCCAAGCGCACCGCAAACAGCGGACGATTACCGGACGGACAAGCAGAAGAATTTTCTGCCGGAGCCTGCTGCGAAGAGACAAACCGGTGCTTGCGCTGGTGGAAATAGGCCAGCGTCCGGGTTGCAGCAGGAGTATTCATGCGTGTGTGCATGGTGTTCTTAAGCGTGCTCAATCTGCCGGACGCACGGACTAGCTGTCAAGCGGAGAAAGCAGAATTCTCGGCATGAAGTGATTGGATGCAAAGCTCCGGCTTCCTTCGCTACTACGTCTTGGATGCCGTATTTGATGCCACGCCGCAGAGAGTTGACGGGAGAATCTCCAAGCCGCACGAAATGAGTGTCTTCAACAACACGTTCTGAAAACTTCCTTTCTTGCCTCGGTAAGTGATTTGGTCCGCAGGGCTAAGATCCAAAAGGTACCCCGCCTTTTGATTGAGCTGCACCCCTCGCACAATCCAGACGCCGCTATAATTCACCTTCTCTGACTTTGCCCTCAAGATTCGGACGAGCATCCCAATCCGCACAACGCGCGGCCATTTACCTCCGTTCTTCGTCCGCAGTTCCTGCACTTGCCGCCACACATGCAACGGACGGATGAGCGTAGGCTCGGGGTCTAAAGCGATTCCGAAATTGTCGCCCAGCACTTTCACGGCTTTGTAGGGCTTGAGCTTCCAGTCCTTCGGATCGCCGGTCGGCGCAAAGCCAAGCAGGCCGTCTTTGGCTTTCACTTCATAGACCCAGCGCCACGTCTTGCCTTCGTGGAAGGTCTTGCCGCTCGCCTTTTCCTCCGCCGCTCCGGCGACGGGTGCGGCTTTGCGCTTGCGACAGATAATGATGACGGTCTTCGCGTCTGCGGCGGGAATCTCGATGCCTTTTTCTGCAAGCCAGCGCCCAAGGCGACGCGCGTTTTCGTGCCGATCCTCCGGGTCAAACACTCGCCAGACGGTCTGGTCGCTCACCATATCGGCCATGCTGGCGGGCAAGTGCTGGGCGACGCGACGCTCCGCGAGGCGCTCGCAAAGCTGCTGGCGAAGCGCCTTGCTCAGTTCCCTCAAAATGGGCTGCCCTTCCGGCGTGAAATCAATATGCGTGCGCAGGAGCGCGCGGAGGATGGCTTGCTCGGTGGGATTGCACCGGCGTTTGCTCAACAGCTCCAGCACTTCCTTTTTCCATGCGCCACCATCGCGCGGGAGGAAGTGGGACGTGAACGCCAGCACACTCGCATCGAGCGCGTGATGGAGGTGCGTGATGCCGCGAATCTCGGTCTTGCGATGAACGCGTGGTTTCCCGTCCTCGTCGAGGTCGTCGGGGTTGAGCACGTTTGCATTGGCCTGCGTGAGACAGCCGATGAGGTTCCACGATTTGCGCACCGTGCCGGTGACGCTTCCGGGAAGCGAAGTAACGACAGGCGGCCGATCCATCCCCAAGTAAGACCGCTGCAATGCCTCGGCGGCGAGGCGGACGAGCTGCGAAGTCTTCGTAAGGTCGCCGGGGGTGAATTCTTTTTCGATGTAGTCCTTCAGCTTGAGCAGGCGCTGGCGGTTCTTCTTTCGACGCTTGTCGTCATCGTGACCTTTAAATGTATCGAGTCCATCGACATCGCGGAGGAATACGTTGAGCGGCTTGATCATCACATTGGCCAGACCGGGGACGGTCTTGCCTTGCTCTTCTTCGACAAATTGAACGGCGGTGCGGTTGCCTTTCCAATTATTGATCTCTGAGTAGGTGACGACGAGCGAATCGAGGCTGTCGCTCGCGCGCTGGCTGCGCGGAATGATGTGATCCTTGTCCACGCGGCGATGGAGCAGGTCGAGTTCATCGAACGGCTTTCCCGTATAAGGGCAAGCCCACGCAAGGTCTTCGGCGATGCGCCCTTTGCGCACGAGCCCCGGTGTGAGGCGAACGCCTTTGCCCTCGTAGGCGGCGGTAAGTTTTTTCTCCACGCTGCGAAACTGCGCCGTTTGCTGCCCTTGCTCCTTGGCTTGTTCTTGCGCCGTCTTGCCGGAGAGTTCTTTGACATTGCGGTTCACCTCCACGGTGATCCGCTCGATGCGCGTTTTGTCGCCCGCTGCGTATTGTTTGAGAATATCGGTGTGAAGCCGGTCGAGAAGGCGCAGGCGATGCCGGACAAGGTGATTGTTTGTCTGTTCATCAATCGCCCGCTGAAGCTGTGCATGGCGAATGGCCTCGGTGCGGTAAAGTGGTGCGCCTTCGTCCATCGGGTGTTTGTCGGTGGCGAGGACGAAGCGCCATACTTCGCCCATGACCTCGCGGGAATAGGCAGCGCGGCCATTCGTAGGCGGAAGGCTGTGCTTTTCATCGAGCACGGAATCGCGGGTGCGCGGTGTTTTGTTTTTGGCAGGCTTTTTCATCGCCTCGCCATCCCACCAATGATCAAACATCGGCTGCGCCTCTGGACAAAGCGCAAGCAGCGCACGGACGGTGATAGACTTGCCCCGCCGGAGGTCGGTGAGGATATGCTTCCGCTGCTGGTCGCTGAGTTGCGACCAGATGATACCGAGCACTCCGGTGCGCATTTCTTTCAGCGCGGGGTCGAGAATCAGCGAGTTGCCCGAATGGTCCTGCGCGAGCAGCGCGTCGAGGTTGTCCTTTGTCGTGCCGGTCAAGGCTCGGACGACTTTTTTGAATTCCCCCGGCGTGAGAGCGCCCTGCTTTTCCATCTCAGCATTCACCGCCTGCCGCTCCGCGACCGAAAGCCTGCGCGTCTCGCGGCCAGTGAAACCGATCATCACATTCGCCAACTGCATGGCCCAGCGAAAGCGCATGAATTCCACACACCCGATGCCGGGAACCTTCGCACGCTTTTCCGCCTCATGCTTTGCGTTCGCCGCGTCGCCCGTCTCATCGAACACGACGGAATACACGCGCTGAAACATGATGGGGCACGTGGCGATGATCCGGTTCTCAAAGCGCGGCACAAGCTGCCCAAAAAGCAGCCCGCCCGGAGTGCGCTTGCCATTCACCCGCTGCCCATACCGCGCAGGCAATCGGTATTCCGGCCCGACGAATGCCGTGTGGTCGCGCATCAGAGCGGTGATGACATTCTCCTCCACGCCCTGCGCACGGAGGATGCGCTCCACTTCCGCCTCCACCCCCTCGCGAGGAAACGCCGCACCGAGATCGCGAAAGCGGACAGGCGAGGCCTTTATGTCCCCGAGCGGATCGATGCCGAGACGATCGCAAAAGACTTCGGCCATCGTGCCTTTGCGCCCGTGCTTCGTGGCAAAGTTATCGAGCAACTCATGGGCTCGCTGTTCTTTCTCCGTGTCCTCTTCGTTCGCGGCCGCTTCATGGCGGGTCCAAGCTTTATTCCCATCATACCCGCGATTATGCGCATACCACCGGAGCACATCCCAAAGCTCGGCCCAAAATAGCATCTTCCCCCCGCGAAGGACGCGCGCAGCCAGCAGCCACGGCCAAGCGCAACCGGGTGCGTCGAGTTGCTCATCGGTCAATACACCGAGATGCGAGAACAGACGCTTCATTCGTGCGATGCGAAGACGTGTCGCGCGGATGTGCCGCCGCTGCCGACGGAAGCCGCGCCTTGTGCTGGCGAGGCAGTCGTCCGCCGGGAAAATGACGGAGCCGCAGCCAAGCAGCGCGGGGTCTTTGTCGATGCGAGTTTCAAGAACGGCCCAACCAATGGAGCTATGGCCGATGTCGAAGGAGAGTTGGAGGTCTTTTTTCATGCTTCTGTTGGAATTACGCAGGTGGTGCTAACGCACCACCTGCTGGGACTCAAGGCAAAGCTAAAATAATTCCCTACGTTAAAACGGGACAGTGCCCCTGAATGTTGCGGAAACAACCTTGATCTTAAAAAAAGCGAAAGCCACTCGGTCAACGTGCTATTGGCATTAGCCTCGTGGCGAGTGGCAGACTTAGACTTCGGGCATACTTCAATGAACGACCACAATTTCGAAACTGCGTCTAATTCGTATGAGATTATTTTAAGATATGACATCGATGGTCGGTTTGTTGCCAGTGGCGTATGGCACCCCGTTTGCATCCGGTGAAAGAAGCTAACGTCCCGAGGTTGGCCACTGCCCATTGTATCGTCAAGGGCTTTTTCCAATTTATTTCCCACAACATGTTGGAAAGGGAGTGGAAACTCCGCATTCCCATGCAATAAAATCCGCTTGCAAAATAAATGCGCAGCGGGCTTATCAGCGCCGGACTCAAGACAAAGTTAGATAGCGCAACCCGCGTCCCTGCCCGCAAGGCGCCACCGCAAGGTGGATGATCCGAAAGGAGAAGGCACACCATGGTAAAAAGCGTTCTCTTTCAAAAATCAAGCGCCGCAGCCGACGGGTTGCGGCGTTTGTTTTGTACGGATGCCGGAAGGATACGGTCGAGCTTGAATGTGACGTAGCACGCGGCGTTTTCCGAACAACGAAAAGCCCCGCTCTCTCGCGAGAGCGGGGCGTTTTGTTTTGATGCTTCTCGTCCGTTACGGGACGCGCAGTTCGATCTTTCCGCCGAGCGTCGTGCCGGGGAAGAAGCCGAGCGCAGTCTGGCTCTTCGGGAAGTAGAGGCCGGTGCCGAGTGTGAATCTGGCTGCGTCCGGCTGTTTGAGCGTCGCGCGGAATGTCAGGCCGGACTGTTGAGGGGTCCATCCCGTCAGGGTAAAGTAATCCGGCGCTACTATCCCGTTCAACACGGTCGTGTTGCGAACGACGAGAGACGGAAGGTTTCCACCGCTCACCTTCAAGACCGCCGCTCCATCCGGTATGCCAAGCCCTCCGGTGGCCTCGCAGCCGTTGGCTACGAGCACCGTATTTACTCCGCCGCGGTGGAGCCCGGATGCCTGCGCAGGCTTGTTCCACTCGATCTCGCCGGTGAAATCCGTCTTCGCGAGGTCCGCCAGAATGAGCTCGCCGCCGATGAAGCCCGCAGGCGAAGTCCCGCTTTGTCTTCCGTAGAAGTTGATGCTGCCGTTGTCGCTCACTTCCGCGCTCGTGAGGAAAGTTTTGCCATCCGGCATCTTCAACGAGAACCGCGCAAGGCCGATCGCTGTGACCGTGACCCGCCCGAATCCGGCACCGGGAATCGCGGCATCGACCGAAAGGAGGCCCACGTTCTGCGTCGCGACAGTTTCGGAGTTGACCGCAGGGCGCAGGCTTCCGGCTATCCCTCCGGATATCGCGACAGAAACGCGGTTGGTAGGTTCGAGCGCGGCATCCACTGTGCCGACCGCAGTTGTCATACCGGGGCCGGACAGTCCGTTGAATACGGCGACGCCAGTCCCCGAACCAATCCGGATGTTTAACACATTACGACCGGAGGCGGTTCGGCTCATCGATGCGCGTCCGGCAATTTTTCCGGCATTGTTGTAAAGCAGCCCGGAATAGCGGACTGCACCGACTACTGCGCTTCCAGGCGTGACGACTACGTCCGCGGAATCGCTGCTGAGACCGTCGGTGATCGTGTAGTGGAATGTGCCCGTGTATCCGGCGGGAACGACGAGGGCGCGTCCATCGATGGTCACGCTCGGTTCACTCACGGACGTGATGCTCAGCGTGCCGCCGTCTTCATCGATATCGTTGGCGAGCGGATAAACCGTAGCGTCTCCGGTGGTGATAGTCACTGCGTCGTCCACAGCCACCGGCACGGTGTTCAACTGGGCCGAGATGCTCGCATCGACCGGGGTCGCGGCTTCGTAGTTTGCGTTACCTGCTTGCGAAGCGCGCACGACCACCGTGCCTGCACCGCTAAAGGTGAGCGAATTCCCTGCGAGTATTCCCGGACCACTAAAGACGCTGAATACCACCGCATTGCCGCTCGCTCCACCTGTGGCGCTGAGCAGCACAGTGTCGCTGGAGCCCACGGCAGCGGGCGCGGTAAACGTGATCACCTGCACGATTTTGGCCACGGCGAACGATTGGTCCACGGGAGTCGCCGCCGCGTAATTTGCTGTCCCTGCCTGCGAGGCTCGCACCGTCACACTGCCCGCTCCGGTAATCGTCACGAGGTTGCCCGCGATGGTCGCCGGTCCGCTGAGGATGCTGAAGATAACGGGCTCTCCGCTGGCTCCACCAGTCGCAGAAACGGTGAACGGGGCATCGCCGAATGTCTTTCCAGCCAGTGCCGCGAACGTGATGACCTGAGAAGCCGGATCAACGTTGAACGTCCGATCCACGTCGGCTGCGGCTGCGTAGTCCATGTTGCCAGACTGTGAAGCACGCACGGTGACGCTTCCTGCTCCGGTAATTGTAAGCGTATTCCCCAGCACCGTTGCGGGGCCGCTCACGATCGCAAACGTCACAGCGTTTCCGCTGCCGCCGCCGGTCGCCACCAGCGCGAATGGCGCATCGCCGAAAGTCTTCGGGCCGGGATTGGTAAATGTGATCGTCTGTCCCGCTTCCGCCGCCGCGAATGTCTCATCCACGTCTGCTGCTGCGAAATAGTCCGCATTGCCCGCCTGCGAAGCACGCACCGTGATGCTACCGGCTCCGGTGATGGTGAGCATGTTACCCGCGACCGTCGCGGGTCCGCTGACGATGCTGAAAAGCACACCTTCTCCGCTTCCGCCGCCAGTAGCCGCCAGCGCGAATGCTGCGTCGCCGAAGCTGTGCGCGCCAGGGTTGGTAAACGTGATCGCCTGCGTTGCCTTGGCCACCGTGAATGTTTCATCCACGTCCGCTGCTGCGAAATAATTCGCGTTGCCGGCTTGCGATGCACGCACCGTCACGCCACCCGCGCCGGTAATGGTGAGCGTGTTCCCCGCGACCGTCGCCGGTCCGCTCACGATGCTAAACGTCACTGCGTTTCCGCTGCCGCCGCCCGTTGCCACGAGTGGGAAGGCCGCGTCGCCAAAGGTCTTCGGTCCGGGATTGGTGAATGTGATCGCCTGCGCTGCTTTCGCCACCGTGAATGTTTCATCAACGTCCGCCGCTGCGAAATAATTCGCGTTGCCGGCCTGCGATGCACGCACCGTCACACTACCCGCTCCGGTGATGGTGAGCGTGTTCCCCGCGACCGTCGCCGGTCCGCTCACGATGCTGAATGTAACCGCATTCCCGCTGTCGCCGCCCGTCGCCACGAGTGGGAAGGCCGCGTCGCCGAAGGTCTTCGCGCCGGGATTGGTGAACGTGGTCGCCTGCGCTGCTTTCGCCACCGTAAACGTCTGGTCCACATCCGCTGCTGCGAAGTAGTTCGCATTGCCGGCCTGCGATGCACGCACCGTCACGCTACCCGCTCCGGTAATGGTGAGCGTGTTCCCGGCGACCGTTGCCGGTCCGCCCACGATACTGAAGGTCACCATATTCCCGCTGTCGCCCCCCGTCGCGGCCAATGGGAACGCCGCGTCGCCAAATGTCTTCGGGCCGGGATTGGTGAACGTGATCGCCTGCGCTGCTTTCGCCACGCTGAATGTCTGATCCACGTCCGCCGCCGCGCTGTAGTCGCCGACTCCCGCTTGCGATGCCCGCACCGTAACACTGCCTGCTCCGCTGATGGTCACCACATTGCCCGCTACCGAAGCCGGCCCGCTCGCGACGCTAAAGGTCACCGGCTGTCCGCTAGCGCCACCGGTTGCGGAAACGGCAAACGCCGAATCCCCGAATATCTTATTCCCGAGCGGGCCAAACGTGATCGTCTGTGGAATCGTCACATCCGTGATGTTGATCGTGAAGTTCTTCTCAAACGTCAAATTCCCAGTCCCGCTATCAGTCGCACGAATGCGTACGGCGTAGCTGCTTTTGGTTTCAAAGTCCGCGCTGTCGTTGATGGTAAGAACATTCCCCGTGATCGTGAAACTCCCGTTGTCCGCGCCGCCCGCCGCGAAGGTGAATACGTGCGTATCCACAACATTGGGGTCCGCGGCGCTAAGCGTCCCGATGCTGGCATTGGCCGCATTATTCTCCGCGATCGAGGAGGCTGACAGTGTGATGTCCGTCGGCGCGGCGTTTGCACCCACGCCGGTCAGCGCGATGTCGAATGGGTTCTCTGCTCCCGGCGCGTTGCTTGCGATTTGGATCGCTGCGTTACGTATACCGATGGCAGCGGGGCTGAATGTCACAGTAAAGGTCACGCTCCCCGCGCCGATGGGAACGCTCGTGCCGCTCAGTCCGCTGACTACGAACTCGCTCGTCGCGCCAGTGATCGCGAGGCCCGTGAGGTCCGCAGTGCCGGGGTTGGTTACGGTAAAGGTGAGCGGCACGCTGCTGCCTTCGGGGACAGTGCCGAAATTCACACTGCTGACGCCGTCGATAAGGGCACCGACCTGGTTCACCACGATATGCGGGACCGCCAGATTTGCCTGCGCAATAAAGGGCGACACCGTCGTAGTGCCGACAAGAGTAAAGAGTCCGCCGACGAATAGATGATTGCTGGCATCGGCAGCCAAAGCGCGCACCGTGCTGTCCGCACCCGTGCCGAATGGTGACCATGCGCCGCCGCTCCATTTCGCGATGCGGTTGGCCGACGATCCGCCGGCAGTCGTAAAGCTTCCGCCAACAAAGAGATTGCTTCCGCTCACCGCCAACGCACTGACGCCGCCGTTCGTCCCGGTGCCGAGCGCCGACCAAGCACTTCCATTCCATTTCGCGATGTTGTTCACCGTCACTCCTCCCGCAGTCGTGAACGTTCCACCAGCAACGAGATCCGCCCCGCTCACAGCCAACGCACTGACAGTGCCGCTCGTACCGGTACCGAGCACCGACCAAACGCTGCCGTTCCATTTCGCGATGTTGGCAACCATCACGCCGCCAGCCAGTGAGAAGTTTCCACCAGCGACGAGATCCGGGCCATTGAGTGCCAGCGAACTCACGGTATTGTCCGTCCCTAAACCAAGAGAAGACCAGATGGTGCCATTCCACTTCGCAATGTTGCTGGCCGCCACTCCTCCTGCTGTCGTGAAAGTCCCGCCCACAAAGACATCCGTGCCGCTAACCGCCAACGCGCTCACGGTCCCGTTTGTGCCGGCACCGAACGCCGACCAGGCGCTGCCATTCCATTTCGCAATATTGGAGGCCGCCACCCCTCCTGCTGTCGTGAAAGTTCCACCCGCGATAATATCCGTGCCGCTGAGCACCAGCGCACTGACCGAGCCATTCATCCCAGCGCCGAATGCCGACCAAACGCTTCCATTCCATTTTGCGATATTCCCGGCGGGCACTCCACCCGCCGTCGTGAAACTTCCGCCAGCAATAATGTCCGTGCCACTCACAGCCAGCGCACTAATTGCCCCGTTCATTCCTGTGCCGAGCGCCGACCAGGCGCTCCCGTCAAATTTCGCGACACGATTTGCCGCCACGACTCCGGCCGTGCCGAACTGGCCGCCAGCGAAGAGATTGGTTCCGCTTACCGCCAGGGCTGAAACGGAGTTATCCATGCCTGCGCTGAGTGCCGACCACGCACTTCCATCCCACTTCGCCACGCGGTTCGCCGAAGATCCGCCGGCAGTCGTAAAGCTTCCGCCGACAAAGAGATTGCTTCCGCTCACCGCCAACGCACTGACGGTGCCGTTCATCCCGGTGCCGAGCGCCGACCAGACGGTTCCATTCCATTTCGCGATGCTGTTCACCGTCGCTACTCCCGCCGTCACAAAATTCCCACCAACGAAGAGATCAGCGCCGTTCACCGCCAGGGCACTGACCGCGCCGCTCGTCCCCGCGCCGAGCGCCGACCAGGCGCTTCCATTCCATTTCGCGACATTGACCGCACTGCCTCCGCCCGCAGTCGCAAAAGTGCCACCAGCGAAGAGATCCGCGCCGTTCACTGCCAGCGCATTGACGGTGCCACCAATACCCACACCAAGAGCCGACCAAGCGCTGCCATTCCATTTTGCTATCCGACTCGCCGAACCACCGTCAACCGAAGTGAAGGCACCGCCAACGAAAAGATCCGCCCCGCTCACCGCCAGCGCATTCACGGTGCTGTTCGCCCCGGTACCGAGGGCCGACCAAGTGGTGCCATTCCATTTTGCAATGCGATTGGCCGAGTTTCCACCCGCAATGACGAAGATCCCACCAACGAAGAGATCCGTACCACTCACCGCCAGCGCATTGACGCTGTTATTCACACCGGTCCCAAGCGCCGACCATGTGCTGCCGTTCCATTTCGCGATACGGCTGGCCGCGACCGTACCGACGAACGTAAAGTCACCGCCGATGTAAAGATTGCCGGCTCCGTCCACGACAGCGGATCTCACCAAGTTGTTCGCGCCCGGAATGCCGGGGTTCAGGCTCGTCCAATCTGCGTCACTGAAAGTCGGGTCGATGCGGATCGGGTATGCAGCCCGCTCATCCGCCACTCGCACAGCGATACGGCTCGCAGAGAGGACTTCCATGCGGGCTGGAAGTTCACGTCCCTGAGCATCGGTCACGCGCAGTCGATTATAAACAAGCTCACGTCCGGACCCTGTGAGAACCAGCTTTGCGCCATCCGCCGCAGCTTCAGCCGTCGCTCCGCTGAGCGCCAGATCCACACTCAAATCCTCCACCCCGGCCAGCCGATCCTCTACAATAAAATCCTGCCTCACGCCGTCCACGCTCACCGAATACTCCTCGACAAGCCCCGGACGCGTAAAGGTCACCGACTGCCCTGCGACCGCGACTCTACCCATGGCCGGAAGGGAAACCAGCTTCGTCGCGCCGCGCCCGATGGCGGTCGCGGTGAGCTTCAACGTGCCGCCCCCGGCCTCGGTCGAAGCCAGCGAAAGCCCTTCGCGGGTGACGGTGCCGGCGAGCTTCTGAAATCCCGTATGCAACCGCACGCCATCGGCGGTGGTTGTGATACCGATGGCCTCTCCACGATATTCCGCCGTGGCCTTGGCGCCAATCTCGGCGAAAGGAATCGGTGCCGGATCCGCACTGGCGTAAAGCGAGGCGGCACAGGCGAGGATGATGCAGCGGAGGAACCCGCGGCGAGCGTTACTGGGTCTAAATGTTGAGTTCATGAGGATGTTCTGAGTTGTTCTGTGGCGGATTTGATCAAGGCGAGCTTGGCGATTGGCGGAATATAAAGGGTCTGATAAACAGTTTCCTGAATAGCAGCAACTGGACGGATCAAATCTGTTTCGAAGTTTTTTCCAAGCATATTCGGCGGCCTAACGGGTGAAGTTTCGGAAATAAAAACGGCCTCCGAGGCCTCCCGTATCGCGGCCTTGCTGGATAGCCTCCACGAGGGACGCCCGTCTCAGTATGGCTCGGCGTCAATAGAGTGTACCAGGACGCATTTCGTGATATTCTTCCTTGCGCCGCGTCGTCGGGGAGCCGAGTGCGCCCGTGTTCACCCTGCCGTTTGCCAAAAGTATGGTGTTCACTCCACCAAGGAACTCTATCGTGGATCTACGACGCGGCCGAGGAAGAGGCATGCACCGCTGGAAACGTGTTGGATTGCGAAGAGGAACGGGCGATCGACTTTGACTTCGATGGGCTCATTCCTCGGGGCTGCTGTTGCTCTGGCCATAGTTACCGCGGTCGCGGCGGCTGCTTCCGCTCCTTTCTCGTCAATGGCGATGAATGTCTTGTGAAAGACTTCGGAAATGAAGAGGTAATCGTCCGGTTTTCGCGGAGCGATTCCGTCGAAGTTTGCGCTGCCCGGCGGCTTGTCGAATGCGGTTTTCATTCCGAGGGTTTGGAGGGTCGCCGCGAGCGGAACTGTGGGCGCTTCGATTTTAAACTTCGGCAGATGCAGGATCACGTCCTGCGTTTTGGCGGTCGCGCATGATGCCAGGATTTCCGTGGTCAGCTTCGATTCAATGGAGGCAACTCCGTCCACAGATTCCGGCACGATGACGACCAACTGCAGGCCGCGGCCTGAAAACGGGATACCCACGGCGACGTATCCGGAATCTTTGACGTATCGATAGTGGGACTTATTGAGCATCGTCGGGACATTTCCTGGCAAACCGCCAGCCGTGTGAAATGGCGCTGGCTTCGTAGCGCCTCGGTAGAACTCATGCGCCCACGGTGCTTTCAAATAGATGGCGTTTGCGAGGACCAGCCGCGTGTCGGCTGTGAGCGCGCGGGCAGGAATCAGGTCGCGGATGCGCTTTTGTGTTTCGCCAGCGACCCAGTCGTTGATTTCCCGCGTCGCACCCGCTGCGTTCCCGCGGTAGTCGAGCATCGCGAAAGGGGCACCGTATTTAGCCTTCACGAACGACGTGAACTTCACTCGAAAATCGTATCCGCTTTGTCCGAACAGACGGTTGGCGACATTGAGCACAATCGGCTCGCTCGGCCCGCCCCACTCTTTCGAATTCGCTGAGACTTTGGCGGATTCCGCGACGGCGGCTTCGAGCCCGGTGCGCAGTGCTGCGAGCGAATCATGAATCTCGTTTGCGTCTGCCGGATAGTGCAGAACTTTCGCCATTTCCTCACGCGTCGCGCCTTCGGCTCCGGCAAACACCATGGCCATTGAGGACTGGATCGAATACGGCGAGATGCAAACATTACCCGTCGGCGGGAGAAGTCTGTGGAGGTCGATGCCGAGTTCGTTTATCGCGGTCGCTGCGGTGTCGGGCGAAGCGGCTTGGGCGGCGATAGCTAGCGATAGAAGTGCGGTTGCGATTTTCATGGATGGGATTATTTCCCCGCGTCGAGCCGTTTGACCTGGATGTTGCGATAGCGGACGAATTGTTTGGTGAAGTCGCCGCCGCCGTGGACTTGGAGGGCGATGCTGCCTTTGGCCTGATGGCGGACTTCTTTTTCCTGCCACTCCATGATTTTGACGCCGTTGATCCATGTCGTGATTTTGGGCGGATTGTTTTCGATTCGGGCGCGGAGTTCGTTCCATTGGCCGTGCCGCCAGAATTGCGCCCATGCGTCGGGGAGGATGGGGAGCGGCGTGGGCGGGGCGCCGGTGGGCTTGTCGGTGATCTCGGTGACTTTGTCGGTGAAGCTGTAGTTGCGGACGTGCGGTTTTCCGCCGAGCCCTTCGCCGTAGATGCCCATAATGTTGCCGCCTGCGTGGTAGTCGATCATGGCCTGCCATGCTTTGCCGTCCTCGGTGCTGCGGAGAAAGAGTCCACTGTCGGGGCCGAAGTCATTTTTCATTTCGAGCTTCACTTCGAAGTCGCCGAATTGCTCGTCGGTGACGATGAGTCCCCCGTTGCCCGGAATGTCTTGCGAGCCCGTGATCGCGCCGTCCTCCACGACCCAGCGTCCGCCGCTTTCGTTCTTGCTCGTCCGGCTGTGTCCGGACTTCGCGCTGACGTGCCAGCCAGCCAGCGTCTTGCCGTCGTAGATGGAGACGAAGCCATCCTGCGTGTCGGCGTGGGAAAGGTTGAGAGCGAGAAGTGTGACAAGCGTGAACGTGCGTTTCATGGTGACCGATAGGCTCGGGAAAGGCGCGGCCGTGGCAAGGAGATTCGCGCCGGGAAATTACCGCTTCGTGCCGGTTGCTTGCGCGATGGCGGCGGGTGCGCGTTTCAGAAACGAATCGCTCGTGAGCAATGAGACGAGCAACTCTTTGAAACTTCCGCCGCTCTTTACATACGCGGCATCGGCGGCTTGCAGCGTGGCGGCGTCGGCGAGGGATTCGTTGCGGCCCATGTAGTAGCGGAAGACGTGGCGGATGAAGACCTGCCGCGCACGCTCGCTGGCGGCGATGCGGGCGATGAGTTCGTGCGGGGATTTCACGGGGCCGTCGAGCTTGGGGTCGCCTGAGCCGGTGATTGCGCCGGTGCTCACGGCGGGGACGCCTTTGAAAACGTCGCCGAGCGGCTTGCCTTTTTTATCGACGTTCGCGGCAGTGGCTTCGCGGTCGAGCACTTGCTCCTCGGCGACGAGACGGCCGTAATGCTCGAACTGCTCGAAGGGCAGGCCGAGGTCGTCCATTCGGTCGTGGCACTTCCAGCACGCCTCGGCGCGGGTGACGCTGCTGACGCGGTCGCGCAGGGTGCGGTGAAGTTCATTGGGCACCATCGCGGCGACGCCAATCGGGAGGTCGGGCACGGTCCCGCCGAGCAATCGCTCACGGATGAAACGTCCGCGGCGGACGATGTCGTTGTTGAAATTTTCGCTCCACGCGATCAGCCAGCTCGGCTGCATGAGGATGCCGATGCGCGTGTTCTCTTTCTGCGTGATGGGTTGTTCCGCGGTCCATTCTTCGAGGCCGTACAGCGTCTCGATGGCAGCCTGACCTTTGTTGTTTTGCTTATTTGGCGTGACGGCCTGCGCGAGTTCCTCCTGCCGCGTTTGTTTGTTGGTCTGCGACTTCACATTCACAAACGCGAGCGGCGTCGTGAGGAGTTGGCGGAACACGTCCTTGTCCTGCTCCAGAATGTGGAGCACCAGCCGGTCCGTGTCGGCGACATGCTGCTTCGGCTCGTGCATGACGTCCTTGGGCCGATCCTTGAAGACCTCGGTGGCGTTGCCGTATTCGAAATACTCTCGGAAGAATCCGAGGATGCGCGGCTTCTTCGCTTTTGGGTCGTCGAGAATCCGGCGGACGTGTTCGGCTATTTTCTCTCGCGTGGTAAGCTCGCCTTTTTCGACAGCTTCGAGAAGTTTGCCGTCGCGTTTAAACATGAGCGCGGAGCTGATGGCGGCCGCGGCCTCGCGTGGCGAGAGCATTCCATCCGCGCCGCCCATCTCGGAGCGAAACACGGCATCGGTGCGCAAAAGAACGGCGGTCAGCACGGTCCTCAGCGCACCGAAACGGTCGCCGCCCGTCGCGCACTTTTCGTAGAGCGCATAGAGACGCTCGACTTCGTCAGCCTCCGCCTTCCGCGCCACCGCGAGCTGGAACTGTTTCTGAATCGCCTTCTCGATCTGCGCCCGCGTCGGCGTGAGGGCCGGGTCCATGAGGTCGGTGAACTCGCGCACCGTGTCGTTCTTCGTTTTCACCTTGCCGTCCAAAATCTCGTGGGCGGTTTGCTTTTCCACGATGGCGTCGGCATTGCGCAGGAGGACTTCCGTCGTCGGTTCGTCCACACGGGCGAGCGCGGCGAAGTCTTTGATGCCACGCTCGGGGTTTGCGGTGAAAGGCTGCACGAGGCCCTTCACGCCGCCGCGTCCGACATCCTCGACCCAGCCCATGTAGGCCTCCGCGCTGAGCCGCCACAGCCGCGGCTCCGGCGCTTTTGCGGATGCTGCGCTTGCCGGGGCAAAGAGCAGTTCGTGCGGCACGAGATTGCCCTGACTCGGCTTGCGCGCCGCGTGTCCGCCCATCTGCTTTGCGATCCAGCCGGTGATTGCGAGCTTCTGTGAAGCGTTCGGCTGCTTCTCCTTTTTCGGCGGCATCTCGCCATCGCGAATCTGGTCGAGCACGACGGCCCAGCGCGTTCCTTCCTTCGCCATGTCGCCGGTGAGATCGTCCAGCCGGATATCGCCCTTCTGCTTCTCCTCGCCGTGGCACTTCGTGCAAAACTCGCCGAGGAACTTTTTCAACGTAGCCGTCTCAGCAGGCGCTGCAGCAAGCGCGGTCAATGCGCTGGCGAGGAGTGTAAAAATGAAGACCGATTTTTTCATGCAGCGTGAAGCGAACTAAGCGAGCAACTCCGAGATCGGACCGCTTGTGTCGATGTCCTTCAGTTCCGGATCCGCAACGCCAAAGCTCTTGCGTGGAGAACCCGCGGCTTCGAGCAGCGTAAGGAAAAAGTTCACCGTCGTCTTGTGTCCCTTCGCAGCATACTTCGGCATGCACAAAAAGCGGCCCCGTGTTTTCAGCCGTCCACCGAGGTCGCCGAGGACGAGCATCGGCCAGTCGAAGCACCGGCTGTGGTGCGACTCCGCCGAGTCGCTCATGTAAATGATGCACGTATTGTCGAGCATCGTGCCGTCGCCCTCGCGCACGGATTGCAGCTTCGTCGCGAGCCGCGCGATTTGCTCCATGTGGAAGCGGCGGATGATTGTCGTGAGCTGTTCCGCGGTCTTTTCGTCGAGCCCTTTGCCGTGGCCGATGCTGTGTTTATCGAGCGGGATGCCGAGGCCTTTCCAGCGCACGCTGAAATACGGATCGCCGCATCCGCTCGCGAGCGTGACGACATTTGTCAGCCCGCAAATGAGCGACGCCGCGCCGATGACGCCCATCTCGCCGGTTCGTGCGCACGGGAAGCATACGCCAACTGTGGCCCCGCGTTCTGTTCGTTTTTCTCGCCTGACCCGCTTTCCCTGTAGGACCGTCCGGACCCCTTTTACCCTCCACGAACTTCGGCTAGGGAGGGGGCGTTGGCGTCGGCGTTGGTGTTGGTGTGGGAGTCGGACTCGGCGTCGGCGTCGGGGTTGGCGTGGGGGTCGGCGTTGGCGTTGGCGTTGGCGTTGGCGTGGCAGGATGGTCTTCCAGGAGGAATTGCGGGAAGAGCAGCGCCGCGCGGTCAAGCTGACCGGGCCATTTATTGGCGGCGGCGAGGAGGTTTTTGAAGAGTTGGGCGCGGAGGGCTTGGGAAGCAAGTTTGGTGTCGTTCAGGGCAGTATTGCGTCCGGCTTTGCCAGTGGTACTTTGGCCAAAGATGAGGATCCATTGGTTGCGGATGGTGTCTGCGCGGGCGATGGGGGCGCTCCCGAGTTCGGCAAGGTTCGCGGTGAGGGCGGTGTGGAGAGCGTCCAGCTTAGGCTCGAGGAGCACGTCTTCGCATTCGCCAAATACGCCCGTGCCTTCGGGGAAAATTTCGTCGTTTTTGGGGCTCTTTTTGCCGTAGGTGGCATGGACTGCGCCTTGGATTTTGCCGACTTCTTCCACGATGTGGAGGCGGTTGTCTTGCTTGGCGTGGACGCGGGCTTTTTGGATACCTAGCTTTAATGTCTCCGTGCCGAGGTTGGTCTCCATGGTGCCGAGGAGGGTGGTGGTGATGGCGATGTGGCCGCTGAAAGTGCCGTCGCCGTTTTGGAGGATGAGTTCTGCGAGGTGGGCGACGCCAAAGGTTTGGAGTTCTGCTTTGGAGATTGTTTCGTCGTCGAATGGGTTGATGAAGAAGCGTTTGAGGTCCAGCATGGGATTGTAGTGGTAGAGTTTGAATTGGGGCACCCAAGGAAAGGTGTCGCGTGGCGGGTGCCCGGTCGGTTCCTCGCGACGGGGCGGGAGTGTTTCAAAGAACCAAATTTTTGCAATCGAAATTCCGGCAGGCAATTAAGAAAAAACAAAGGGGGCTCCCGAAGCGTCGGGAACGCATCTATAAAATCGCAAACCGGCTCCCGACGCATCGGAAAGCAACCTGCAAAAGAACAAAGCGGCTTTCGCCGCATCGGAAGGCCAGTCTGAAAACGCCAAACCGCTTTCCGCCACGTCGGAAAGCCACATTGAAAATGGGAAAGCGGTTTCCGACGCGTCGGAAGGCCACTTTGCAAACAAGATGCCGCTTTCCGATGCGTCGGAAGGTCACTTTGCAAACTAGAAACCGCTTTCCGACGCGTCGGAAGGCCATCCTGAGTTTTCTGGATAAATATCCACACCCCCTGCGGGTGCCTGCCTTCTCTGTAAGTGTTGTTTTTTATACACTTCGGGGCTGATGGAACTAAAATAGCCAGGCATCGCCCTCGCTTCCCCCATCAGCCCCGCCGGCCCAAAAGTAAACTGGCTGGCGGCGTATACCAGCCCTGTTCCAGCAAGCGCCGGGGCCAGACCGATGATTCTCCACGTAACAACCCGAAAAACTTCTCGTCATCCCCGAGCCCTTCGCTAAAAAACACAGATGTGCGCCTCAATCCACCAAAACAACCAATCCGACAGAGAGAAAGCACACCTCTCCGAGTCGCCCGCTATACGACTGGGGAAAATTGCCAGTCGTATAATGGGAAGTTAGGCGACTTAGCGCGATGCAAACATTCCTCCTAACCTGGAACCCAAAAAAGTGGGCCTGGAGCACGCTCGACGCCGACTATGACCGCGCCCGCATGCAAGGCTTCCTCGACGACCGATGGAGTTGCGGGCGCAGCAAGCGTATTCGCTCCGGCGACCGTGTCTTTCTATTGCGGCAGGGTCAGGAGCCACGCGGCATCGTTGCATCTGGCTTCGTCACATCCGACGAGCCATTCACCGCCGACCACTTCACCGAGGAGGGTCGTTCGGCGCTCTATATTGACGCCCGCTTCGACGTTCTTCTGCATCCCGACCACGAGCCGATTCTTTCACGCGCCAGCCTCGATTCCGGCGCGCTCGCCGCAGTCCATTGGGACACGCAGGTTAGCGGCATCACCATCGCGCCCGATGCCGCCGCCGAGCTTGAGGAGCTTTGGCGTGCATTCCTCATCGAGCGCGGTTACTCGCCCATCATCCTCGCCGACGAGATTCCCGCAGCGGAGCGTTTCTGGGAGGGCGCATTGCGGCGCATCACCGTCAACGCCTATGAGCGCGACGCCACAGCTCGGCACGCTTGCATCGCTCACTTTGGAGCAGTGTGCCGCGTGTGCCGCTTCGACTTCGGCGCGAGATACGGCGAGCTTGGCAGCGGTTTCATCCACGTTCATCACACCCGCCCGCTCAGTGGTGTTCGCACTGGCTATGCCGTTGACCCGAAGCGAGACTTAGTTCCCGTTTGCCCGAACTGCCACGCGATGCTTCACCAGACTTCGCCGCCGCTAACTGTTGCGGAGTTACAGAAGCGCCTTAAGTAATGCAACGAACGTCGCCTAAACTTTTCTGAAGGCATCCGAGCGAAGCCTCGGTGCCATCAGGGGTTGAACCAGTCCGGTTCCTTCAGTGGGGTGGTGTGAAGAAGGGTTGCCTATGCCGCTTTTTCACGGGGCGATTCGACCCTCTGTAAATAGCTTTTGCGCTGCGTCTCTCGCGGGCAGTTTCCGCTCCCGGTTTGTCTCGGCGTCGCTGCTTGCCTCTTCGGTTTTCGCTCCCTCACTCGGGTCTTTGCGGGTGTTTCGAAGAATCGGGGTCAGCGAAGAATCGGGGTCACAGCGAAGAATCGGGGTCAAGCGAAGAATCGGGGTCAGGCGACGAAAAAGAAATTCTGCGGTGTTAAATCAGTGATTCCCTAGCTGAAAGTCTCACGCTGCTGCGGTAGGCGGCCTCGTTCTTGGTTCTTGGTCTATTTGAACTCGAGTTTGGTCTTGAGGGTGAGGAGGTCGGAAATCCCCGCATCCCACGACAGGCTCGCCGCCTTTTTCAAATCGCCCCCGGTGGTGATCCGGTAGGCCGTGAGCGTCGCCCCGGTGGTTGCGGAAACGAGCAGATATTTGCCGTCTGGTGATAGCGCCAGCCCCCAGGGAATCTTGTCCGCCGGTGTCAATCCGAGCAACTCGGCCTTGCCGTCTTCGCCCACACGGTAACGGGCGATCCTGTCAAAATCCTGCGTGTGTCCCCGCAATCCGGCGAAGATGAATTTACCGTCCGGCGTGATCTCCAGGTCGGACGCGCTGAGGCCCTCCTTTGACATGCCTTCCGGCAGGATCGCGATGTCCTGGCGTAGCGCAAGTTGCCCGTTGGGGAGCCGTTCGTAGGTGGAAAGGCCGATGCCTTGTTCATCTGTGAAATAGACCATCGGCAACGTGGGGTGATAGACGAGGTGGCGCGGGCCGGTGCCTGCCGGTGGATTCGCATTGAGCGGATCGAGCGGCTTGACAGCCCCCGAGGACGCATCGAAGCGGTATTGCAAGAGCGCCAGGTTGCCCTTCACATAGGGTATGTAGAGGTAGTTGTTGTCGGGCGAAACGAGGACGCAGTGGGCCTCCTTTTTTCCTTCGTCAACGGTCGCCACGGCTTTTCCCGGCGCGCCTTTTTCATCGAGGCGATAGACATTGAGCCGACCGTTTCCGTAGCTGACGCCGAAGAGAAACGCACCGGTCCGGTCGAGGCTGAGGTAGGCAGCGTCGTCATTCAGGTCAACGGGCTGGTGGCTCGCATAGCTGCCGTTTTGCGCCAAAGTCACCACCGCTCCCGGCACCTTGCCCCGCTCTCCGCCTCCACCCGAGACATAGAGCAGCGGCTTTTTCGGATGCGCGGCGATGACCCTGCCGTTAAAACCCAAATCCCGCTTTTCGGCCACCTTCAGTTCCAGGCCACCGTCCTCCCGGGGAACGGCGTCCACAACCCACAGTGTTTGCTTCTTGCTGGAAGGCGCATAAACGCGAAAGGCTTCAGCGGCGAGGCTCGTGGCAGCCATGCCGAGGCCAAGCAGGGCGGTGATTAGGATGAGTTTCATGTTGTTGGTTCTTGGTTCTTGGTTCTTCGTTTTTGGGTAGTGACGACGTCGCTCACGGCTTCGAGACCGCGCGGTAAAACCGTTTTGTGTCGGTGGTGGGATGGACTACGACGGCTTGGCCCGTGTTGATGTCGGGTGTGAAAATGGTGACGTCGGTCCAGGTGATCAGGTCGGTGGAGCTTTGGAGCGTATAGTCGGCATCGGGCGTGCCGGTGAGTTCCAGTGTGACTTCGTTCGGAGTTCGCGTCATTGCGGCGAAAGTTGGGAGTTCGGGGATGAAGATCGCGGTTACGGCGGCGGTTCCGTTGAGCGTGATGGACGCGGTGGCTGTAGGCGACGTCACGCCGGTCCAACCGACGAAACGGTAGCCGGGCTTGGGCAATGCGGTGAGCGAAATCGGGACGTTGTTGAAATACGTGCCGGTCCACGGAAACGGGCTGCCAGCGTTTGCGCCGGGAAGTTCGGGGCTCACGGTGATGCGGTTGATTTGGATCGTGCCGCGCGCCGGATTGTTCACGTTCAGCGTGAGTGGCGAACTGCCGCCGAGACCGAACTGATTGATGAAATGCGTGCGAACATTCGGGCCTCGCGAGCTGGCAAAATTGCGGACGGTTTGCACCTGCGCCTGCCATCCTGCGACACTGCCGGTCGCGGGCTGCCAGCGGGCGATGTGCTCGGCCATTGCGGGAAGGAGTTCGGCTTCCATGGCGTCGAGCTTTGCCGTCGCTTGCGCCGGGCTGAACCAAGTATTGAGAAGGTCCGCAGCGGTGTTGATACAGTCATTGCGAAACGCGGGATTCGTCATGAGTCGGCGGAAGATCGCGTTTCCCCACGCGGAATTTGTGCCCGGGCGGCCCGTAGGATTGAGGGCGATGGCGAGCGTGTTCTCCGTCGCGCCTGTGGTCCATGGATGCGCGGACCCGAGGTCGGCGTCGAAGAGGAACCAGCGCCAGCGTCCGTCTTTGCCACGCGGCTTCGTGAGGTCGGGCGCTGGGAGGCGACTGCGCCAGATTCGGATGTTGTTTTGCGGCCAGTCGGCGTTCGCGATGAAGATCTCGGTGAGGAAATAGCGCAGGCAATCCTCCACATCCACGCGTGCGGCGACGTAGTCATAGTCGGCCTGCACGCTGAGATCGTGGCTTTCACAAAATGCAATGAGGTCGAGCCACGGCTGCTCGTCGCCTGGCACGCCGTCTTCCAACGCGCCTACGCCATGAAGAATCACCGCGTCGCCCGTGTTCACATCGTAGTGGGCTTGCAGGTATCGCGGATTCTGCTGCTCGCGGAGATCGAGAATGCCCCAGTATTCGCCATCGAGAAATATGTTCGTGAACCGCGAAGACATCACATTCAGCCCGAGCCCGCCGACAAGCCGATGCGCCCACGAATCGCGGACGATCGCATGGTCCCAATCATTGCCAAAATTGCGCAACCGCGCGCTGCGGAATTTCGTGAGCGGACCGGTGCCATCGAGCTTTTGCAGGCCGGGGAAAACCGGCCACGTGAATGTATCGACGGGCGTCTCGGTGCCGCGCGCTTTCAGCCCGAAGCTCTTCTGCCGGAATGAGCGCGATGACTGGCCCT
>JAYUSJ010000065.1:0-7181 GCA_043755735.1 Verrucomicrobiaceae bacterium | reverse complement strand
CCCAGACTGTCAGAGCGCCGGCTCGCGGTGTTGTGCCGTCGGTGCGGCCTGCGACGAACTTGGCGACGTAGGTGTGAAAAGTGCCACGCGTCGGCGTGGGCAGGTATTGGGGTTTGCCGCCGTCGTGGTATTCGAGTGTGAACTGTGGTGCGGGCGCGGCGAGCCAGTCGAGCGCGAGGGCGGAGACGCCGTTTCCGGTGTCCCAGCCGACGTCGTTCTCGACGTTGTGGAAGTTGACGAGTCTGCCCCAGGCTCCGTGCCGGTAGGGGTCGAAGTCGGACGGCCAGTTGCGCTCGATCACGAACCACCACTCGTCGCGTCCGGGACGGCCGTCGCTGTCGGTGACACGGGGGTCGAGTAGCAGGTATCGGGCCTGTGCGCGGTGGGTGTCGGGTGACCTGTACGGCGTCGTCGGTGACTTCGCGTAGACCCAGACGTTCTGATAGTTGCTCGCAGCACCGTCTCGAGGGGAGACCCAGTTGGGGGTCAACGTGACCTCCCACGTCTCCAACGGATCGCTTCCGGATGCGCCGGCGAGACCGGCGATCGTGGCGGTGAGGGCAACGACGATAAGCGTCAATAGGGCAAGGCGAGAGTGAGAAAACATCGGCGGCGGCTCCTTGTGTCGGGATCGTGCGCCTTCCCGTCATCGACCCGGCCTCCGACGATCCCCCTCCCCCAGACGAGGTATCGTGACCCTGATGCCCAATTCCGGTGATCCCTCGCATGGGGCCGCCCGCGACGGTGAGGGAGGGTTCTGGCCTGCGGGACGCGCTCCGGACAAGAACGGCCACGGCGCGGTCGTTTCGCGTGTCTTCGGATCGGCCGTGCCGTCGACAGTTGCGTGAAGCGACGTCGGTCCTTGTTGCTCGTCGTCGTCACGCTTGCTGCCGTGGGAGCCGCGTTCCCTGGCGTCGTGCCCGGAGCTCGAGCCGCCTCGGGAATCACGAACGGAGACACGAATCCCTCGGAAGACGGCGATCTCTTGCCGCCGACGCGTGGCACTTTTCACACCTACGTCGCCAAGTTCGTCGCAGGCCGCACCGACGGCACAACACCGCGAGCCGGCGCTCTGACAGTCTGGGCCAACGGAGCCGACACGCCCGTCATCGACCTGAAGAACATCAACACACTGCAGCGCTACAACGGCGTCACCCAGAAATGGATGCAGCTGTGGGAAGGCGACTACACCCGCGCGCTGCCCCAGATCGCCCGCCAGAGCTTCGTCCTCACCCGCATCGGCGGCACCCTCGCCGAAGCCCTCGCCGACCGCCCTATCTCGACCGGGGACGGCTCACCGGGACAGTTCTACACCGGCTCCGGCGTCAACCTCGGCCCCCCGTCCGTGAAACGGCTCGAGTCGAGAACAGCAGACCAGGCACTCATCCCACCCAGCCTCGGCGGCACGACTCCCACGCCGACGCCAACGCCGACGCCAACGCCAACGCCTGCACCGTAATATCTTATGAAACTCTATTTAAAGCTCTTTGCCTTTCTCGGAATACTCTCGCTTTCCGCACATGCGGAGTGGTTGACGTTCCGGGTGAACCTCGCCCGTGGTGCGGATCACAGTTATCGGTTGATCGAAATCTGGACCCAGTCGGGAACAGTTCCGAATGGCCCCGCAGGACAGCCGTTGCAGACTCAGGCCGATTGGCCGACTCGAATCGGTCTGCCCGGAAGCACGAATTATGTATTGAGCACCGCTACTTTCACCGGATTTTCAGGCGGTGTTTATGACCCGCTCGGTGGATGGCACCCGGCGCCCACCTCATATGGCATCGTCGCGGCTGAGCGGACACAGTCGGGAGCATTTGCGCTGCTCGATGAAACTACTGGCGAAATTGCCCCTGTGAACATCACCGATGCTTCAAGCGCGGCTTGGCATTCGACTATTGCGAGCAGTGAACGTGATGTTCGATTTGCAATTCCAGAAGACCGCGCGGGGCATCCGCTACTGCTCGCGGTCCGAGATGAGTACGGCACGCTCAGCTACGCACCGCTAAATATTGGCCCCGTTTTGGGATCCTATACTCAGGATGAGTCGGGCGAAAGTCACTTTTCGTCGTACCGGTTTTTCCAAGCGTGGGGTTCGATTCCGGTTGGCTGGTCGTTTTGGTTGGTGGACTTGTCCACTCAGAACGACAGTCCTGTGGGGCAAGAGATGCTGCTCGGACAGGCTTGGGGCACTTCCCTTAGCTCAGTCCTCGTGAACGCCCGCGTGTTGCTTCCAGCAAGCGATGCTGGCCGGGCGTTTACAGTTCGCTCCGATCTTACGGGATACATTGGAGTGCTGAACGCAGTGGATCGAGGCGATGGATACAGTGAACTCGCCTTTATCCACCCCGACTTGGGTAGCTTTTCGGTGATTCGCCACGCCGACTCGGCGATGACCACCGCGACCGTGAATTTAGCTGCGTCGGGAAGTGGAACGTCCGAGGCTGAAATTTGGACAATCCTGAGCTACTTCGAGTGGGTTCCGCTCACTACTTACAGTTTCTCCATTGCGGATTCATTGAATCCCTCGGGCTGGACTGTTATTTCGAATGAAACTGGGAATCCTATCCCGATCGATTTCCCGCTCACTTACTCAGAATTCTACGATTATCGCCTCGACGGGATCTATCGTAGCCTCAATCAAAACTGCAGTATCACGGTCGCGGACCGGGGTATTTCATTCAACGACTTGTTTACGCTTTTCGACGCGACGAACAACCCTGTTTCCGGCTTCCAATTCGACGATTGGCAGTTGTGGTGGTCCTACGGCAATACGACGTCGGTGAACTTCGTAGTTCCGGAGTCCCGCTTCGTGAATGGTCTTGTGACCACAACCTACGTCAACGGAGAGGCGACTGGCGTTCTGGTCTCTCCGAACGGCGACGCATACACAGATTCGTTGACGAACACGATTCTTGGCGCACAGACGTTCACCGCTCAGTTTCGGAGTGTGACCGCAAATTTCCCCATAAACGAGCCGCAATGGGTGGCAGATTCTACAACTTTAGAAGGGGTCATGTTGGATGGAGCGGCGTCTAGTGATGCGGCAAAACTTTGGTTCCCCACGTCATCGCTCCAGTTGAAGATCTCGCTCACGCGAGTCTTTAATAACCTCCAGGTGAGGACTGCTGCGGGCGCGACGTATCCCGTGACTGTGGGACAGATTCAGGGGATTTGGAGTATTTCGACTTCGGGCAACAGTCCTTGGTTCACGAACTATGGTGTTTTTGATGCAGGCAGTCAGTTTCAAGGTGGAGAAGTTCCATGGTATCTCTACGACGCGACGCGAAATCAGTATCTCTCTGCGGCTTCCGGCAACCCCACCGATTTTTCGGCATCCGTGGATTCGACCGATTCCGACCAGGACGGAGTGCCGGATTGGTATGAGCGACTGGTCGGGCTGAATCCATTCTCTGCGGATAGTGATGGCGACGGGATGAATGACGGCGACGAGTACACCAATGGAACAAATCCAAATGCAGCTCCGGTTGCTCTCGTGGCAAATGCGACGCTGAAAGTCTTCACCCCACTCGAATAACCTTTTTCCCAATATCAAACTATGAATTCCCAATTGAACCCAAGAGCCTCCAGAATGATTCTGGCGGGCAGGATAAGTGCAGTCATCGCAGCCGGTATCGCCGTATTGGCACCAACATCGGTAGCGTGGTCGCAGTGCTGCGGCGGTGGAGGGGCGGGCGGGGCGAACGGAAATAAAGAACACCTCTGGCCTGTCCTTGACGCGCGGATGGTCGCAAAACGGGTGCAATTCAAGACGCAAAGCGGTGATAAGCCTTTCCGCTTGAAGATCGATGACATCACTACCGGGAGTACCCTTTATGAGGTGAACGTGCCGGCTGGTGACGGCGCAGCATTCGGAGGCAGTGTGCCTTTGCCGATTGGAGCACGAGTGTCGCTGAGCGCGGTGACTACAGGCCCGAGCGCGGGAAATGGCGGCGCACCTGCCGGACGGGCTACTTCGTCGTTTACAACCACGAGCGAGACTGACACGGACGCAGATCGCAATAGCGAGTGCCCGGAGGAGGAACAGGATGAGGATTGCGATTGCCCCGATCCCGACGAAAGCGAGGAAGAAGAGGAATCGACGGGGGGCGGGACAATCGACAACAATATCGTTCCGCCGGTAAGTCCCAGTATCCCGAACCTTCCTTTCACGCCTCCTACCGGTCCCGGCCAGACGCCCGTCACGGACGATGACGATGACTATTACGACGAGGAGGAAGTCATCTACCCGTACGAGCCCACCACTCCAACACCGCCGACGATCCCGTCAATTCCGCCGGGGACTACAAGCCCAAATGGCGGGGATCAGTATGGGGCACAGAACTCGACCGATGGCAGCGGGGTTGGTACCGGCGGCAACGTCAACAACAACGGCGGCTCAAATGGCAATGTGAACGTCGGTGGGCCCGGGGAAGATGCCAACCAGCTCGGAAACGGGAACCTTGGATTCGGACCCGGGGAAGGCAATCCCACTGTGATTCCAAACGGAGCCGGCGGTTTCCTTGGAGGCAATCCGCTTTCCAACCAAACATTGGAGCAGGCTCTCGCTGAAAACTTTGCACGCGCAGATGGTTCGGTGGATTTGTTGATGCAGATGGGAGTCGGCTACGATGGCGGTCGGGCTCCAGTGCTTCGGATGAATGCTCCGACGGTTGATGGTGCTGGCGGGCATTTGATGCCGGGCAAACTTTCCTCATCGCTCAACCGGCCAACGGGACAGCCGATTATTGATTCAACGAACACTCCCACTGGAGTTCTCGTCGGCTCTTTCGGATCTGGACATGGTGCTCTTGTGAAGGACATGGCCGGAGTCATCCGGCAGGTATGGTCCAAGGATGGAGTGGCGGATGTCCGCCCGATCGGTGGCGGCAATGCATTTAGTGCATCCGGCTACGAGGTGAAGTTTTATCGCACTGAAGCGCTGCCTCAACTTGGTACCGATGGGCGTTATCAAATCCCTACCACCGCGCAGTACGTCGGAAGTTGGAAAGTGCTGCCACCGCCTGCGGGCTCGGATTCGAACATTCGGATCACGCAAACCAAACCGGCTGCGAATGGTGTGCCGGAGATTACCAAGAACTTCGATTTCAAACGGTTCAACGAAACTGTTGGTAATTCGGTGAAGAAGGGCTGGCAGGTGCAATCAAACGGCGGCACTTCGACCGTTGTTAAAACGATGACAGACTACGGCAGCGGAAACTTTTCCCGCGAAATCCGCCGGACGAAACCCGGTGTCGGAGGTCTTTCGGTGACGACCGGCACGATCTACAATTACGGCCCGGCGAACGTCGGGAAGCCGACCTTGCCTGCGGACACGGCGATCAAGAAAGTGGTGAACGTCAGCGCGCAGGGAAACAAGGTGACATCGATCGGACACAAAGGCGGATGGGTACAAATCGAGGTGACCCCGGACCGATCGTCCCCTGCAAGGAGGACAATCACCACAAAGCCGATGCATGGAGTCAACATTCTCCCTGCGGATGTCGGTCAAAACTCCGACCTCGTGGAGCGGATTGAGTCTTCGCACCTTCCCTTGCCGGATGGAAAGATGACGACAAAAACCGTCACGATTGGCCGTAAAGTGGTCTCGCGTACGATCACGACTCGTCGGCTCACGGGGGATAGTGTGCTGCGTCCTTTCGTCCGTCTCGGGGACCATGTACAAACGCCGCTTTGGGTCACGACCACCGTACGCGAAGCCGGCATGGGTTCGCCTGAAGTTTCGATCGTGGGAGAATTTCCGCAAAGCCAGAGCCCGACGCGGGCGGGGAAAAAGGCATTTGAGGTTCGACCCGACGGTACCCGCATCAGCTACGCATACGACCGTGTCAATTTTCAGGCCGACTCAGCGGGGGATAACAGTCCGGCCCGGTTTCGTCCGTTTGATCGATCCCCTGCCACAGGTGCCCATCGGTCGGTTACGGCAATTCGTGTGGAGCCTGGGCGCGTGACGAAACACGTCACCGTTTTGGTCGGGGAAGGCTGGCCGACTGTGCAGGAAGAGTGGCTGGCACTTCCCACTGCCTCGGACGGCTGGGGTCTGAATTCGACCGGTTGGCTGCTCACCAGTCGGCGTATAAACCACTACGATCATGAAGGAAGAATCATCAAGGTCGAGTCGCTCAAGGGGGCCGGGTACCTCACGAGTTATGCTGCCGGCTATGTTGATGGGAATAAACAGTGGGAGCGAGATCAGGACGGATTGGGGACGTTCTACTTCTACGATGGCACTGGCAACTTGATTGATATGGTTCAACAGCGGGCAGACGGGCAGATGTTGCGTACCTGGCTGGCATACGATCAAAACAGCCGAGTCATCGCGAAGTTTTCCGGCACTTACGGCATTCCAAGCCCGATCGTTCGGCCTCCGTATCCGGATGTGACCCCGAGCTACCTCGGAGCGAATGGAAATCCCCAGCCTCTATGGCTCGGGAGACAGCGTTGGGCCTACAACTCGAAAGGCGGCGTGGCAGAGCAGGCAGGCAATGACGAGAGGATTGACCGGTATGAGCGACAGAAGAACGCTAATGGAACGTCGAGCGTGACTTTGAAGGTTCGGCCAATGACTGCGCCTGCGACGGCAGGCTCGGTGGAGTCTGTGACGGAATACGATGCAATGGGGCGGATTGTTTCGATTACGGGAAGTCGTGTGGTGGAAGAGCACCACGCTTACACGGTCTTCGATGGAATCGGGCAAAAGCACGTGATCACGACCGGGAGCGGAAATGCCGTGGTGGTTCGTGCCCGATTCACAAACATGCTTGGTCAAACGGTCGCTGAGACCGCGCAAAACGGCGGTTCGCTTCGGTGTTACGCTTACGATGGATTTGGAAATCGCGTGTTTGAATCGCTGTTGCCGGGAAGCGGCGCAGACTTGGATGCGATGCCCAATCCATCTGGCGGCCTGCCACAGCGCGCTTGGAACTACAGTCCGGCGGGAGGTGTGACGGTGACGACTTACGGCAGTCCTGCGATCGTGAATAGCGGTTCGAATGGATTGGTGCAGAAGGACGGCGGTTGGTGGGACTCGCGCACGTCGAGTTCGGGAACGACCTATCGGAGGATCTCTGGATTTGGTGCGGCGAACGCCGACGGGATGTTGATTTCGGAGCAACAGTCGATTTCCTCGACAGGCGTGGTGTCGGGTGCCGTTGTCCGCTTTC
>JAYUSJ010000064.1:0-24356 GCA_043755735.1 Verrucomicrobiaceae bacterium | reverse complement strand
AATTTATCAACAGCACCGGCACGCGGACGACGGCGATAAGGTCGCTGACCATCGGCGAGCCGATCGTGTGAGGGCGGGGCTGAAGGACGAAAGGGCGTAAAGGAGCGGCGAATTTATTCGCCGTCTTCGATTGCGCGAAGCACCCAGCCGCGCCGCTGCCACGCACAATGGACGCGGGAACAAACCGATTGCCCGATGCGGAGCTTCTTGTGCGCGGATGCTTATCGTCTGAACATCCCCTGACCCTGCTTCTTCTTGCCCATCATCTTTTGCATCATGGGCATTTGCTTCATCATTTTGCGCATCTCGTTGAAGCGGGAGATGATTTCGTTCACTTCCGTGACGGTGGTGCCGCTGCCGCGGGCGATGCGCTGGCGGCGGCGGGCGTTGAGGATGTCGGGCTTGGCGCGCTCTTCGAAGGTCATCGATTGCACGATGGCTTTGGGTCGGGAGAGTTGCTTTTCGTCGATGTTCATGTCGGCGACTTTGCCCATGCCGGGGAGCATCCCGAGGATTTTGTCGAGCGGGCCCATCTTCTTCATCATGGCGAACATTTCGAGGAAGTCGTTGAAGTCGAACTCCGCCCGCATCATGCGCTTCTCCATGCGCTTTGCGTCCTCTTCGTCGATGGCCGCTGCTGCGTTCTCCACGAGGGAGACGATGTCGCCCATGCCCAGGATTCGGCCCGCGAGCCGGTCGGGGTGGAAGACCTCAAAGGCGTCCAGCTTCTCGCCGTGTCCGGCAAATTTGATGGGCTGCTTGGTGACCTCGCGCATGGAAAGCGCCGCGCCGCCGCGTGCATCGCCGTCGAGCTTCGTGAGGATGAGGCCGGTGATTTGCAGCGCTTCGTGGAAGTGCGTCGCGACGCTCACGGCCTGTTGTCCGGTGGCTGCGTCGGCGACGAGCAGCACTTCCTGCGGCTGGAGCATTTCTTTGAGCTGCCGCACTTCCTGCAACAGCGCCTCGTCGATTTCCTGACGCCCTGCCGTGTCGAAAATCGCTACATTGTGCGGAGTTTCCGAGAGCCACTGCAGCGCGAGTTTTGCCGCCACGAGCACATTGGTCTCGCCCGGAGGCGGGGTGAAAACGGGGACGCCGAGCTGCCTGCCGAGCGTCGCCAATTGCTCGATAGCGGCGGGCCGGTAAAGGTCGCACGCGATGAGCGCGGGAGCCTTTCCCTGTTTCCGCAGGAAGTTCGCCAGCTTGCCGCAAGTGGTCGTTTTACCGGCACCGTTCAAGCCCACGATAAGGAGGCGTGCGGGCGCGGTGAGATTCAGCTCCGAAGCCTCGCCGCCGAGGACGCGCGTGAGTTCATCGTGGAAGATTTTGACGATCTGCTGGCCGGGCGACACGGACTTCAGCACCGCCTCGCCCATCGCCTGTTCCTTCACCCGTGCGATGAAATCCTTCGCGACTTGAAAGTGAACATCCGCCTCCAGCAGCGCCATCCGCACTTCGCGGAGCGCATCGGTGATGTTGGATTCGGAGATCTTCCCTTTCCCCGAAAGATCGCGGAAGACGCCCTGTAATTTATCGGCAAGCAGACTAAACATGAGGCGCGGAGAGTAACCGCGCCGCCGTGCTTGGCAAGTAACGGGATACGTCCCGCGCAGTGACTAAACTCCCCCTGCGCAACTTCGCGCAACTTTGAGTCTGTCAAATTATCGAAATTTGGGCGGGCGGGCGGGCAGGAGTTTCTTGAACACGAGGTGGGGGCAGGCGGGCAGGCGAGGCTTTCGGGGATTAGCGCGATGATGGTTCCCTTCGCTGTTTTCCGGGAAGTGGAAAACGCAGAAAATAAGCGGAGGCACACCGGCTTATTCTGAGTGCGGAGCTTTGTCGGGTGTCGGGGCACTGGGAGGAATGGACGCCGCCTCGATGGTCGCGGAAGTGATCCCCAACCTCGCCCGAAGCAGGTCGTCGATGAGCACGGCGCGGCTGTTGGGCGTGATGCCCGGGCCGAACTTGCGCACATAGCCTTTCGTAATCTCCGCGCCGAAGAACAGGATGCAGGCGGAGAAGTAAACCCAGGCGAGTACGAGCACCACGGACCCGGCCGCGCCAAAGCTGGATGCGAGGCTGCTGGTGGCGAGGTAGTAGCCGATGGCAAATTTGCCGACCGTGAAAAGCAGGGAGGTCGTCACCGCTCCCAGCCAGACATCGCGCCAGCGCAGCAGCACGTTGGGGAGCAGCTTGAAGATCATCGCAAACAGTCCCGTGACGACCGCGAGTGAGATGACAAAATCCCACGCCTTCCAGATCGCGGGTGGGAACTGAAAGTGAGCGCTCATGTAAGAGCCAAACGCCGTAAGTAGGACGCTGATGATGAGCGACACGAGCAGGAGAAAGCCGATGGCGAGCACGATCGAGAACGAGAAAAAACGATCGTGGAGGAGCGTGAAGAAGGGCCGGCCTGGTTTTACGACGACGCCCCAGATGGTGTTCAGTGCGTCCTTCAACTCGGCGAAGACCGTGGAAGCGCCGAAGAGCAGCAACGCCGTGCTGATGACGGAAGCCAGCACGCCGGTCGTTTTCTGCGCCGCGCTGGATTTCACCGCCGCCTGAATGGCTTCGCCTGCATTCTTGCCGGCCAGATGGGCAATTTCCTGCGAGAGCTGCCCGCGCGCCGCTTCTTCGCCGAAGACGAGCCCGGCCATCGAGATCACGATGACGAGCAAGGGTGCTAGCGAAAAGATGGCGTAATACGCGAGGGAGGAGCTGAGGCGCATCGCGCCGTCATCCACCCAATCGGACGCGGCGTCCTTAAAGATCGGGAGCAGATGACGCGGATGCATGAATGGCGCACGGATATTCTCCATTCGGGCTCAAAGTTCGTCATTGTCCCGGACGACCGTGACGTCGCCGTTTTGGCGATTGGTCCGCGTGCGACTTGCGGCGGTGATCATTCCGACTCCCATCAGGATCATGGATCCGATCATTACCCATAGTCGAGGAGCGCCTGCCTCGATGGCCGCCCATGCGAGGCCGCCGATGAGGATTAGAAAACCGAGGATGTAAGCGAAGAATCTCATATTGGTGTATTGCATTCAATCGCGCTGGCGGAGCTCTTTGGTCGTATCGGAGAGCGTTCTTGGGAGGCGAGGGGAGACCGATTGGTCGCGGTGCACAAAGCCAATTGCCGCGATTGCGGGCCAAGGGGGGAAAGAATTCGGAGAACCGAGACAGCCGCGGATGCTCCCAGCCGCGAACACTCTACCTATGGGCGACAATTCACCGAAAAACCAACACAAGCTCGACGAGCAAAAGCACGAAAAGCATGTAAAGAAAGACCACGAAAAGCTCGAGAATGCTGTCCATCAGCATCACCCCGATCGCGTTTCCACTCCCGAGGAGATTCTTGCACTGAAGAAACAGGAGGAAGAAGCGGACGCTGCCAGCGCCAGCCCGGCAGAGTGATCGTCGGATTTGGGCAGTTACGCTCTGGCGCAGGAAAGCGACAAATCCTTCGCAGATAAAGGCGGTCGTCGAGAGCGGCGGTGACAGCCTCATTGGAGTCTCAAAGTGGTTGTGAAATCGCGTAATCAATAACCTGCCGACAGTCGGAAAGCTGCGGGCGTTTGTTTCCGTGGAATTACTTGCGGCTGGTCGCAGGAGTCGCGGAGCCCCACAATTTCACGCGATTAACCTACGACACATACGATGAACACCAGACTCGCACTCGTCACATTCGCTTCGATTACCATCGGCCAGCTTTGCCCCGCGCAGGACAACCCGCCGAAGGATGATTGGAAGCCGGCAACAACCAACCAGCGAGGCAAGGAATATCCGCAGGTGAGCTCGGAAGGGCGCATCAAATTCCGCATCGTTGCGCCACAGGCACAGAGCGTGGGAGTGACTTTTCGCGACAGCACCGCATTTACCAAAGGCGAGGATGGCGCGTGGATCGGCTACTCGCGTCCATTGGATGAAGGGTTCCATTATTACTCCATCAAGATCGACGGCGCTGAAGTGCCCGACCCTAACAGCATGTATTTTTACGGCACCGGCAAATGGGGCAGCGGCGTCGAAGTGCCGGCGAAAGACAAGGATTTCTACGCACTCAAAAACGTGCCGCATGGCGAACTTCGCGAGGTGCTTTATCCGTCGAAAAACGCGGTTCTCCGCTGCTACGTTTACACGCCGCCGGGTTGCGACAAAGATCCGGCGAGGCGTTTCCCGGTGTTGTATTTGCAGCACGGCGGCGGCGAGGATGAGACGGGCTGGGGCCGGCAGGGCTTCACGGGTTTGATCATGGACAACCTCATCGCTGAAGGCAAAGCCAGCCCGTTCATCATCGTGATGGCGAGCAGCTACGTCCCCGGCAGTGCTCCGATTCGGCCTCCGGCACCTCCCGCAGCAGCTCCCGGTGGCGGGGCTCCTGGCAATCCGCCCGGTGGGCGTGGTCCGGGCGGACGCTCGTTTGATTTTTCCGCGTTTACCAAAGTGCTGCTCGAAGACCTCATCCCATTCGTCGATGCCAGCTATCGAACGATCGCCGACCAGCCGCACCGCGCGATGGCCGGTCTTTCCATGGGCGGCATGCAGACGCGCTCCATCGCCCTCGCAAATCCCGACAAGTTTTCGCACATCGGGATTTTTAGCGGCGGCAGCATCGCTCCGTCGGAGATCACCGACATCGAAGCCTTCAAGCAAAAGAACAAGCTCGTGTTCATCAGCTACGGCAGCCGCGAGAACGGCGCGTCGGGCAAAGCAAATGTCGAGGCGCTCCAGCAGGCAGGCGTCAACAGCGTCTATTACGAGTCTCCGGAAACTGCGCACGAATGGCAGACTTGGCGCCGCAGCCTGCGCGAATTTGCACCGCGGCTTTTCCAGACAAATGCCGCCGCACCGGCTGCCGCAAAAACGGAGCCCGCAAATCCCGAGGCAGTCGGCGCGCGCGCCGGACGCCGTGGATTTGGCGGCCCCATCACGCTTGGCCCCGACGACAAACGTGCAGTGCCCGATGAGCCCGCTGGCTTTGACCAAAAGCGCGACGGCATTCCTCACGGCAAGCTGGAGCTGGTCGAGTATGATTCCAAATCCGTGGGCAACAAACGCAAAGCCCAAGTCTATACACCGCCGGGCTATTCGGCGGATACCAAGTATCCCGTCCTCTATCTCCTGCACGGCATCGGCGGCGACGAAAACGAGTGGGCGCGCGGCGGACATCCCGAGGTCATCTTGGACAACCTCATCGCCGACAAAAAGGCCGAGCCCATGATCATCGTCATGCCCAATGGCCGCGCACAGACCGACGACCGCCCCGGCCCGAATGCTATGGGAACTGCTCCGGCGTTTGGCAAATTCGACAAAGACCTGCTCGGCGACCTCATCCCGTTCATCCAGTCGAAATACTCCGTGAAGCTCGACCGCGAGAGCCGCGCGCTCGCCGGTCTGTCGATGGGCGGCGGACAATCACTGAACTTCGGCCTCGGGAATCTCGATACGTTTGCGTGGGTCGGCGGATTCTCCTCCGCACCAAATACCAAGCCCGCCGCAGAGTTGGTGCCCGACGCAGCCACCGCGACGAAACAGTTGAAACTCCTGTGGATTTCCTGCGGCAACAAAGACGGGCTCATCAAGATCAGCCAGGGCGTACAAACATTCTTGAAGGAGAAAAATGTGCCGCACATCTGGCACGTAGACGATACCGCACACGACTTCCGCCATTGGAAAAACGCGCTCTTCCACTTCGCCCAGCGCATTTTTAAAGCGGAGGCCAAGTAACCTTTCACCGGAACTTTCGGAGCCGGACAGCGTTCAAGATGCTACACAATGAACACTCATCGCTTCCACCATTCATCCACTCGACTGCTTCAGTCCGTCATCTTCGCCGCAGCCACTGCGGTAGCGTGCGCCGAGTCGCCGACAGTCACGCTCAAAGACGCATACAAAGAGCACTTCAAAATCGGCACCGCCATCAATCGCGCAGTGACCTCGGGGCAGGGCTTTCGGCGCAGCGAAGAGCAGGTGAAGGCCGATGCGGCGCTGGTGAAAGCGCAGTTCAATCAAGTGGTGGCCGAGAACGAGATGAAATGGATGAGCGTCCATCCCCGGGCCGGCAAAGAAGGCTACGACTGGACGGCGGCGGATGCGTTTGTGGAGTTCGGCACGAAGAACAACATGGAGTTGGCGGGCCACACGCTGGTGTGGCACAGCCAGACGCCGAACTGGGTTTTTGAAGGCACGCATTTGCGTCCGGGAGCCAGCGCGGAAGGCACGCCCGAAGCCACGCCGCCCGCTCCACCAGCACCGGGATCCGGCGCGAGAGGGTTCGGCGGCTTTCGTCCGTTCAATCTCGATGGCCCCCGCGCATCCCGCGAGGAATTGCTCGAAAGAATGCGGGAGCACATCCACGCAGTCGTGGGCCGCTACAAAGGCAAAATCAAAGTCTGGGATGTCGTGAACGAGGCCATCTCCGACGGCGGGCCAAACGTCCTGCGGAAGTCTCCATGGTCCGAAATCATCGGACCGGATTTCATCGAAAAAGCATTCGAATTCGCTCACGAGGCAGACCCCGACGCTATTCTCCGCTACAACGATTACGGCCTCGAGAATCCGGAGAAACGCAAAAAGCTCATCACGCTCATCAAACAGCTTCAGGAGAAAAAAGTTCCCGTCACAGCCATCGGCACGCAAGCGCATCTGAATGTTTCGGTAACGTTTGAGGGGATGGACCAATGCCTGGCCGAACTCAAAACCCTCGGCCTGCCCATCCACATCACGGAGCTGGATGTAAATAGCGCGACGAGCGGCCAGCGCGGAACAGGAGCCGATATCGGAGCCAACGCCTCCGCCACCGAAGGCGGACTCGTCGCCGAGGTCGACAAAAAACAAGCGGAAGCCTACGCGGGAATCTTCCGAGCCTTCCTCAAGCATCGCGATGCGGTAAAAATCGTGACCTTTTGGGGACCCAACGACGCGAACTCCTGGCGCAGCCAGGGCCGACCGCTGCTATTCGACGGCGACGGCAAACCAAAGCCGGCTTTTGATGCAGTCATAAAGCTGCCCGGTGCGGCAACGGCTCCGTGACCAACGCAATCGCTGCGGCAGCGTCGCGCTGTGGAAACAGTGTTATCTTCGTTTTCTTCGCCTGAATTGCTTTACCCGATTTACTCGGCAAAACGCCCCGCTCTTTCGCAAGAGCGGGGCGTTTTCTTTGTGCCGGAAGACGGCCCGTCGCCGCCTTGTAGCACGCCATGCAGCGGTCCTCCACCAGCGCCACATGCCGCATCCCTTCTCCGCCTTGCGCAGCGTCGAGCGAGTCTGGCGAAATGCCTTCTCCGCCGTGCGCAGCGACCTCCGCAATCAACCCCGACAGCGTGTCAAAACAACAAAAAGGTCTGTCCTTTTAAAGAGGCACCAGCAGATTCAGGGAAGCCAGCAAATTGAGTTGCAACAGCAATCTGTTGGCGGGCTGGACGATTGCAGTGGGCGTGAGCAACGCGAGCATTTTCATAACGTTGATCCAAGAACTGACGCCGAGACTCTTTCAGAAAATCTTTCACAAAAACCGGGCGCGGCTTGTCTTTCGCTGCGGACTCATGTAGGCGCTGCGGGGTATGAAGACTGCCGTATTTCTCTCGCTCATCACGTCGTGCGCAATCGCTGCGAATTGGTCCAATTGGCGCGGTAGCACGGATGGCTCGGGCATCACTTCGGAGAAAGAATTGCCGCTCAAATGGAGCGCAACCGAGGGCGTGAAATGGAAGATCAAATTGCCCGAGCGCGGCAACAGCACGCCGGTCATTTGGGGCGACAAACTCTTCCTCACGCAAGCGCTGGAATCGCAGAAAAAGCGCACGCTCATTTGCTTCGCAAAAACCACTGGCGAAAAGCTGTGGGAGCAAGCGGTGACTTACGACAAGCAGGAGGAAACGCACGGGACTAACCCGTATTGCTCGGCCTCGCCGACGACGGATGGCCAGCGCATCGTCGTCTGCCACGGCAGCGCGGGCGTATTTTGCTACGATTTTTCCGGCAAGGAAATGTGGCGGCGCGACCTCGGGAAACAAGAATACGAATGGGGCAACGGCTCTTCGCCCGTCCTCCACGGCGAACGTGTATTTTTGTATTTCGGCCCCGGCAAAGGCGCACGTTTGCTCGCGCTCGACGCGGCGACAGGCAAAGATGCGTGGTCTTTTCCCGAGCCTGAAATCGACCCGCGTGGCAGGACGGACGGATTTAAGGGCAACGAACCGGGGATGATTTGCACCTATGCGACACCCATCGTGACAAAGGCGGGCGACCGCGAAGAATTGCTCATGGCGTTCCCCAAATTTCTCCGCGCGTTTGATCCCGCGACGGGTAAGGAATTGTGGCGTTGCGATGGTCTGAACCCGCTCGTGTACAGCTCGCCAATCGCCGCCGACGGCATCGCCCTCGCGATGGGCGGCTACATCGGCAACAGCATCGCCGTGCCCACCGGCGGGAGCGGCGATGCGACCGCAAACCGGCTCTGGCAGACGACGCGGACCAAAAACCGCCTCGGCACCGGCATCATCCAGCAAGGCCACGCGTACGTTTTTAATTCCGACGGTTTTGCCGAATGTATCGAGCTGAAAACGGGCAAGACCGTGTATCTCGAACGCGTCAAAGCGGCTGGGCCGAAAGGCGATTCGTGGAGTTCCTCGGTGCTCAGCGGCGACCGCATCTACGTGCTCAATCAAAGCGGCGATTGCCACATCATCCGCGCGACGCCGAAGTTCGAACTCATCGGGACCAACGGCATTGGCAGCGAGCTGACAAATGCCTCGCTCGCGGTGAGCGACGGCCAACTATTCATCCGCACGCACGACCATCTGTGGTGCATCGGGAAGTAGCGGGTTGTTTCAAAATTGGCCCGCCGGGAAGACGAAATGCATGAACCCTTCGGCATGCGACGGAGCGACTTTGAGTCGGTCAAATTATCGCGCTCCCACAAATGTGTGATATCCGCGAGCGGAGCTTCGGCTCACCGTGGACGTGCGCAACGCCGAAATAGTTCGTTTCACCCACCGGCCCGTCTTACTTATCGGAGATGATCAGCAACGATTTCACCACCAACTGTCGTGCGCATGATGTGCTCAAACGCGGGACGTGTCTGGTTTTGCTTTGTTCCGCGCTCCCGTTCGCGGCACTTGCGCAGGATGCTTCGCGCTTTGAAAAGGAAGTGCTCGTCGCGGGGTGCAGCGATCCTTTGCAGATGGACATCGCGGCGGATGGGCGGGTGTTTTTTATCGAGCGGAAAGGCGCGGTGAAAATGTGGGAGCCTGTGTCGCGGCGGACGGTGGCGATTGGGGATTTCCCCTCGGCGACGGGTGGCGACGCGGGGGCGCTGGGGCTGACTCTCGCGCGGGATTTTGCGAAGAGCGGGCAGCTTTACACGATCCGCGTGCCTGCGGAGGGAGCCGGACGGCTGGTGCTAGCGCGGCATACGCTGGCGGGAGAGCGGCTGACGGATGAGCGCGAGGTGCTCACAATTCCGCTGCGGAGCGGGCGCGATCAGCCGCACTGCGGCGCGGGGCTGGCGTGGGATGCGCAGGGCAATCTGCTCATCGGCGTGGGCGACAATATGCCGCCGCAGGATGTGCCGGCGATTCATACGGAAGACGCGATGCGCGATGCGCGGGGCACGGCGGGGAATTCGCAGGAGCTGCGCGGGAAGATTCTGCGCATCTCTCCAAAGCCCGACGGCAGCTACGGCATCCCGGCTGGGAATCTGTTCGCGGATGCGGAGCGCGGGCGTCCGGAGGTGTTTGCGTTCGGTGTTCGGAATCCGTTTCGTGTCACTTGCGATGCGAAGACGGGCTTTGTGATTTGGGGCGACGTGGGCGGCAATGTGCGCGCGGAACTGAACCTGGGGCCGGAGGGATTTGATGAGCTGAATGTGACTCGCGAGCCGGGCTTTTTTGGCTGGCCGTTTTGTGCCGGACCGAACACGCCGTGGCGTCCGTTCGATCCCAAAACAAAGAAGCCCGCCGGAGACTTTTTCGACCCGGCAAAGATCATCAATGACAGCGCGACAAACACCGGTCTGCGCGACCTGCCGCCCGCGCGACCGGCGGTGTTTTACTATAACAATATGGCATCGAAAGAGTGGCCGCTTGCTGGCAGCGGCGGACGGAGCATCACGGGCGGCGTGGTCTATCGAAAGCCGGAAACCGCTGGAGAATCGAGGCTCCCGGACGAGTGGGAAGGCGCGTATCTTTTCGGCGACTGGATGCGGAACTGGATGGCGGCGGCGAGATTCGATGAAGCCGGGAAGCTCGCGAACGTGGAGCGTGTGCTGGCGGAGTTGACGTTTAAGCGGGCGACGGATTTCAAGATCGGGCCGGACGGCGCGCTGTATGTCGCGGAGTTTGGCGACCAATGGACGGGCAACTCTCAGAGCCAAATCACGCGCGTCATTTATCGCCGAGGAAATCGTCCCCCGCATGCGGTGCTGAGCGCCAGTCGCACGGCGGGAAAGCTACCGCTGGAGGTGACTTTTGACACGGGCGGCTCGCGCGATGCGGATGGCGGAGCGCTGAAGTTTGCGTTCGAGTTCGGCGACGGAAAAAGCGCGTCGGGAACAAAGACGACGCACGTTTTTACGACGGCAGCCGTGTGGCCTGTGACGCTGACGGTGACAGATGCGCAGGGCGCGACGGCGAAATCCGTCGTCACGATCGCAGCGGGAAATGAAGCGCCCGAAGTAAAGTTCGCCACTCCGCTCGATGGCGGATTTCTCGATGGAAAAGAAGTCGCTTGGAATGTGGGCGCGACGGATGCGGAAGACGGCGCGGTAGCGCCGGAGACGATGCTCATCCAAATGGAAAAGCGCGACCGCGGGAACACGGAAGACCTGCATCCCGGCCTCGCACTGATGAAGCGCACGACGTGTTTTGCGTGTCACAACGCGACGGAGCAAAGCGCCGGTCCGCCTTACGCGGCGGTGGCGGAGAAGTATCTCGCCGACGCCGGAGCGAGGACGCAGTTGCAGGCAAAAATCATCAATGGCGGTGCAGGGGTTTGGGGCGCGCTTCCCATGCCGCCGCATCCCCAGCACACGCCCGCCGAAGCCGCGCAAATGGTGGATTGGGTGCTCGCCCTCGGCCAACGTCAGATCGTCACGCTCCCGCGCACAGCCGAGGGCAAGGCCGTGGTGCCGACGCGGCCCGGAGGCTTTGGCCGCGCAGACAATACGGTGATTTTGCTCACCGCGAGCGCGACGGATAAAGGCGCGAACGGACTGCCGGCGCTACGCGGAATATCCGAGGTCCAGGTGCGAAGCAGACGCCAGCGCGCCGCATTTTTCGACCACAGCGACAAGGCGGACGTGCAGGACAATCTCGACCAAGGCGGCCTCGTCGCCCGCATCCAGCCAGGCGGCTGGATCGCATTTGACCGCATTCGCCTACAGGACTTCGGGCGACTGAAGCTCAGCGGATGGCCGCAGGGCACAACACCGCTCACGGTGGCCATCTTCGCCGGAGACAAAGAACTAGCCCGTCAAACCCTGCCACCGGGCCCCGCAACCGGCAAACAACCGCCGGAGTTTGAATTTCCAATTCCATCGGACGAAACACTCGGCACGCCGCAGCAGATTCGCGTGAAGATGGACGGTCCGGCGGGGAGCGTGCTGGATATTATGTGGCTGGAGTTTCAGCGGCAGTAGGCAAGTTCCCGAGGTCACGGAGTCAGGCGAGATGTTTTCCCGGAACAGCCGCGAGGTGGGTAACCTGACGATACGCCGCCTATGTGTCGCGAAATCGGCAGTGGCTCATCACTTATGGTTTTCGGTGTTTTGCGGGAGCCGTTTTAGCCGGCGCGGGCTCCGGGCTCCGGCTTTCCTTGATCCGCGTGAAGGCGACGATGCCAGCGATCGCCATGATATGCAGCGCGATGAACACCGAAATCGCTCCAAAAACCAAAGTCGATGCGAAGAGCAACACTCCCTGCGCCGGGCGCTGCCCGAACATGGAGACGAATGCGAAACTCGCCGCGGCGAGGAGAAAGAGAACCCCGATGCCGAAAACCCATGTCGTAAAGAATCCCACAAGCAGGCACCAAACCCCCCGGCGAATATGCGGGTCGCGTATCAAAATGGACATGGTCGGAATCTGTTCGCTGGGGTGGAAATGGACAAGTCATCGTTTGACGGTGACCGGGCGGGACCGCGCGATCGTTGCAGCCGACTTTGCTTTTCCAAGGGCATCGAAAGTTGACGCAGTGTGTAACTTTTGATTTCTCCTTGGCGTCTAGTTCGCGGAATTTATGAAATCACTTACCGTCCTTGTCGCACTCCTTTGCACCGTCACCGCCCACGCTCGCCTCGGTGAGACGGAGGGTCAGTCGCAGCTTCGCTACGGTCAGCCACGCGAAGACCTCGCAGGACCGAACGACAAACCTCTGCTCCCGGGGAGTGTGGAGAAGGCTTATGAATATCAAGGCTGGCGCGTGCGGGCGGCGTTTGTGGGGGGCTTCTGCCATCGAATCGAATACGCGCACCTTCCGGTGGATGGGCAGTTGGTGAATATAACCGATGCCGAAGTTTTGAAGATTCTGGAGGCGGAGAAGGGCTCTTCGTCATGGAAGGAAGAGAAGTCGAAAACGCCGCTGGAATTCAAAGGCCTCGAGAAGGGACTCAAGAGCGCGTTTAAGATCAACAAATGGGTGCGCGGCGACAAAGCGAAAGCGGAGACTGCGCTGGGCTTGGTGCTGAAGCTTGAAAGCCGCGATGCGGAAGATCTGGAGAAGAAGCTCTCGAAGCTGCCGAAGGCTCCGGGCGTGACGCCGAAGCTGCCGGCATTTTAGTCCCGCATGCTGGCCGGGCGTTAAGAAGGGAATCGCAAAGGAGTTGCCCTACAGACCCTTCGCGGCGATGTCGGTGCGAAACTGTACGCCGTCAAACTGGATGCCGGCGGCGGCGGCGTATGCACGGTCGCGGGCTTCGGCGAGGGTTGGCGCGAGTGCCGTGACTCCGAGCACGCGGCCTCCTGCGGTGACGATGCGGTTTCCGTCCCGCTTGGTGCCCGCGTGGAAGACGGTTGCGGTTGCGTCGGCGAGGCCCGTGATTTCCTTGCCGCTCGCGTAAGCCTCCGGGTAACCGCCGCTGGCGAGGATGACGCAGACCGAGTAGTCAGTGCTCCACTTTGGCGCGACGTTCGCGAGCTTCCGGTCGATGGTTGCCTCCAGCATTTCGACGAGATCGCTTTCGAGCCGTGTGAGCAGCACCTGCGTCTCCGGGTCGCCGAACCGGCAGTTAAACTCCAGCACCTTCGGGCCGTTCTTTGTCACCATCAGCCCTGGGAAAAGCATTCCGCGGAAATCCAGTCCGTCGGCTTTCAATCCGACGATGAAGCGGTCGAGAACCTCGCTTCGGACGCGCTGCTCCAGTTCGGGAGGGAGCACCTTATCCGCAGGGCTGAATGTGCCCATGCCGCCAGTGTTCAATCCTTTGTCGCCATCCAATGCGCGTTTGTGGTCCTGCGCGCTGGGAAAAAGCAGATAGTTCGATCCGTCCACGAGGGCGTGGATGCTGCATTCCTCGCCTTCGAGGAATTCCTCAATCACGACTTCCGCGCCGGCGTCGCCGAATTTACGCTCGTCCATGATCTCGCGAATCGCTGTCTCTGCTTCGGCGTGGGTCTCGGCGATGATGACACCTTTGCCGAGAGCCAGACCGCTCGCCTTCACGACGATCGGCGTATTCATTTTCGCTGCAAATGCGCGGGCCGCATTGGCGTCCGAGAACTGCCCGCTGGCTGCCGCCGGGATGTTGTGGCGGAGCATGAATTCCTTCGCGAAAACCTTCGATGATTCGAGCCGTGCGGCGGATTGATTCACGCCGAAAATCCGAAGCCCTTCGGCTTCAAAGCGGTCCACGATTCCTGCCGCCAGCGCGTCGTCGGGACCGACGACCGTGAGCGCGATGCCCTCGGCCTTCGCAAAAGCGACAAGCGCATCATGCTCGGAGATCTTGATGGGAACGCACGTCGCGAGCTCGGCGATGCCGCCGTTTCCGGGCGCGCAGAATACCGCCGAGACGCGCGGCGATTGCCGCAGTTTCCAAACGAGCGCGTGTTCGCGCCCACCGCTACCGATGACGAGGACTTTCATGCGCGCGAAGAAACGGGAATGCCTCGCGCTTGGCAAGGGGCTTCACAAATTGTCAGCCTATCGAAGAAGACCGAAACGGGCGTTGAAGCCCGTAAAGAATGCCCCGCCTCCGACCTGATGAGGGAGGAAGACGAAGGCCACCTCGTCATTCTTCGCGAGTGTCATCGCGGCGCGGCGCGTGAGGGGCTGTATGTCTGCACGGGTGGACTGGATGAATAGAACCGAGGTTCCGGCGGCGGCGTTCCCAGGGAAGTGAGCGACGTTGAGTCCGACGGATTTTTCCTTTTGTGAATAGCCGCTGATTCCGTCGATATTCAGCTCCAGCAGATAGTCGCCGGATTCCGGGGCGATGAATGTGAGGACGAAGGATTCAGTCCCGTTTGCGCCGAAGCATCCGGCGCGTTCTTTGCGCCCGCCTGCGATCCAGCGGAGCGACGGGCCGGTGAAATAGCCCGGCTCCTCCAGCCAAGCCACGTTTGTTTTCCAGGCTGCGCGCGTGAGGCCTGCGGTCGCGTCGAGCGTGGCTGTGCGCGGCAGCGGTTGCCAGCAGAGCCGCCAAAGCGGGCGGTCCCCAGGCGGGTATTCCGGTTTCGAGGCCCAGTGTTTTGCCGGTTGCGGAAGCGTGAAGACGCGGGATGTTTCGCGTCCATCTTCAGCCCGCATGGGTGCCGCCTCGGGAAGCGGTGCTGCCGGGATCGGAGCTGGATTCAGCACGAGCCCGGGAGTGAGCGGGGCGGGCAAGGGGTGAGGCCCGGGTTTTCCAGCGGAGAAAAAAACCTCGAGCGCGGACGTGATTGCGTCGGTGTAGTGCACGTAGCCGGTCGCGTGGGGATGGCATGTGTCGTTTGAGAAATCCTCCCACTGCAAGTTTCTTCCGAGCAATTTCGAGGCGACCGTTTGCCCGACCGCGATCATCGGAACGGCGTAGTGTTGCGCTGCGACTTCGTGACGCGAAACGGAGAGGGGAAACCAGCCTTTTCGGTAAAACTCCAGATCACCTTTCGTGATTGTGTAGAGGAATACCACGTCGGTCTCCGCGTCCGCCGTCCAGAGTTTGCGCACGATGCGCTCCATGTGCGCAAATCCCGGCTTCGCGATGTCGTTTACTGCAAACTCGACGAAAACGAGGTCCGGCTTTCGAGCGAGAACCTCCGCGTCGAGCCGCTGTGCACCAAGTTCCGAGTCGGTGCCCGCCCAACCGGCGTTCACCGCATCGATCTTTGCGGAGGGAAACTTCCTGCGAATCCATTCGGGAATTGTGGTGGAGAAACCGGCGCGACTTTCCGTGATCGAGCCGCCGAGAAACACGACGGTAAGATGCCCGCCTGCGAGAAGTTTACGCGCGGCATTCGGGCAGCCCGCGCGAGTTGCGGACGGTGCGGCTTTGATGAGTTCGCTCTTCAAGTCCGCTCTGGCAAACGCGAGCGAAAGGCACATGAGAATGAATACCCGAAACATGTGCGGACTTTACCGGCAGGGGAGGATGAACGGCAACGTTGAAGGTGCTTGGCGAAATCGCCGCTCCTCGGTACGAAGCGGTGAGACATGACTGAATCCAACGGCACCACACGAAGTTATCGCGTGCTTCATGTAATCGACTCGCTCGATCTCGGTGGCGCGCAGGTCGTGCTCGAGAACTTGATCCGGCACGGCGATACGGCCCGCTTTGAGTTCGAGGTCGCTGCGATGCACGGGCGGGGGCAAATGTGGGATCGGCTCGCGTCGCTCGGTGTGCCGATGCTCTCGCTGTCCCACCACCACAAAGTTCCGCTCTATGTACCGCGGCTCGCGTGGCGTTGCATCACGCGGCAATATGACGTCGTCCACACGCACTTGCTGGCGGCAAATGTGATCGCGAAACCCGTGGCAGCGCTTTGCGGAGTCAAAGTGCGGATCAACCACGATCACTGCAACGACAAGCTGACAGACCCGCGCCAGTGGGCCTTGCCCGCAGACACATACACGAATCTCCTTTCCACCCACATCGTCGCAGTGTCGGAAAGTACGCGGGATTTTCTCGTGCGGCATGAGCGCATCGCTGCGGAGAAAGTGACGACGATTCATAATGGCATCGATACCGAGGCGTACCGGCCCAGACCGGAAATGCGGGCCGCGGCGCGGGAGAAATGGGGGCTCCCGCAGGATGCGTTCATCGTCGGCGGAATCGGTCGGCTGACGCATCAGAAGAACTTCGAACTGTTTCTGAACGTCGCTGCCGGGATCAAAAACGCGCACTTTGTCATAGGTGGAACCGGTGAGGAAGAAGCCGCGCTGCGTGCGCAAGTGGCGCGACTCGGGCTGGATGAACGTGTGCGCTTTTTGGGCTACGTCGGAGATATGCCGGCGCTGTGGCCGGCGCTGGATTGCCTGCTGCTCACTTCGCGCTATGAGGGTTTGCCGATCACGATTCTGGAGGCGATGGCGTGTGGGGTGCCTATTGTCGCGAGCAATCTCGACGGGATGCGGGAGATTCTTCGTGATGGGGAGAATGCGGAGCTCGTCGATCCGGGCGGGGCGACGGCATTTGTGCAGGCGGTCTGCGGTTTGATTGAAAATCCAGCGCACGCGGCCAGACTTGCGGCCGGAGCGCTTGTGGCGGTTCGCGAAGGCTATTCCGCCGCGAAGATGGCGCGTGCGGTGGAGGCGATTTATCTGCGTTATTTGGAGGACGAAAAATGAAGGAGCTATTTTGTGACTGGGCGGCAAATCGCGGGAACATCAAGGGCCGACTGGTGATGTTCCTTTTTCGCCTTGCTGCGTGGTGCAGGCAACTCCCTGCGCCGTGGTGGTATCTCACGGTTCCGTATCTTGTCTGGTACGAGCTTACAGTAATTTGGTCGCTCGGCATCGAGTTGCGTTACCGGACGAAGATTGGACCGGGGCTTGCCCTTTATCATGGGGTCGGACTGGTGGTGCACGAAGGGGCGACGGTTGGGGCAAATTGCACATTGCGACAGAGCACTACCATCGGCGCCAAGCAACTTGCAGATGGCTCACAGAGCGCCTGTCCCGTGCTCGGTGACGGTGTGGATCTCGGGGCGAACGTTATAATCATCGGCCCCATAAAAATCGGGGACTCCGCTGTGGTTGGCGCAGGCAGCGTAGTTGTCAAAGATGTTCCCGCTCGCGCTGTTGTGGCGGGCAATCCAGCGCGTGTGGTCCGGCAGCAGTGATGCCGTGATCCGCCAACCGTACAATGATTGGGCAGCGCCAGGTCTCTGAACCGAGAAAAAGCAGTTGGGTCCACGGAAGAAACGGAATGACACGGAAGCCAATACACTCCGAGAGTCCGAGCCGTCACTCGATTGATGAGCGGCGTTGTTTTCACAAGCACCTCTTTCCATGTCCTTCAGTGCCTTCCGTGGATATTCAACTGCGGTTTTTACGGGTGAAATAACGAATCAAGAATGATGGGAACGAGGCACAAAAAAGGCCGGGCGATATGCCCGGCCTTTTTGTGAATAGTCGTGCGGAGCGCTTAGCGGTTGCGCTTGTCCGTTTCCTTGTCGTTGAAAACGGTTGCCAGTTGCGCGAACAGGGTGCCGTCCTCGTATCCTGCCAGCGCGGCCGGGACATTGTTGTTCACGTCAGCAATTGCACTCTTGAGGGCATTCGAGTCGGGGAGGCCTGCCTTGCCGGCGAGCTTCGCGAACGCTTTCTCCAAAATTCCGCCCGCAGCGAGAAGCGCGGTCCGTTGAGCCGCCGGGAGGTTGCTGCTGTTGATGGTCAACGCAATACTTCCTGCGATATCGGCTGCGGCGCTTTGGTCTGCGAGAAGTGTCTTCGATTCCTCGACTGGCTTCTTGGAGAGCGCTTTGAGGATTGCCGAACCAACGTCGGTGATGAGCTTGTTACGAGCTTTTATTTTCTTTGCGTCGGTCTGTCCGCTTCCGCCGTAGGCTTGGATGATCGCGTTGGTCAAAAGCGCGGCTTGCTCGCCCTCTTCGTCCGCGCGGTTCTTGGTCGTGACGTTTGGTTTCGTTTGCATCGCTTTCGCGAGTGCTGCGGCCAGCGTTTTGAATGCCGAGGCTTTGATTGGTTTTGCGCCTGCTCCGGTTTCGCTGATGAGTTCACCGACGCGATATGCCACTTCCGACGCGCGTTCTTCGTCCACCGCGCTGGCGACTGCCCCCGCGATGAGTGGCGCTTTGGCGATGGCGGTCTTGTTCGTCTGAATGACCGCTGCGGTGATGAGGCCCGCGTTGGCCTCATCGGCGAGCGATGCTCCGACGGCTGCGTTGAGCGAGAATTTGTTATTTGCGGTTGCGAGTGCCACGGCGAATGCCTGCTTGTTTGTCACCGTGCTGAGGTCGGCGATGCGATAGGCGATGTCGGTCGCTGCTTTCGACGCTTTCGACATGATTGCGTTCGCGATTGTAGGAGCGTTGCTGACGTTCAATTCCGCGATTCCAGCGGCCATGAAGCCGACAGCGGAGTAAGATTTCACTTTCGGGGCGATTGCGACACCGATGCTCAGCCGTGTGGTGTTGTCGGTGATGTTGGCTCCGGTGAAGAGCGACTTGATCGCGATATCTGCCGACTCCGGATTGAGCGCGCCAACTGATGAAATGACTGCGGTGCCGATTGCGGCTGCTGAGGCCGACTGGCCGGTCGCAAGCTTGGAGACGATAATGGAGAGTTTCGCTTCGTTATCGCCATTTCCAGCGACCACCGCGCCTGCTACTTTCGCGCGGTCGGGGTTTGTGGCGATGTAGGCGTCCATGACGACGGTTGCATCGGCTGCGGTTCCGGCCCGAAGAACGCCTTGAGCGACGAGCGGTTTGCCTGCGTCTTTGAGTCCTGTGGCTCCGAGAAGGTCGTTGAGAAGAGTGACCTTGGCCGTGTGGCCGTCCATCGTGTAGGCGAGGACATCACCAAGAGCCTTGGCAAGTTTGGAATTTGCAACGTATGCAAGACCTGCGTCACGAAGCTGGGTATCGGTCTGAGCGCCGAGCGAACCAATGAAACCACCGAGGATGCTGCCTGCGGCTGCCGGCGTTTTCGTCGATGCGATCGCGGCGGCTTCCGCCTGAGTCTTGCGAGTTGCTGCATCGGCGGTTTCTTCAAGCAGGAAGTCTTTCGCGAATGCCTCAATCGAGTTTGCTGCGTTGCCGGAACTGGTTCCGAGTGCTTTCGCGGTGTTGCTGAGCAGCGCAGTGACGTCTCCCGTGAATTCTCCGCCACCGGAACCACCGAGGGCTTTTCCAATTTCAGTGGCCGCAGCGGGGCTGGCCGCTTTCAAAGCGCCCGACAGTGCGACTCCCTGGCCGACGATGGTGAGTGCTGCTTTCGCATCGCCGCTGTTCACGTTAAACACAGCCTTTGTAATTGCTGCGATAATTGCAGGATCTGTGATCTTATTATTCGCGATCGCGGTCGCGATGACCTGACCGGCGATTTTGTCTTTATCCTTGCGATAGGTCGTCCCGTTTTTCTGCAACGCGGCTTCTACGATTCCCGCGTATTGGGCGCCCGTGGCTGTGGAAGGCAGCGTATCGAGAGCGAGGGTCAGCGCATAAAGCAGGGAGTCGGGCTTGGCGGTGATGACCGTCGTGCCGGCTTTCAATCCCGGAATCGTGCCGAGTTTTGCGTTGATCAGCGCAACTCCAGCGGGGTCCGCCTTGGCGGTCCCGGCAGCAGCTAGTGAGAGTGCGATGACGGCGGGAGCAATTCCGCGGCTTAGAATGTGGAGCGTTTTAATTGAGGAGTTCATGGTTCGAGAAATTGTTGAGTTTATCAGTCGTGTCGGCTGTCTGTTAGTCGCCCTCTAACTTTCCCAATTAGGGACGGATCGCAATCACTATTTCAAAAAATGTTTATTGTACACGCTCGGTTTCCTGCTCGTCGTCGGGAGCGGCAAGCTGGCGAAACGCGGGAATTGGGGCCAAATTCACGCTCGAAGCTTGAGATGCAAGTTCCGTCTGCACATCGGCTTCCGCCTCCCTTCCGACCCTCCGAAGGTGCCCGCTGTAGTGGCTGCGAATGATGCCGAGATTCGGGTCGAGATTGATGGCCTCGCGGTAGGCTTCCCCTGCGGCCTTAAAGTCGCCGAGGCCCTCCAGCCCTTGGGCATAACGGACCCACAGTTCCTCATCTTGCGGGAAAAGGTCGAGCCCGGCCTTGAACGCTTCCACCGCCGCAGTGTAGGTGGCCGCGCGGGCGGCGCGAGGCATTCGCTGGGCAGAGAGCTGGTATCCCCGGCCCATGTGGAGATAGATAAAAGGGTTTCTCTTTTCCGATTCGAGCGCCTTTTTCCCGTGGGCAATTGCGGCTGAGTAGTCGTGGTTGCGCACGGCCACCCGTGATTTCTCGCACCAATACTCGCCGGGAAACTTCGGGAGTCCGCTGATTCCCATCCAAACACCGACGCCCGCTACAGCCCATACTGCGACCCTGCTGGCCGGGTGCCAAGGAGCCTCCGCCGGAAGGCTCTCATCGTCCGCCGCGGGTTGCGATTCGGGTCCTTCAAATGGGCTCTGCGATTGCGCCGGCTGCGAATCCTCAATGTCGCCGGAGTTCGCGAGAAACCCGAATATGATCGCCATATAAATCGCATTGCCCGGGAGGTGCATGTTGAAATCGACAACCGCATGGGCCGCATGGGCGGAAAATGCGCAGAGCGCTCCGATATTAAACGCGAGCTGGAGCCCCGGCCCGTAAGGATCCTCCTCCCGAAGGCTCACCAGCCTCCGAAACCCTTTTAAACCGGCCCGTCCATGCGTGGCGAGCAATGCCAGCATCCCTACTGCGCCGACGATTCCATACTCCGCGAGCAATTCCAAGTAGTCGCTGTGCGCATGTTCCGGGTCCGGCTGGAGTTCGGGGCGGCGAAACAGGCGACCGTAATAGAGATGAGTGCCGGCTCCCGTTCCGAGCACCGGTGCGACTTTCCATTGGTCGAGCGCAGCAGCCCAGTTTGCGAGGCGGATATCGTATTTCCCCGTCGAGAGCGCCTTCACATTCACCATCGACTCCATGCGCTTCTTGAGGAGGTTGCTTTGCGCCATCAGCGGATATGCGATGGATGGGAGCAAAAAGACCGTCAGAATCACCCCGTAAACAGCCGCTGGAAAGCGGGCGCGGTTCGTCCGCCGCGTCACGATCAACCCGAGGATCGCCATGACAAAAAGCGAAAACAATGACGACAGCCATGCCCCGCGGCTGCCGGAAATCACCACTCCAATATAGCAGAGCAGTGCGATGTAGATACACATCCACCGCGCCCAGGTGCGCTGCGTCCCCCAAAACGCGATCGCCAGCGCGAAAGGGGCGACGGCCTCGAGAAATCCCGCAAAGTGAATCGAGCTGATGAACGTGCCGCTGGCGCGAGGGTCCATCCCTTTAGTGAAGCCGAACGGCATCCAGCTATACTCTCCGGAGAACTGTCGGACTCCGAAAATCACCTCCGCCAGCGCCAGTCCGAAGATGCAAATCGTCAGCGCAAGGCGAGTCCCTGATTTCTGGAAAAACAGCGCAGAAATCCCGTATGCTATCAAACATGCGAGCACCATGTAGATGTCCGCCCATGCCAGATACTCCACCGGAGAATTGAGTGCCCGCCCGAGAATATACGCGAAAAAAATCGCGACCACGGCGAGGCACCATTTGTGGGGTTCGCGTCCCGTGCGGCGAATGAAGGGAAGCATCAGCGCGCACGCCGCAAGCACCGCGTAAGCGGGGAGACTGAAAACCAGACGCGTCCCGCTGATCGATAGTTGAATATAGATCAGCGCAGATGCGACAAGAGCAGCGAGCAAGGCATTCACAAAGGGCGCGGACATTACGCGAAGCGCAGCCCCGCGCAAGGTCTCGCAGATAAAATAGCGAATTTAAGCCAGCAGGACTACGCTCGCCGTATAGCCGTGGATGAAGTTGCGCCCGCCCACCGGCCCTACCTCGCCATTGCAGAAAAAGCCCGCGCTTGCGTGCGGTGTGAAATACTCGGCGAGAATTCCGGCGTCGTGGTTCGCCGTTTTGAAAAGGTTCCGCCCGCGCCCGCCGCACGAAAAGACGAGCGATGCGAACGGCTTGATCCCATCCGCAGCCAGCAGCGCCGAGAGGTGCCGCAGATCTTCATCCGCCGTTTTTGCATCGCGCAGTTGATACTGGATCGTCTGCCCTACCCGTGGAAACGCGCCAATTGCCACGATCCCCGTGCCTTCGTCCGCACCGAGAATGTTGCGAATGAGAAAGTCGCCGCGGTGAAACTCATCGCGATCCTCCCGAATTGCCAGTCCCGCAAAAAGGTTCCCCTTTGCGCTTTCACGCTCTTTTTCCGGCAGCGCCTGGTAGGCTTCGTCGAGCACTTCGTACGCGGGGCGCGAGCCGAGCGTTTGGATGAGATTGTGCTCCGCCCCGGTCACCGGCAGCGGCTCACCGATGGGCCGGCAGCCCTGGCTCACCAGCGTGTGAATTTGCACGCCGCCCTGCAGCCCGATTGCGATCCCTCCGCCTTCGAGGACTTCGCGGTTGTGAAAGACAAACGTCTCCGTCCCGTCGCGTCCGCCGCTTGCGATTCCGCCGATGCACGGCACGCCGGGAAATGCGCGCCCCCATGCACCGAGCCAAGGCTCCATGGGGATTCCCGTCGGGTCTGTGAGCATCAGCCACGCGTCCACATTGGAAACGCCGACCGCATTTTTCCAGCCCTCGGCGTCGTCCCAATCCGGCGCAGTCTCCTCGGTGAAAGTAAACGGATGCAGCTTCGTATTTGGCAGATCCAGGAGCAGCAGGGAAAAGCCGCTCGCCCGTTCCGCTTCCGCATTCGTCCCGATGAAGCCGGACGCACTGCAGCCGACGAGCAGCGGGATGTGCGCGTGGACCTGGAGGATCTCGAGGAACTCTTCGAGATGCTCGCGGTAGTCCAGCGAGCAAAACACCACGCCCATCGACACGCGCCCGCCGATTTCTCCGAGCATTTCGCTGGCGGTCTCAGTCACGAGCGATTCGGAAAACTTCGAGAGGACCAAGCGCGAGGCGGATGCGTTTTGCATAACTCTGCGATAAGCGTAACTTCCCTCGCTTGCAAGGAATCTGGCGAGGTTTGGCTCTCGTCACCCCAGCATCCGCCGCAGCACGTTTTCCGTGATTCGCTGCGCCCGTGCGTCCGGGCCCTTCGGCTCGGTGTAAACTTTCGGGCGCACGTAGCCCGGCGGCGCGCTGAGCGCATCCGCCCACCAACACGTCCCCGCGTTGAACACAATATTCCTGCGGGGTCCGGGATAAACCGTCGCCGTATGCGTCCCGCCATTTGGTTTGCCGGGTTCGGATTGCGTAGGCGCTGTGGACACGATTTCCAAGCCCGGGATCGCCGCCGGGTCTCCGTGCCATTCCCAGCCGATAAGCCCCGGAATTGCGTCGCCCGCTTTCATCCCGGTGCCCTCGTAAATCCAATGCTCCGGCTTCCCGCACACCCAATCCGCGCCGCCCGTCACCGGCCCCGTGCTGTGTGCGCCGATCAGTTCGTTTGCGTAAGGCCGCTCGTGCGTCAGCGTGCTCATCGCGTCGAATTCATTGGTCCCTCCCGGCGGGCCGAAAACGCCCGTCCGCTCAAACGCCCGCCGCTTTTCATCGATGACAATCCGCCCGCACACCGCGTTGCCCGAGAAAAAGCCCACGCTTACCCCCGCAGCGATGGCCGACTGCACATTGCGGAACATCTCGATGCTCCAATACTCATCGTGCCCCACGCTCAGAAAGCCCCGCGCCCGCAACAGCCCGGCCGCATCGCCGTGAGTATCCGAGTTCGAGATATACGACACATCGTAGCCCTTCTCCTCCAGCCAGAATGCAAACGGGAACTCCCACAAAAACCACTCCCCCGAGCCCGTCGAAAGCGGCGCATCCATGATCTGGCAATACTTCCCGTAAGGCCGGTTGAACCCCACCTGCACCCCGCCGCCCCAATACCACTGCCGCACCCCGTCGTCATACAACGAAAACTGCGACGGCCAGCGATTGTAAGCCTGCCACGTATGGTCGCTGCATTGGAAAACGAAGTCGCACTTCCGATCATCCCGCACGATGAAAATCACATAGCTCTGCGTCCCATCCGCATCCGCCGTCAGCTTTCCCAAATACACACCGCTCACCGCATCCGCAGGCACCTTCCACTCCGCGCCCGCCGACCACGCGCAATCCCGCAACCGCTTCTCGCCCACCGGCGGCTCCGGCTGCTCCACGCCATCAAACGCCCCCAAATCCGCCACCAGCCGCCCGCCATCGCCGCCGTAAAATCCCATGCGATAAATCGACAGCCGCCACCGCGAAACCGG
>JAYUSJ010000063.1:0-7192 GCA_043755735.1 Verrucomicrobiaceae bacterium | reverse complement strand
CTGACGGCGGCGGTGCGCGATTTACATGCGCAGCATCCGGGCCGGTTCATCACGGCGGTGGATACGACGGCGATGGCGCTGTGGGACCACAATCCGCTCGCGCTGCGCTGGGACCGTGTGGCGGATGCGGGGAGCTGGGAGGCGGTGGAATGCGGGTATCCGCTCATCGCGCGGAGCAATACGGGGCCGTGGCATTTCATCCACGGGTTTCATCATTTCCTGGCGGAGCGGCTGGAGGTGCGGCTGGAGCCGGGGGCGTTTCGCGGCGATGTGCATCTGTCGCCGGAGGAAAAGGCGATGCCCTCGGCGGTGGAGGTGCTGACGGGGCGGGCGCTGCCGTTTTGGATCGTGGTGTCGGGGGGCAAGCGGGATTTCACGACGAAGTGGTGGGACCCGGCGCGGATGCAGGCGGTGGTGGACCATTTCGCAGGGCGCATCCTTTTTGTGCAGACGGGCGAGGCGGGGCATCATCATCCGCCGCTGCGGGGCGTGGTGGACTTGCGGGGGAAGACGGATACGCGGGAGTTTGTGCGGCTGATGCATCACGCGCAGGGCGTGGTGTGTCCGGTGACTTTCGCGATGCACCTCGCGGCGGCGGTGGAGACCCGCGGGCCGGGGCCGAACCGTCCGTGCGTGGTAGTGGCTGGCGGACGCGAGCCGGCGCAGTGGGAGGCATACCCGCATCACCAATATATCCACACGAACGGCGCGCTGCGCTGCTGCGACAACGGCGGCTGCTGGAAGGCGCGCACCCTCCCGCTCGGCGACGGCGACCCGAAGGATACGAGCCTGTGCGTGGATGTAGTCGCTTTGCGAAATGACGAATTCCCAATGACGAATGACGAAGTGCTGCATCTCCCGCGCTGCATGGATATGATCTCGGCGGAGGATGTGATTCGCCGGGTGGAGCTGTATTTCCGCGGAGGGGCGGTGGATTTTCTCACGCCGGGGCAGGCGGAAAATCCGCAGGGGGTTTACGAGTGCATTTTCTAACAACGCCGCAGCCGCTCCGTCTTACTTGAACGGAACGGATTTGCAGGAAGGGATGGCGTATGCCACTCTCTCGGCGCGGTTCCTTCCACTCGAACTTCGCCATGAAAACAAAACACATCGTTTCTGCCGCCGCCGCTTTGTTTGCGTTGATGATGGTGTTCATCGCTGTGCTTTTTTCGCAGCAGTCCTCAATGGAAGCGCAGCTTTCGGCATTAAGGGCAGAACTTGGGCGGTCGGACGGAGCGGTCGAAAAAACCGTTTTCGTTTCGAACACGGTAGGATCGGCTTCGGAGGATACCTCGCGCGTCGGCAGGCCGCAGCCGATTGGCAACGACGAGCTTCTCGATGCAGCGCGTGCGCGAATCGTGGAGCTGGAGAATGTCCTCAACGGGCAGGCTGACATACTCGAGCGGCTTGTGGCGGAGGCCAATCAGCGCGAAGCGGCGCGGCGGAAAGCGTCGATGCGTTCGTGGGGCGAGGAACAGGCGACGGGCGCGCCCGACACCCTCACCGCGGGCGATCACAATACCGCATGGGCTCCGGCGGTCGCGGATGGCGGGGTGGAGTGGCTGGAGGCGGAGTTTGAAAATGCGGCGGACCTCGCAAAGATTGTGGTGCGTCAGACGAGTAATCCCGGCGGCGTCACGAAGGTCGTCGCGATTGGCGACAACGGTGCCGAGATTCCGATCTGGGCAGGGGAAGATCCGAGCACAGGACAGAAACTTGCCGACACACCGTTCGCAGTGAACGGATCGATCAACGCCAAGCGCGTGAGGGTTTACGTGGATACCGGGAAAATGCCCGGCTGGGAGGAAATCGACGCGGTTCAAATAACCGGTCGCGATGGCACCAGCCAGTGGGCGAAATCATCGAAAGCGAGCAGTAGCTTTGCGGCTGGCCGAAGCCGGTCCCTCGGCGGATTCCGCAGCGGGCTCGGGGATTCGTTTCTTCAGAACACGGATGAGGTGTTGATTCCCGAAAGCGAGTAGCCGTTGCGTGGGACGGCGGACGCAATCTATGGCAGCTCGGTAACCCGCAGTCGCATGTATTGGCGGGCTGTCCCGTTGATGGGAGCAGCGCTGCGGTAGGCGACGGTCAGGGTGCCATCGGGGTTTTCGGTGGAGCTCAGCAAGACGACGTTTGCGGCGCTCCAACTCGCGGGCGTCGAGAGATCGGTGGTGCCTTCGACGGTGTAGGTGAGATCGTCTGCGTTGCCGGGGCGGGTGAATGTAAACGTGGCGAATCCGCCGCTCATGCCGAGGTCGGGCAGCTCGGCTTGGCCGCCGTTGTTCGGGTTTCCGCCGAGCGAGTATTCGAGGAAGTTATTCAGCGAATCGCCGTCGTTATCTGCGAGCGGGTTTGTGATTCCGTTTGCGGCGTTGAACGTCGCGAGCGTCATGCTGTCCACTCCGCCGGGCGCGCCGCCATTGGTTGTGCTCGCACGCCAGTTCGTGGCGGCGGTGTGATCGGGGTTGTTTGCGGGGCGCTTCAAGACGAGGCTGCGTCCGGTGCCGTCGGCGGCCGCGGGCCATGGCGCACCATCGGTGTATGCGAGGGTGCGGAGAATTGCGTCGTTTGGAAAATACAGCCGGACTGTTTCGCCACCATTGCCGAGGTTGCCTTTGTAGGAGCCGGCGACCGGTAGTCCGGGGCCGTAGCGAAACTCAAACGCCGTCCGTTTTGACGCCACGATGACGCGAGCGCCGGGAGCGAGCGTGCGACCGGTGAGTGCGCCGGTGAAATTGAAATCAATCGCGCCGTAAAAATAGACGTCATCGAGATCGACATGCTTCGTGCCGATGTTTGTCAGCTCGATGAATTCGAAGTCGTCGGAGTTTGAAAATCCTGCGGCGACTTCGGCGGCGGTGGCGGGCGTGGGGTTGTACATAATCTCGCTGATGACGAGGTTGCTCGCGCTTGCCGGCTCGGTGTCCACCAGGAACGTCGCATCCACCATAGCGCTCCACGACGCACCGTTGAGAGCGCGCACCTTGAGCGGTCGCACGCCTGCGCCGGTGATGTAGTATTGCGAGCCCGCGCCTGTGCGCAGGCCGGTGAGCGAGCAGTTAAAGCTCATATCGCTACTGCCGTTATTGGCCTGATGCACTTCCACGGCGAGGGTGTTTGCGCCTTCAAGCAGGGCGCTGAGCGGCACAGTGAAAGTGTTCGTCGTGTCCTCGATAGCGGAGCCGCTGTAGTAGTCGAACGCCGCGCCATTCGTGATGCCGGGTGTTGCGCCGACGAAAGTGCCGTTGAGATACACGAGCGCTGAGTCATCGAATTCGATGGTGAGGTTCGCGCCGATGAGTCCGGCGGCGTTTGTCACGTTGAAGGTCTTTCGGAAATAGGTCGTCGCGTTTTTCTGAACGCCAGCGGTGACGGGGTCCACATCCACGAACGGCACAGCCGGGAGAGCTTCGTCGCCGTCGCCGTAGCCGAGCTCGGTGTTGCCGGTCGTCCACGCAGCGTCGTTGAAAGCCGGTGCGCGCCACGCTGTGCCTTGGTTGCTGCCGTCGGCGAGGTATTTCCACGCCGAACCAAATGCGATGATTGGGTCGTTCACGATAGCGCTCGTATAGACCTGCGCGCCTGCCCGGACCGCGCCGCCCACTGCGCGCGGGTCGGAGCCGTCGGGCATGTAGTAAATCGTGCCGCCGTTATTGATCATGGCGACTTCCGTGCCGCTGTTCACGTAGCCCCCGAACGGCAGCATCGTCGGCGAATCGAGCGTCGGGTAAAGGCCGTCGCCGCGGAGCTGCGAGAGCGTCGTGGGGTTTCGCGCTGGGATGACGGTGTTGAGGATGTAGTTGCGCGCATTCACCCAGTTGGCGCGGGTGTATGGCGTGGCGCTCTTCGAATCGCCCCAACGGGCAGACTCGGCGATGATGCCGCTGTCGATCACCGCGACCATTGCGTTCAGTCGTGTGAGCCATGCTTCGGGCGTCAGCTTGCCGCCATTGAACATGTGTTTGTGCACGCGGTCGGCCCACTTCATTTTGTATTCCGCGTTGGCCATCAGATCCTGGTGCGTGAACATCGGCATCGAGTAGCTGAAATTTGCGTAGTCAGCGTTGATATAAGGGCCGGTGCGGTCTTCGCCTGTGCTGAGCAGCGAGTGCTCGAAGTCGTGGGTGAAAAACCGGAAGCCGCCGTGTGCTCCGGTCCGGTCGCGTGCGCCGAACCAATTGTTTGCGCGAGGACTCGCGGCCCCGTCCGCGTTGCCCATCCAGAAGTTGAGCAGGAGAAAATCGACAAGATTTTCCACGTCGAGCAACACAGGGTCCGCAGTCGGGGTGACGCCGTCTGCGGCGAGGCCGAGGATTTTGAAATAGTTCGCGTTGTTCGGCGCGGAAAGATGGGCCTTGGTCTTGGTCCAAAGCTCCTGCCACGCGGCCAGGTTGCCGTCGGTGTAGCCGGTCGTGTATCCGGCAGACTGCTCGCATTTGATCACGTCGTAGTCGTCCTTTTTACCGCCGAAGTACGTTTCGCAAAACGCAGCCTCCGTGCGCTCTTCGGTATTAAAAAGGCCCCAGTAAACCCCGTTGATGTAGAGGTGAAAATATCGCAGCCGGCCTGTTTGCCAGCCCATGTCGAGCTGCGTCTGGCGCGAGCTTTCCTCGCGCATGAAACTGTTCGCGTTGCCGTCGCCGGGCGAGAAACTCCACGAGTAATTTTGCGCCGTGCGGAAATCGAGTTGATCAAATTCCTCCGCGCCACGCCGCCCGAAAAGCGGGTAGCGCAACTTCGTTGCGCCATAGTCCTCGCGGAAGAAAAGGTGAAAGCCGTGCTTCGGGTTGCTCGGGTCGCGGGAAAATCCGCCGCGGACACGGATGCCGCAATTGATCTGAAACTCATCGCTTCCATTTGGCTGCGTCCCGCTCGGAGGATTGATCCACTCGACCGAGCAAGCGCGCTCCCACGCAAAGCCGCGCCCGCTCGGGTTCGCGTAAATGCCCTGGCTCGCACCGATGTTTAGGAAGCTCGCGAGCGGCATCGTGATGCACACGCTCGGCAGCGCGTTCAACGAATTCTTCACCACCGTCGCTCCTCCGAGCGTCGGGTCGGTGTGATTCACGATGTCCGGGTCCATCCCAAAATCGAGCACCTGCGAAGTGCCGCTCGTGCTCGGCCAGCCGGGAGGCGGCGTGCCGGCCGCAGACTGCGTGATGATGTCGTCCGGGAAAAGATACGACTGCGTGTCCACATCGGTCGGCTCGTAGCCGGTCTTGAAAGCAGCCGCGCGAACAACCGTCGTGCCCGTGATGTTGAGTGGCGTGGAATACACCGTGCCGGTCGTCGCCGTCGGCTCGGTACCATCGGTTGTGTAGCGAATCGTCGCCCCCGCGGTGAGCGAAGAAATCGTGAGCGCGAATGGTGCGGTGAAGACACCGCGCTTCACGCTGAACTGCGTATCCGCGACCTTTCCAAGCAGCGAATACGCGCCGTTCAGCGCGCCGGGTGTCGCGAGGTTGTTGCCGAAGAAGACCGGCTGCGCGGCGCCGTTCAGCGATGTGGCGACGAGCTCCGGTGACACGAGGAACTCACCATTCGCGGCGCTGTCGTTCATCGCGTGAATTGCGAGAACGTTATTGCCGTTGATGATCGACGGCAGGAACGGTGTGATGTTCACCGTCTCCGCCGCAAGCGCCTGCGCACTTGTCCGCAGCGCCGTCGCCGCCGAGTTCCACTGCGGCGAGCCCGGCGCATTGCGCGAGCCGACCAATGCGCCATTCAAGTAAGCCACAAAGCCATCGGCGTATTTCATCTTCAGCGACAGCAAGGAAAACGTGCCCGGCCCCGTCGCCGCAAAAGTCCGCCGCATATACACCGTCGAATTGATATTCTGCATCGAGGCCTGCGTGTTCGTTCCGATGCCGCCGCCATTGCCGGTCGGTGTCGTAAACGCGGCAAGTCCGCCATTCGCAGTATCGCCGACGAGTTTGAAAGTTGCGTCCCACGAGTTTGTCGTCACCGTCGTCCCGAGCTTCGCGTAAAACTCAAGTTCTTCGCCGCCGCCCTCATCCCAGTTCACCACTTCAAAAGTGTGAGTGCCCGCAGCTAAAACCACCGCGCCGTTTTTGTCCGTCGGCCCGTGGTTGGTATTGTCCACCATCACGTCCGCGCCGTTGATGCGAATGCGCCCGCCGGAGCTGGAGCTGAGTCCGAACGTGTAAGTACCGGCGGTCGGTATCACGACAAACCCAGTCGCCTTCACCGCAAAGTGATCGCCCGCGCCATTCGGATAATTGGAGTTGCCGGCGTAGTGCCCGTCGCCCCCATCGCCGAGCAAGTTCAGCGTCGGAAGAACGACGGTTGTCTCGCTCCCGATTCCCGTTCCGCCGAGCAAGGTGTCCGCATTTGCGAGGCTGAGCACGATGCCGGAAGCCTTTTTTACTTCGCGAACGAGGATGCCCGGCATCAAAATCCCAAACCCCAGCCCCGTTGTCCCGGAAGTCCACGCCGAGTCGCTGAAAGCCGTCTCCTTCCAAGTCGTGCCCAGCGCACCGCTCGATGGAACGCTGTATTTCACAGCAGCGCCCGCCGCGACGAGCGTCGTGGAATTGAACTGCAAACCGTAGCTTTCGTTCGGCTGTTGCGACGGATACTCCGGAGAAAAATGCGCCTGCACCGTGCCCTCCGGCCTCACCAGCGCGAGATACTCGCCACCGGCAGCGAGCGAGAAATTCGTGTGAAGCGGCAATCCAACTGTCACGCGGTTTTTCCCCGAAGCCCAAACGATCAGAAACTCGCCCGGCTCCAACGTCACTGCGGGGAAGCGCCATTTCGTGAGCTGCGACGCGCTGTCCGTGAGCGCCCACTGATTGAGATTGATTGACGAGGTCGTGGGGTTGTGAATCTCGATCCAATCCGAATACGCTCCGTCTTCATCCGTGATCGTCCCGGTGTTATCCGCCATGAACTCGGTGATGACAGGATTTGCCGACGCGAACGACGCGAGCACGAGCAAGGCGGACAAGATGGAAAGAAGTTTCATAGATTCAGGGCAAGAACATCCTACAGCCTACGTGGAACCCCGCCGTGTGCAATATGGTTTGCATCGGCTCGGGGCACCCGATCGAGAAGAGGACCTCGGAATCAACGTAAGCGTCACGCGTAGCTCCGTCTGAGTTCGGTCGCCGTAAATTGCGTAATCCATACATTACGCAGTCTATGAATTCGAAAACGGAACAGGTTCTCA
>JAYUSJ010000062.1:0-24378 GCA_043755735.1 Verrucomicrobiaceae bacterium | reverse complement strand
TTCTTTCCCAGTCAATTTTATCTCAGTCGCAATTCGCATCACTCATTCTTACACCCGCTTTTCTTATGTTACAAGACTTATGGCGGACTACACTAGGAAAGGGCGACCCTGCCCTCGACCACGATGTCTCCGCCGACCCGGCGATAAACGGGATCCAGCAGTCTTGTCGCCGCACTTGATGCGGCAGCGCCGCGTCCTTTGATAACGTCCGGACCGCCGCACAAAACCGGGGCGATGTAGAAAACCGCGCGTTGAACCAGCTTCGCGTCGAATGCTGCGCCGAGGACTTCGCCTCCGCCTTCGATCAGGACACTCGTGCATCCGCGCTTCCCTAAATCGCGCAGCACCGCGCGCAGTGATTTTCCACGATAGACGAGCGTTTGGTCGCGGTGTTCATCGGTAAAGAGATGAGCATCTTCCGGCAGTTTGCCCGAGCGTGTGAGCACGACACGCAATGGCTGACGGCCTTTCACGCCGCGGAGTGTGAGACGCGGATTGTCAGCCCTCAGCGTGCCTGCGCCGATGATCACCGCATCCACCGAGGCCCGGAGCTTCATCGCATCGCGACGCGAAGCCTCGCTTGTGAGCCACTGCCCTTCACCGGGCGGACGCGTGAGTCTTCCATCCAATGAGAGCCCGGCTTTTGCGATGACGAGCGGCAGGCCGGTCACCACCCAGTGATTGAATCCCGGATTTAGCGCCGCACATTCCTCCGCCAGGACGCCGTGCGACACACGCAGCCCCGCTTTTTCAAGAATACCGACCGCGCGTCCGGCGTGCGAAGGGTTCGGATCCGTCGCGCCAAAAACCACACGGCGCAATCCCGCCGCCACGATCGAATCCGTGCAAGGCGGCGTTCGTCCATGGGTACAGCACGGCTCCAGCGTCACATAAATCGTCGCGCCTTTTGCATCGGCAGGATTTCCCAAAGCACAGAGCGCCTCGATTTCAGCGTGAGGCTCCCCCGCTCGCTTGTGCCATCCCGTTGCAACGACCCGACCGGCTTTTACGATCACCGCACCCACGGCAGGATTTGGGGAAGTCCATCCCGCTCCACGCTCGGCAGCACGGAGCGCGAGGCGCATGAAATTCTCGTCGGCGATAAGGCTCATACAAGCCCACTACCCGCCGCAGGCTGCCGTGACGAGCGTGAATCCGCCGTGCCCGCACGCGGGGTGTGATCAACTGCCTCGACCGCAGAGGCGGGATGAGCGCAGAGAACGAAGTTTTGAAGAATAACCTCTGCGCCCATCCCGTCTCTGCGGTGCTAAAAAGAGCAGATCACAAAGTGGGATTAAATATGGAAACGAATGAGCTGGAATGGAGAGAAAAGAATTCCACGGGGCAGCGACTACGCCCTCGTCCCGACACGTCGCGACTTCTCCGTCGCCCCCGACGCCAGCGGCGCGGCTCGGTCCTGCAACATCACCCGGTCGTCTCCATCTTCCTTCACCATGCGATGTTTTGGCGAGGGCGCCAAAACCAGCCTGCGGGGGCGCAGGCGCTACCCTGCGGCAGTCTCTTCGCATGGGCTCGCCGCTGGTTTTCATGCCGGGTGCGTTTCACTCGCGGTGGTCTACTTTTGATCTCACCCTGCTAGCGGTTTGGCGTGGTTTTCGCGCTTGCGAAAAATCACAAACCACCATTCACAAATCACAGCCGATAGACACGGCGGTTTCCCCTCACCTGATGGCCGGCAGAGCGCTAGTTTGCGCGCTGATGCTTTCCATCCTCGACAGCGGGGCTCGCGGGCCGTACTTGCACGCGCTTTCTTATGAGCAACGCAGGCCATTCACGCATCGTCATTCTGGATTTCGGCAGTCAATACACCCAAGTCATCGCGCGCCGGATTCGCGAGTGCAACGTGTACTCCATCATCCTTCCGTACAACGCCTCCGCGAAGGAAATCGCCTCGCATGAACCCAAGGGAATCATCCTCAGCGGCGGGCCGGCGTCGGTTTACGCAAAGAAGGCACCGCATCCGAGCAAGGCCGTCTTTACCATGGGATTGCCGGTCCTCGGAATCTGCTACGGCGTGCAGCTCATGGCGCATTTCCTCGGCGGAAAAGTGGAGAACAGCGAGCGGCGGGAATACGGAGCGGCAAAGCTCAAAGTGGCGCAGGATTGCCCGCTTTTCGCCGGACTCGGAGCGACGATGGACATCTGGAATTCGCACGGGGATAAAGTGACGAAGCTCCCGAAAGGCTTCAAAGCCGTGGCGCATACGGAGAACGCACCATACGCAGCGATCGAGGATCGGAAGCGTGGTTTTTACGGCCTGCAATTCCACCCCGAAGTCGTGCACACGCCGCGTGGAAAGGAACTGCTGCAAAACTTCGTGCATGTGATTTGCAAAGCGCCTGCGGATTGGACGATGGGATCTTTCATCGATGAAACGTGCGAGCGCATCCGCAAGCAAGTCGGCGATGACCACGTCCTGCTCGGGCTCTCGGGCGGCGTGGACAGCAGCGTGGCGGCGGCTCTTTTGCACAAGGCGATTGGCGACCAGTTGACGTGCGTGTTTGTAAACAACGGACTCCTGCGGGCCAATGAAGCGGAAGCTGTGCAGAAGCTTTTCGGCGACAATTTCAAAATCCGGCTGAAATACGTGGATGCGACGAAGCGCTTTCTGACCAAGCTCAAGGGCGTCACCGACCCGGAGAAGAAGCGCAAAATCATCGGCAACGAATTCGTGTATGTCTTCCAGGATGCAACGAAGTCGCTGGCTCGCGGAAAGGCCTCGAAGTTTAAGTGGCTCGCGCAGGGCACGCTCTATCCGGATGTGATCGAAAGCGTGGCAATCGGCGGAAATCCCGCGGCGTTGATTAAGAGCCACCACAATGTCGGCGGGCTACCGAAGAACATGAATTTCAAGCTGCTCGAACCCCTGCGGGAGCTCTTCAAAGACGAGGTGCGACTGGTCGGCGCAGAGCTCGGTTTGCCGAAGGAAGTGGTGCAGCGGCAGCCATTCCCCGGACCTGGTCTGGCCGTGCGGATATTGGGCGACATCACGAAGGAACGCATCCGCATTTTGCAGGAAGCGGACACGATCGTCGTCTCGGAGATGAAATTGTCCGGCTGGTACTACCAAGTGTGGCAGAGTTTCGCCGTGCTGCTGCCGGTGCGAAGCGTCGGCGTGATGGGCGACGAGCGCACTTACGAGAATTGCTGCGCGCTGCGCATCGTGGAAAGTCAGGATGGCATGACTGCGGATTGGGTGCGCCTGCCGTATGACCTGCTGGCGCGAATCAGCTCGCGGATCGTCAATGAAGTGAAAGGCATCAACCGATGCGTATTCGATATCACCAGCAAGCCGCCTGGAACCATCGAGTGGGAATAGTTGTGCTTTACACCAGCCGCTTGTTTCAACTTTATCGCCGCCATGTTTGACTGGATTTCAGACCCTAACGCGTGGATCAGCCTTTTGACGCTGACGATTCTCGAGATTGTTCTCGGGGTGGACAACATCATCTTCATCTCGATTCTCGCCGGGAAATTACCGCCAGAGCAGCAAGGCAAGGCTCGCTCGCTCGGACTCATACTCGCACTCGTGACGCGGATATTGCTCCTGAGCTTCATCTTTTTGCTAACGAAACTGACGAGGCCGCTCTTCCACGCGATGGGCCAGGGAATCTCGGGGAAAGATCTCGTCATGTTGATTGGCGGCTTCTTTTTGATCTGGAAAAGCGTCAAAGAAATCCACCATGCGATGGAAGGCGAAGATCACTCGAAGAGCACCAGCGTAAAGCCCACGCTGACCTCGGTCATAACGACCATCATCTTCGTGGACATCTTGTTTTCGCTCGATTCCGTCATTACGGCCGTCGGCCTCGTGAGCGGAGATAGCGGGCCGAAGGAAGGCAGCATCGGCGCTGCGGTTGCTGCGCTCGGCGCTGCACTGCAATCCGGTGGAGCCATGCCGACCGCGGCGATCGAGCCCTTTGCGAAGCTACAGATTCTCGTCGGAGGCCACGCCCCTGCGAGCCACGGGAATGGCAGCATGACGATCATGGTCACAGCGATTATCATCTCGATGATGGTGATGCTCGCAGCAGCGAAATCGATCGGTGATTTTGTGAACCGTCATCCGACCGTGAAGATGCTGGCTCTTGCGTTTCTGATTCTTGTCGGCTTCGTACTGGTCGCCGACGGGCTCGGACACCACGTACCGAAAGGCTACATCTACGCAGCGATGGCATTCTCCTTCTCCGTCGAAGCACTCAACATCCGCTCCCGGGGGAAAAAGACAAAGCCTGTGGATTTGCGAAGCGAATACTAACGTTCTACCAGTCGTCGTGCGATGATAAGCCAGCGTGTTTATCGGCTGTGATTTGTCGCAAGCGGGATTGCTCAAGCGGTTACCATCACCTTACGACTGACAGAGCACCAGCGCTGTGGTGGCTCAGGCGGCCCGCCCGTTTGTTTTCGCCGAACTCAGGGGCGCGTTATTCTCGTAGAGTTCACTTTGCGAACGCCATCACATACGCACGCACAGCCTGCTCCTGCTGCGGAGCGAGGTCCGATTCCGGGGCCATTCTACGGATGATTCCCGGCCATTCGGAGCGGGTGTGTGCGGACACGGCGACGGCGTTGTGGCAGTCGGTGCATCGTGTCGTGTAAATCACGCGGCCTTCATTGAGCACTTCGGCGCTCGTACGCGTAGCAGCGGCAATTGCCGGAGTCACCGCAGGAGCGGTGGATTCCAAAGACGCGCATCCGCCGAGAACGGCGACTGCGCAGATGAGCGGCGCCCACGCGAGTGAGCGCCGCCCTTTATCCGACCAAACAATCATGTTCTAGAAATGGAAACCGAAGATGAGACGTGTCTGCACATCCGCTTCGCTGTCGATGTCCGTGGCCTGGAAAAGCACAGTTCCGGCGACGAAGAAATCCTTCTGCCGGTAGGAAGCCACCGGCCCTACATAAACGGCCGAGTCGCCCTTGCCCGACCAGTTTTCATATTCAATCTCGTGTTTTGCCTCCACACCCACGCTAATCGCGGGCGAGAGATCGTAGCTGACGCCCAGCGTTTGCTCAAAGACGCCGATTTCCTCGTCGTAACCGGATCCTTCCCACTCAGCCTCGACAACGGCGTTGTAAATGAAAGTCCATGGTCCGACGTTCTTTTGCAGGAGCAATTTCGCCTCCAGCACGAACAACTCGTCGCCGAGTTTCACTTCGCCGTAGATCGCACTGCCAAGGAGGTCGGTTGTGGGATTTGAAAGATTGTAAATCAACTCCGCCCCGGAGCTTTTCCACTCGGAGTCACTGCTTCCGCCCTGGCGGGTGAGCGACCAATCGGCGAGGTAAACGCCAAGTTGCAGTTTGTCGGTGAGGCCGATTTCGATTTCGTGGCGGAAGTCGAATCGGTCCTTATGGGCACCGGAGCGGTAGGCTTTCCAAGTGACCCATTGCTCGTATTCCACCTGGCCCTTCGGCGAGGTCGTGACGTCATAAGAATAGGTGAACTTCCGATCGCCCGCGAACGCATGGGTCGCAAGGATGGAAACGGCGGCTATGGCAGTGATGATGTTTTTCATTGTGCGAATGCGACTCAATCGCATTAGCGGATATCTGTCAACATGTTTTTGGGACTCAGTCGCATTAGCGTAGGGAAATAAGCGCGAAACTTACGCAAATCGTTTGGGCAACCAATCCCCCTCTTGACTGCCAGTGCCAAAGCCCCCCCCTTTTTCGATGAAAACCAGTTGCGCAAATTGGCATTCCAAACTAACCGTTCAGGGTGCTTTCACTCCGCTCATTCTTCCTTTCAGTCGCCCTCGCTCTCGCGCTCTTGACGTCAAGCGCGCACAGCCAAATTTCCATCACCGAGTTCATGGCGAACAACGTGGAGAGCATCATGGACGAGGACGGCAATCACGAAGACTGGATTGAAATCAAGAACACCAGCGCCGGCGTCGTGAACCTCGAGGGATGGTATCTTACGGACAGCAGTTCGCAGTTGAGAAAATGGGCCTTTCCCAGCAAGACGCTGAATCCCGGTCAGTATCTCGTGGTCTTCGCCTCGAACAAAGATCGCCGCAATCCGCTGAAGAATCTTCACACGAACTTCAAGCTGGATGGCGGCGGCGAATACCTCGCGCTGACCAAAGCGGAGACTTCCGGTGCGACGACTGTCGTTCAGTTTTGGAATCCGTATCCTCCGCAGGGAGCGGACGGTTCTTATGGCATCACCGAGGCAGGCACCGTTTCGCCGCTCATTACAGCCACGAGCGCTTCAAAGCGGCTCATCCCCAGCGCGACGACGGGGCCTGCGGCGGCGACGCTCTGGCGCGGCGGCAACGAGCCTTACAGTGATACTTCATGGACCACTGGCGTCGCTGCGCTCGGGCATGCCGCGGTTCCCACTACGTTCCTCATCGCTTCCGCGAACTGTCAGTATCGCTACAATGCTTCGGACAGCCAGGTTGCTTACGACACGAGTCCGTCGAGCCGATTTGCGACGAACTCGGGCGTGACCTATCTCGCATCTGCGACCGATTCCTCGCCGTCCCCATTGAAGCGCACTGGCGTGCTGAATTTTGTGGGAACCGAGAACGATCAATTGTCCCTCCCGGTCAACAACACGGCATTGAACACGGCTTTCAATGTTCCGGCTTCAACGGTCATGTTTTGGATGAAAGCGAATCCACCCACCGGCGCGGGCAACTCCGGGGCCATGCTTTGGGATCGCAGGGCCGGGACCGGCATCGGCGTGGGGATTGTGATTGTTCAGCAGGACGACGGGAATATCGTCCTCCAGTCGCAGGGGAATTTCTGCTCGATGGTGGGCACGATCAACGTAAGCGATAACCAATGGCATCATATCGCCGTGACGCTGAATACGAACGCAGGCGAGACCGTGACGCTCTACGTCGATGGCCAGCCGGCGGGTTCGACGGTGAACACCGGCACTTGGGGATGGGCCACGAATCAAGCCGTCGAGATGGGGCGTTCGCACGATCCCTATTGGAAGCGCTACACCGGATTGATGGATGATACGCGGTTTTATAACCGCAATCTGACGCCGACCGAAATCGCCGACATCGCAGCCGGCGCCGACACGCTGATGGGAACGCAGTTCGGAAACACCACGACCGGCGTGGATCCGAATGATTACAACACAACGAATTCGCAGCTCAACGGCATCACGAGCGCAGCCTCGAATCCCTCGGTTTACGTGCGATTCCCGTTCACCATCGCCGACCTCAACGCGATCAGTGGCGTCAATTTTCGCGTCCAGCAGGCGGATGGTTTCATCGCTTGGGTCAATGGTGTCCAGGTGCTCTCCGCCAATGCACCCGCAACCCCTTTGTGGAATAGTCCCGCGGCATCGAACATTCCGCAGGACCCGGGCCGTTTTCGTGTGATGACCATTCCCAAGACGGGCGGGCCTTTGTTGCAGGGCAACAACATCCTCGCGATCCAACTCATGAATAATGCAGTGGGCGCTCCGAATGTGCTCCTGCGTCCCACCATCGATGCGGTTTCTGCCACGAGCGGAAACTCCGTTTATTTCGCCGCGGAAACGCCCGGTGCGGCAAATGGCGCGCCGCTTACCGCCGTCGGCCCGCACGTGGCGAACACTACAAAAAATCCCACGCCTCCAGTCGGCGGTGCGGGCAGTGCGCCGCTTGTGATTACGAGCAAGGTGTCGGCTACGGTCAATGCCGTGGGCACCGTGCAAGTCGCCTACCGCACGATGTGGGGCACGGAAACGCTCGTGACCATGCTCGATAACGGCGTCGCTCCGGACGCTCTCGCCGGAGACAAAATCTTCAGCGCACAAATCCCCACCACGGGCCTCGCTGCGGGGCAGATGATCCGCTGGCGTATCGTCGCCAAGGACAGCGCGAACAACACCACGACCGACCCGCTTTTCATCGACCTCGACGGCGTCGCCGGGCAGGACACGGACCAATACTACGGCACGATCGCGCCGGATTCCGGTTACACCACGCTGCTGCCCGTGCTGCACTGGTTTTTGGAAAATCCCGCAAATGCGGACAACGCCACCGGAACGCGTGCGAGCGTGTTTTACCTCGGGCGCTTCTACGACTACGTGTTTGTAAACATCCACGGCCAGAGCACGCAGGGCTTCCCGAAGAAGAGCTACAATCTCAATTTCAACAAAGACAACCGCTTCAAATGGAGGGAAGGCGAGAAGGAGATTCGCAGCATGAACTTCCTCTCGAACTACGCCGATAAATCCAAGCTCCGCAATTCGCTCGCATGGGCCGCATGGGCCGATAGCAAACACGCCGCTTTCCATTTTGCCGAGCAACTCCACGTCCGCCGCGCGACGCCGTCGGAAGCGATGCAGTTCTTCTCCATCGCGGACATGGTCGAGGACGGAAACGAGGAATACCTCGACCGCTCTGGCCTCGATGACGATGGCGCGCTTTATAAAATGTACAACTCCCTTGAAGGCTCGGCACCTCCCGGTGCGGAGAAGAAGACGCGCGAGTTTGAGGACAACAGCGACCTCGCGGCTTTCGTCGCCGGAATCAACGCCGGCCGCACGATTCCCGAGCGCCGCCAGTATCTTTACGACAACGTGAACGTTCCTGCGCTGATCAATTTCTGCGTCGTCCACAGCCTCATCAACAACACCGACTGGGGTCACAAAAACTACTACATCTACCGCGACACACTCGGCACGAAAGAATGGTTCACCCTCCCGTGGGATCAGGACCTCAGCTTCGGTCACACTTGGATTCCCTCGCAAGGCTACTTCGACGACGAAATCCACAGTCAGGGCGGCCTGCCAAATGGGGGCGGCGGAAACAATCTCATGCAGCTCGTTTACAACGTTCCCGAGCTGAACGAAATGTTCGTCCGACGCTACCAGACGCTGCGCAACCAGTTCCTCATTTCCGCTGCGGCGACGAACGGAATCTGGGATAACCGCGTCACTTCGCTTATTGATCGCATCGACCCGCCCATCGGTGGTCCACCGCCTGTGGAGACGACGTATATCGCCGACTTCAACGTAGCGTGCAAATGGCTCGTCCCGTCCGCAGGGAACGGCGGACTCTCACTCACCGCTGCCGCAGGCGCGCAGCAATGGACGACGTACACAGACCCGCCAAACATCGCCAACTGGACCACTGGAACCACCGGCGTCGGCTACGATCTCGGCGAAGGAAACTACAACGCGCTCATTGGCTCCAACGTCGGCGCACAAATGTCCGGCATCAACGGGACGTGCTACGTCCGTGTCGAGTTCAACATCCCCGACACTGCCGCACTCGCGAACATCGGCACACTCCTGCTGGGAATGAAATACGACGACGGCTTCCGTGCTTACATCAACGGGGTGGCGGTCGCTGGCGACCAGGATCAAGACGGCACAATGACCTCCAGCCCTGGAACCGCAATCGCCTCCGGAACCGCTCGCGACGAAAACGCCGCCGTGCAGTTTTCGAATTTCAACATCACAACTGCCGCGCTCCCCGTGCTGCGAGTCGGCACAAACGTCCTCGCTGTCCACTGCCTCAATACCCCCGCTACATCGAGCGACCTCATCATGGTCCCACGCCTCACGTCCACGCCGCCAAACAGCGGCAGCACGCTCACCGACGCCGACCTTGAACTTCAAAAATGGGGGACTTGGACCGACGGCGGAGGCGGACTCTCCGGGGCCGGACTCGACGCCGCCACGCATCCGCACGGCCCGCGCATGCAGGCGATGCGCATTCTCAACAGCAACCCGAGCCCACCGCAGACCACCAATCCCGCGAACGCCGAACTCGGCAACACGACCTTTGCCTATCTGCCTGGACGGCGCTCATTCCTCTTCACGCAAAACCCGACCAGCAACGGACTCGGCTTCCCGCCAGTGCAGCCGCTCAGCCCTGCGCTCACGATTGAGGACGTGGATTTCAACCCCGCCTCCGCCAATCAAGACGACGAGTATTTTGTCATCCGCAACACGAGCGGCAGTTCCGTGGACCTCTCCGGCTGGCACATCACCGGCGCTTTAAATTACACATTCCCTGCCGGAACCGTGGTCCCTGCGTACACCACCGGAATCGAGAATATCGGGCGTCTCCACGTCGCAAAATCGCCAGCCGCATTCCGCGTCCGCACCATCGGCGCGACCGGCGGACAATACCGCTACGTCGTCGGTCCGTACGATGGCTCTATGTCCGCACGCGGCGAAATCATCGAACTCCGCCGCCCCGACCTCTCACTGCTTACGTCACAGACATGGACCGCTGCGCCGACCGCCGCGCAAAACCAGCTCCGTGTTTCCGAAATCAACTACGCGCCGCTCCCTCCGACGCCCGCCGAGACCACGGCAATTCCCGGCGTGAGCGCGTCGGATTTCGAATATATCGAACTCGTCAATACCGGCGGCACCACACTCAGCCTCGCGGGCTCGCGATTCACACGCGGCATCGAGTTCACATTCCCGCTCGGTGCATCGCTCGCGCCCGGAGCGCGGGTCGTGCTCGTGAGCAATCAGGGCGCATTCATCCAGCGCTACGGCGCAGGCGCGACCATCGGCGGACAATACCTCGGCAACCTCAGCAACAGCGGCGACACCCTCCGCATCGTCGATTCGCAAGGCGAGGAAGTCCTCGAGTTTAAATACGAGCCATCGTGGTTCCCGCAGACCGACGGCGGCGGCTACACACTCGTCGCCCGCAATGCTGCACCCGGATGGGCTGACTACGGCTCGCCATCCTCGCCGCTTCCAAATGTCTGGGCGCTTAGCGCAGCCACCGGCGGCTCACCCGGCGTCGGCGATACGGACAACGCAAACGGCTTCGAAGGCTGGCGCTTCAACCACTGGACGCTCGGCGAAGTCGAGACACCGGGCGCACTCGTCGGCACCACCGATGACGGCGATGGCGACGGCATGACCAATTTTGCCGAATACTGCTACGGGCGGAATCCGCGCGCGCACGACGCGTCTTCGCTGAGCAGCGCGGGGAGGGTCAACGACTCCGGCACCGACTATCCGAGCATCACGTTCACCCGCCGCCACCTTGCCGTGGATGTCGCGTGGTCCGTTCAGGAATCCACAAACCTCACCGCATGGGCTGCTACGACCGTACTCGTGAGCACGACCCAACTCGGCAACGGACTGGAGCGCGTCACGTACCGATCGGCGAACCCCGCAAGCACCACGCCGCGCTACTTCCGGGTCGTCGCGACCAAGTAAGCTGGCAGAGCACTAAGCGATCAGCGCATCGACGACGTGGCCGTGGACATCCGTCAGGCGGAAGTCGCGGCCTGCGTAGCGGTAGGTGAACTTTTCGTGGTCGAAGCCCATGAGACGCAGGATCGTGGCGTGCAAATCGTGGATGTGAACGGGGTTTTCCGCCGCCTTGAATCCGAACTCATCCGTGGAACCATAGACGCTGCCACCCTTCACGCCGCCGCCCGCCATCCAGAGCGTGAAGCCGTGGTGGTTGTGGTCGCGTCCGTTGATTTTTCCGGCGTTCGAGCCCGGTGTCGGCAGCTCGACGGTGGGGGTGCGCCCGAATTCGCCCGAGCAAATGACGAGCGTATCCTGGAGCATTCCGCGCTGTTTGAGATCCGTAAGCAGCGCAGCGATTCCCTGGTCGCACTCCCCTGCCAGTTTGCGGTGCTGAATCTCGATATCATCGTGGCTGTCCCACGGCTGCCCGTCGCCGTGCCAGAGCTGCACAAAGCGCACGCCTTTTTCCAGCAATCGACGGGCGATGAGGCACTGCCGCGCTTGATTTCCGGGGCCGTACATATCGCGCACGCTCTGCGGCTCGCGCGCGATGTCGAAGGCATCCGAGGCGTCCATCTGCATCCGGAACGCAAGCTCGAAGGACTGCACCCGCGCTTCGATCTGCGCGTCCTTTTGGCGGGTTTCGAGGTGCGCGGCGTTCAGCTTGCGCAAAAGGTCGAGCTGCTGGCGCTGCTCGCTGTCTTTGATCCGGTCATTGCGGATGTTTTCGATGAGGTCTTCGATCTTCTGCTTCCGCGTATCGACGTAGGTGCCCTGGAAGATTCCCGGCAGGAATCCGCTCTGCCAGTTCTGCGATTCCTGGATCGGGTAGCCGGGGCACAGCGAGACAAAGCCGGGCAGGTTCTGGTTCTCGGTCCCGAGCCCGTAAGTGATCCACGAGCCCATGCTCGGGCGCGGCAGCCGGGAATCGCCGCAATTCATCAAAAGGAGCGACGGCTCGTGGTTTGGCACATCCGCGTGCATGGAGCGGATGAAGCACATGTCGTCCACATGCGCCGCAGTCTTTGCGAAAAGCTCGCTCACATCCATCCCGCACTTGCCGTATTTCTGGAACTTGAACGGCGACTTGAACGCGGCCCCCGTTTTGCGCTCGGTGGGCAGTTTGGAGGGGATTTCCTTGCCGTGCCATTTGTCGAGTTCGGGCTTCGGGTCGAAGGTGTCCACATGGGACGCGCCGCCGTTCAGGAAGATGTGAATGACGCGCTTGGCCTTCGGCTCAAAGTGCCACGGCTTGCGCGACGCCAGCGGGTTCGTGCTGGAGACTTGCTCCACCGCAGCCTGCGCGCCCGCGGGGCCAAAGATGCCCTTTTCCCCGAACAGACCGCCCATGGCCAACATGCCCATCCCCATCCCCGTCCGACGCAGCAATTCGCGGCGTGAAAGAAAAAGATGCTCGGGACTCGGTAAGTGATGACTCATTGTGATGGTACAATCGCGCCCCGCACTGAGTCTTAGTGGGCAAAGCCGGTCCACACGGCGGGACTGAGATCTAACTGGATTGCAACGCTTTGTCCGTTGCCAACGTTGACATAAAAGCGCACGTTGAAACCCGACGTGCGGAACCCACCCAGCAGCCGGGACGTCATACCTATTTAGCCCATGAAAACTTCACGAACCATTCGTGCAATTGCCGCACTGGCCCTCTTCACCTCCATCACGCCGCTTCGCGCCGTCGTGGACCTCGATACCGATGGAGTCAGCGACATCTGGCGGCTGAAGTTTAATGCGCCCGCACTTGCTCCGAATGCGGACACGGATGGCGATGGCAAGTCGAACGCCGATGAAGCGAAGGCGGGAACCGACCCATTTTCGCCGACGGACATCATCAAGGTGACGGACCTCACGCTGTTGGGCGGCAATTTGGAAGTGCGATGGCCGTCGATTATCGGGAAGCGATACAAAGTGCAGAGCAGCACGGACCTTTCGAATCCGGTGTGGGCCGATGCGACTGGATTCATCGATGGCTCGGGGGCGACGGTCATGCAGTCGTTCCCTGCGAGTGGTGGCGGGACTTTTTACCGCGTCGCGGTTTATGAAAAAGACACGGACGGTGATGGAGTGGATGATTGGGAGGAGGTCCAACTCGGGCTCGATCCGGAGAGTGCTCACAGCCACGGACTGAGCGGGGAGTCGGATCTGGCGTTTGTGACGGCGGGATTGACCGCGACCAACGTTGTGACGGTTGCCGCGCAGTCCGGTTCGCTTCCGGAGTCCTCGCTGAATCCCGGTGTTTTTTCGGTGGTGCGGACGGGCGGGTTTGGGCCGATTACGGTGATTTACACGGTGAGCGGTGGCGCGACTGCGGGTGTGGACTACACGGCGCTCTCCGGGACCGTGGTGATCCCGCTGGCTGCGAGTAGTGCGACGATCTCGGTGACGCCGATCGTCGATTCGGTGGTGGAGTCGAGCGAGGCTGTCATCGTGACATTGACGACAGATCCAGGATACAGCGTCGGACAACCGGCGGCGGCGGCGATTTTGATCTCCGATAATGTGACGGCGAATGGCGACGGAGTGCGGGCGCAATATTGGAACAAGAATTCCACAACCATCGCGGACACGACGCTCGAACCGGCCGGAAATCCGCCCCCGAATCTTTCGCGCATCGAACCACAAATCAATGGCAACTGGCCGGGGACCGTCAATGGGGGAAGCCCCGGCCCCGGAGTGGCCGGGGACAATTTCGTGTCGCGATTCACAGGCGAGATTCTGCCGGAGTTCGCGCAGATCTATACGATTTTCCTGAACTTAAATACGAGCGGTCGCATCTGGGTGGGAGATACGACAGTGGCTCCGCAACTGAATAGCTGGGGAGGCACTTCGTCCGCCGGAGAGACGAGCTTCACGATCGCCCTTGAGGCGGGGAGGCGCTACCCGATTGTCGTCGAGCACATGGAGCGCGCCGGCGACGCGTTCGCAATTCTTTCGTGGTCAAGCGCGAACCAAACGAAACAGGTCGTCCCGCAGGCGCGGCTGTTTTCGACTGTCCCTCCGCAGATCCTGAGTCCGCTGGAGTCGCTGACATTTATCGGCGGTCCTGCGTTCACGTATCAGATCAAAGGCAGCGCGAATCCGACGAGTTACAGCGCGGCGAATTTGCCGCCGGGACTGACGGTGAATACCGCGACCGGACTCATCTCGGGCACTCCAACGCTGGCGGGCAACTGGCAGGTCGTCGTGACTGCGACAAACTCCGCGGGCAGCGGTTCGGCGATTGTGGACTTCGATATTTTGCAGGCGGGCGGCGGCATCACGCGGGAAGTATGGACCGGGCAACCCGGAACGGACGTGGCCACGATCCCGCTGGGAACCGCGCCGAATTCCACATCGATTTTGTCAGCGTTGCAGGCTCCGGTGAATGTAGCCGACGAGTACGGCGTTCGCATTCGCGGATATGTGACGATTCCGACGACGGGGAACTATCGGTTTTTCCTGCGGGCGGATGATGCGGCGGAACTTTATATCTCGGATGACGAAGACCCGGTGAATGCGTTTAAGCGTGCCGAGTTGCTCGCGCCGAGTTCCGGCGCGGACTGGACGGGCGCGGCGCAGTCGGACTTGCTCTATCTGAAGACGGGCTTCCGTTATTACATCGAGGTGCGCCATAAGGAAGGAACCGACGACGACCATCTGGCTGTAGGCTGGAGCAAGCCGGGCCAGGCGGACACTGCACCGAGCGAGGTGATTCCAGGATATTTGCTGACGCGCTACGAAGATGTGCCGCTCGGCGTGGCGGATGGAACGCTGTATTACACGAACATGGTCCCTCAAGGCGGGACCGTGACGAGTGCCTACGGCACTTGCTCTCTCCGGCTGAGTACGGACCAGACAGTGGCTTACGTGACTCCGAATTACTCCGGCCTGGGCTCGGCATTTCAAGGGATGCATGTCCACGATGATCGCTTGCCGACGGGTGCAAATATCGTTTTCGACCTCGACGAGCCAGGCGTGGAGCACACACCGGACGGTTCGTATATCTGGCCCATCGTAAATGTCGGTGCGCTGTCGGCGACCGAGATCGCAACGGGCTTGGGAACGAATGCTTATTTCAACGTCCACTCGGTGAATTATCCGAACGGCGAAATCAAAGGATACTTCAAAAAACTCGACGGCTCGCAGACGTTCAACCCGCCGCCCGCTGCGCCGGATTGGACGCTGGAGGCGGCGGCTGCGAACACGCAAACGACGGCAGCCGCGCGGTTCCTTTCCCAGGCAACCTACGGCTACAACGACGCAGACATCACCGCCGTGCAAACATCCGGCAGCTTCGAGGCGTGGATCGATTCGCAGTTCGCATTGCCGGCCTCGGATACCTACACGGACGTCTATCAAAGGCGAAATGTGAGCGACCCGAACTCGCCAACTTACGGCGGTGACTTGATGTTTAATTCGTGGTGGAAGACCTCCACGACTGCGCCGGATCAACTCCGGCAGCGCGTCGCTTTTGCGCTCAGCGAGATTCTCGTCATCTCGGAAAGCGGTCCGCTCGACGACCGGGCCGAAGCCCTTTCGTCTTACTACGATCTGCTCATCAGGCACTCGCTCGGAGTGAACGGCGATCTGGCAAATTACCCCGGCAACTTCCGCGCCCTTATCGAAGCGGTGACGCTGCAATACGGCATGGGCCGCTATCTGGACATGTTGCGCAACGACAAGCCGAACAAATCGACAGGGCTCATCCCGAACGAAAACTACGCCCGCGAAATCATGCAGCTCTTTACCGTCGGCTTGAACCGTCTGCACCCGGATGGCTCGCTCCTTTTGAACAGTAAAGGACTGCCGGTGCCCACATACGACCAGGATGCAATCGTCGGCATCGCGCATGTTTTCACCGGGTGGGACTACGGCTACGATGGTGCGCTGCGTACGACGTTCGGCGCAAATGTGAACTACATTCGTGCGATGCGCGAAGTGCCGGCGCGGCATTTCACAGGACAAAAGCGGACGCTGAACAATCGGGTCCTGCCGGGAATCACGACGGCAGGCGGTCTTCCGCTGGACCCATACAATACGACCACACCAAGCGCGGCGCAGCTTGCGGACCCGGTTTTCCAGACACTGGCTGTGGTGGAGAATGACATCGTCCACGACCAGCTTTTCAATCACCCGAACTGCGGTCCGTTCATCTGCCGCCAGCTCATCCAGCGGCTCGTCACCAGCACGCCGAGCGTCGGTTACATCTACCGCGTCGTGCAGAAATTCAACAACAACGGCAGCGGTGTTCGCGGCGACATGCGCGCAGTGGTAAAAGCGATTCTGCTCGACTACGAAGCGCGCTCGATCGTCGCGAAAAATCAGCAGGGCTACGGCAAGCAACGGGAGCCCGTCGTCCGCGTGACGAACCTCGCCCGCGCATTCCGGCCCGCGACTGCGCTCACCGGAAAGTATGAGCAGGATGGCGGGTTCATCACGGTGGATACGACCCCGATGGCCCATCGGCTTGCGGGCACCCCCGCCTTGGAGCTTGGCTTTAGCAGCACGGGCACAGCCTCGCACCGTGGCATCTACACGGTATCGAGCATACCGAACGCCACGAGCCTCGTGGTGCGGACCAAGGACATTTATCGCGGCACCTGGGCGCAGACCGGCAATATGATCACCGTCACGGCGACGCATCCATTTGTCGCGGGCGGCAAAGCATACATCCGCTGGCGCACGGGCGCGACTGCGGGGCTCGCAAACGGGATCTACGATATCATATCCGTGAGCGGGACTGCGAGCTTCACGGTGAATTCTCCGGACAGCGCAACGCTCACGGCACAGGCGTGCGATGTAGCGTTTGTGCGCGGCAACTACAGCGTGAGCGGCGGCGTGATGAGCCTCACTTTCACCACAGACATCGCCCTCGCGATTGGCGAAAAGGTGTATCTCACATTCACGCCAGTAACCGGCCAGACGACCCTACCGGTCACCGGAGCACCGAGCGGCTGGTACACGCTCGCAGCGCCGCTCGCATCGTCGAGCCCGCTCTACGATGCGCGCCGCTACACGGCGACGCCGGACGTCGGCACGCTCAGCGCTTCAAGCCTCACCGGCGTCATGATCGGGACCGCGCAAAACCCTATTCTGAATCGCGGTAGCCTCGTCAGCGGGACGGACATCGCCAACTCCAATTACAGTGATTTCACCGTCGGAAACACGGAGACAAGCCTCTCCCAAACTCCGATGCGTTCACCAACCGTGTTCAACTTCTTCCTGCCGGATTACCAGTTTCCCGGCACCTTGCAGGCAAACGGGCTCATCACTCCCGAATTCGAGTTGAGTTCGGAAACAAACGTCACCCGGCAGGCAAACTTCCTCTACGGCGGAATCTTCGGAACGTTTAGTACGGGCGGTCTAAACGGCTTTGGGGGACAGGACATCATGATGGACTTTGGTCCGTGGCTCGGCCTTCGCCCATCGACCACGACCTACTGGACGGACACGGTGAATCTCAACGCCCTCATCGACGAAATGAGCAGGCTGCTCATGGCATCGTCGATGAGTGCGGCAATGAAAACGAGCATCTACAATTACGTCTCGAACACCGCCACAAACTACCTCGCTTACACCTCGCCGACATCCACGGAAGCGCAGCGACGGGATCGACTGCGGGCCATCCTGCAATTCATCACCACCTCGTCCGAATTCACCATCCAGAAATAACGAACATGCGTCCTACCAATAGCAAAAACGACGACCGGGAACTCCTGCTGCGCACACGCCGCGACTTCATCCGCCAGGCCGCCTGCGCCGCAGTCGGCACGGCCGGAATGAGCAACGCCCTGCGCGACTTCCGCTTCATCAACTCGGCGCTCGCCCAAAGCGGCACCGCATTTACAGACTATAAAGCGATGGTCTGCATCTTCATGAGCGGCGGAAATGACTGCAACAATTTCATCATTCCGCGCGGCGCAGGCTACGCGAACTATAACGCCGCACGGCAAAACCTCGCAGTCCCTCTGCAAGCCATCGAGACGGGAGATGACCCGCTCACAGGCACCGTGGAGACCAACCCGCCGACTTCCATTTTCCCCATCAACAATGACGGGAACGAATACGGCTTTCACCCTGGCTGCTCGAAGCTCGCGAACATGTTCAACGCCGGAAAACTTGCGACTATCTTCAACGCAGGGCCATTGCTCTACCCGATCACACGGGAGCAGTACACAAAAAAGCAAGTCGCCACACCGCCGCAGCTTTTCAGCCACAGCGACCAGGTCACACACTGGCAGACATCCCTCCCCGACCAGCCGCCCAAGTCCGGCTGGGGCGGGCGCACGGCGGACAAGCTGCACCCCTACCAATACGATCTCGCGCACGTGACCGCGCCAAACCAGGCGCAGATCAATCTTTGCACAAGCCTCAACGGCGCAAACACGTTTGAAGTCGGCAACGACATCCAGCAATACCACGTCTCCACGGGCGGCGCGCTGACCCTCACCAGTCCATACACCGCCGGAACCCCCGCGCACACGAACCGCAAAAACGCGCTGCTCGGTATGTTGGCCGCCAGCAACAGCAACCTTCAGGTGAACGCCTACGGCGATGTCCTCGAACGGGCCATCGTCTCCGCCGACACGCTCAACGCCGCTATCGCAGCGACTACTGCCGCAAACTATTTCACCGTTCCATTTCCAAACACCGGCCTCGGCAACCAGCTCAAAATGGTCGCGCGCATGATCGCCGGACGCGACGCGCTGAAGATGAAACGGCAGATCTTTTTCGTCTCCGTCGGCGGCTACGACACGCACACATCGCAGGTTGGCAACGGGGCAAACCCCAACAACCCGCTCTTCGGATCGCATGCCAATTTGCTCAACGAACTTAGCGAGTGCATTCACGCGTTCCAGTCCGCCATCGAGCAAATCGCCCCGCTCGCGCCCGCCGACAATCTGGTGAACAAAGTCGTCGGTTTCACAGCCAGCGATTTTGGCCGCACCTTCCCGAGCAACGGCCAGGGCAGCGACCACGGATGGGGGAGCCACCACGTCATCTTCGGCGGCGACGGAACCGCGAGCGGCGCAGTCAAAGGCAAGCGCACTTACGGCGCATTCCCCGTGCAGCAAATCAACGGTCCAAACGATACGAACACCGGACGTTGGATCCCGACGACCAGCGTGGATCAATACAGCGCGACTCTGGCGAAGTGGTTCGGCATCAACTCGACAAACATGTCGTACGTCTTCCCAAATCTCGGGCGCTTCGCTGTGCCGGACCTCGGCTTCATGGCATAGTCGAAAGACGCGTAAACACCGAACGACTCGTCAAGGATCGGAGCGCGACGCTTGGGCTCCAGTGGTCGAACGATTGAGTGAAAGCAGGACCGTTCGGCGGCGGACTACGGATTCGGCACGAGCGTGACGTAGTGGCTGCCGCTCGGCGATGTGGCGTAACCGGCGATGATGTTTTGCTTTTGATGTACGTTTCCTCGGAACGAATAGGATACGTTGTCGATTTTGACGAACCCTGTCATTTCGCCCGTTGAAGCGCTGAGGCTGAAATACGTGAACGGCGGATTTGTCCAAATCGGCGTCGATCCGCTAAACCCAATCGTTCCCGCTGCCACGGTGCCGAGCATCGTGCTGCTGACGGTCAATGTCGCATTACCAGCCACTCCGAGGGTGATGGCCGGCCCTCTCGCAGGGCGGCGGAAGAACGAGCCGCTGGCGGCGATGGATTGGGTGAATGCGGCGTAGGTATCGACGGGACGGGCGCCCGCCGGCTTTGTCCAGGTGAGGCTGCCCGTGGAGTCGCTGCCGGGCGTGGAGGCAAACGCCATCATTCCGGATAGTTTCGCAATCGCGGTGCCGCCGGTCTGGCCGCTCATGAAAACGGGGAATGTGTGGTCGGCGAAGACGGCGCTGTTTCCGCTCACGCTCGTGCCGTCGGCGAAGCGGCCGGTGAGCGTGACTTTTCCTTCGGCAGTGACGGTTGCAGTGAAGTAACCCGCACCCTGCGGAGTGGCCGCAGACGGGCTCGCGGGGATGCAGAGGATGCGATGACTGCCAGTCCACGGCGAAGGGCTCGTGCTGGTGAAGGGCGAGCGCCCGAGCACCGCGCTCCACGCACCGCCCGTCGAGGCCGCCGTGAACCCGCAAGTGCCGTTGGGCTGGAGTTGCAACGTCATGGCGAGGGCGCTTGGCGACGTGAGATTCAGCGCGACATATCCGGCGGAGTTCAAGGTGCCGGAGAAATTCCAGTTCACCCCGTTGAGATGCACCCGGCCTGAAGCGAACCCAGTCTTGGACAGCAGGAAATTCACGAGCCCTTCGTCAGCGCCGGAGCGAACTGCGATGCCGGCATATTGACCGCCGACGGTGGCAAACGAAATCACCCGATACAACGTGGTGGCGGTGCTGCTTCCGCCTCCGGCATCCGTCGCCGTGAATGTGATGGTGTAATCTCCCGCCGCGAGCAGCGTCCCTGCTGCGGGCGATTGCGTGACGGTGACGGCGGTGGCGTCCACTGCGACGAGTCCGCCGCGGAGGTCAGGGAGCGTCGCCTTGTTCGTCCCCGATACGTAGTGCGAGCGCGGTGCGGGCGTGGAAGTGATGACCGGCGGCGTGGTATCCACGACGTTCACCGTCCGCGTGGCGGAACCGGTGAGAATGCCATCGCTCACCGAGTAGGTGAGCACATACGCGCCGCGGATCGCCGTATTGACTGTGCCGGAGACGGTAATCGAGGAGGTGAGATTCCCCGCGCGGGCATCACTCGCGACTGCGCCGGGGTCCAGAAATGCGCTGCCGATTTCGACAGACATCGTCGCGGGGCCATTGAGCGTGATGACGGGCCGGATGGTATCCACGACCGATACGGTCCGGACGACCGTCGCGGAGTTCGGGCCATCGCTCACCGAATAAGTCACGGGATAAGTCCCAACGACGCCCGTATTGACAGCGCCGCTGATGAGGATGGCCGAAGTGAGATCGCCGCCGACCAAGTCAGACGCGATCGCTCCGGGTTCGTTGTAAGGCGAGCCTGCCTCGACGGTAATGAGCGCTGCGCCGTTGAGCGTGAGCGAAGGCAAATCATCATCCACTACGGTGACGGTCACCGTTCCCGTCGCGGAAGCGATCCCGTCGCTGATCACAAAAGTGAACGCCTGCGTCCCCACCGCGGTCAAACCCGCCGAGATGCGCACGCGCCCGGCGCTGCTCCCGGCCGCCGTGGTAAATAGCGTTCCGCTGCCGATGCTGGTGACGCTCACGACATCGCCGTCCACATCCGGATTGGTGAGCGGAAGGAGGACCTCGATGCTGTTTCCCGTGCCGAGTGTGACCGTGGATGTCCCTGCGACCGGCGGAGTGTTGAGCGTGTGAAAAGTCGCATCGACACTCGTCACAACCGCAGTGCCTACAACAATGCGCGAACGCCAATGATACACGGTGTGCGGAGCGAGCCCGGCCACATTTGCCGGGACCGTCACGGGAGCAAGACTGCCTGCGGGAACCGTGGCAACGACGGATGATCCGTAATTGGTATCCGTGCCGTAGTCGAAAGTGAAACTGGTCGCAAGCCCCTTGGTATCCAGGGTTGCGGAGAAACCGGCGGTCGTCGGCGTCGTCGCTCCGGCGGAAAGAGCGATCGGCAACACTTCGTAAGTGCTGCTGCCATTGCTGATGAGCCCGACAGCGTCTGTGACCGCGTACGTGATGACGTGAATGCCGACGCCCAATTGCGTGCCCGGCGCAGGTGACTGGACCACCGTGATCGCGCTCGCATCCTGCGCGATGATTTCGCCCCGGAAATCGGGAGGCGTCGCGAGCTCGGAGTTGATGACATACTGCCTGGCTGCCGCCGGTGTCGCCGTAATCGCAGGCGCCGTCGTGTCCGTCACCAAAACCGTCCGCGAAGTCGAAGCGCTAAGAATGCCGTCGCTCACGGTGTAGGTGAGCGTGTACGAACCGAGGACGGCGGTGTTCACGGAACCTGTGACCACAATTGCCGGCGTGAGATTCCCTGCACGCGTGTCGCTCGCTGTTGCGCCCGGATCGCTGAATGGATCAGGAGCCTCAATCGTGATCGTCGCGGCTCCATTCAGCGCTATCACCGGCGGCGTCGTGTCCACGACATTCACCGTCCGTGTGGTCGAGGCAGAATAGATTCCATCGCTCACCGTGTAGGTGATGACATACGCGCCGGGAACGCCCGCGTTCGCTGCACCGGTCACCACGATCGCCGGAGTCAGATTTCCCGCACGCGTGTCGCTCGCAATCGCACCGGGATCGTTGAACGGCAACGGACTTTCCAACGTGATCGTCGCGTCTCCATTCAGCGCAATCACTGGCGGCGTCGTGTCCACGACATCCACCGTCCGTGTCGTCGATGCGGAGTAGATTCCATCGCTCACCGTGTAGGTGATGACATACGTGCCGGGGACTCCCGGGTTTACCGCGCCCGTCACCACGATTGCGGGAGTCAGATTTCCCGCACGCGTGTCGCTCGCAATCGCACCGGGATCGTTGAACGGCAACGGACTTTCGAGCGTGATCGTCGGGGCGCCATTCAGCGCAATCACCGGCGGCGTCGTGTCCACGACCCGCACGGTGCGGACCGCGGTCGTCGTATTCACTCCGTCGCTCGCGGAGTAATTCACCGGATAATCGCCCAACAACAAAGTATTCACCGCGCCGCTGATCGCAATCACAGGGGTGAGATCGCCGGCTACCAAATCGGACGCAGTCGCGCCGGGTTCAGTGTAGGGCGTCCCGGCTTCGACGATGTGCAACGCTGCGCCATTCAGCGTAAGCGAAGGCGCGTCGTCGTCCACAATGGTGACGCTCACTGTTCCTGTTGCGGAAGCGATTCCGTCGCTGACTTCGAAAGTGAATGCCTGCGTCCCAACGGCCATCGTTCCTGCACTAATGAGCGCACTGCCTGCGGTGCTGCCAGCCGCGGTCGAGAAGAGCGTTCCGCTTCCGATGCGGGTCACGCTCACCATGTCGCCGTCGGCATCCGGGGTCGTGAACGGAAGCACGACTTCGATGCTATTGCCTGTGCCGAGCGTGACCGTGGATATTTCGGCGACCGGTGCCGTATTGAGTGTGGTGAATGTCGCGTCCGGACCGGTCACCACATTGGTTCCGCCAACCACGCGGGTCCGCCAGTGATACAACGTGTGCGGAGCAAGACCGCTCGCGCTGGTGAAGATCGCCACTGGATCGGGGCTACCAGCCGGGATCGAAACACTCACCGATGATCCGTAATTAGTATCCGGGCCGTAGTCGAAAAACACCGTGCAAGCCAGGCGGTTGGTATCGACGCTCGCCGAGAAATCCGCGGCAACCGTGGACGTCGGGACGGCAGAATTGCCTGCAATCACTGGATCGAGCGGCGCAGCGAGTGTCTGCGTCACGAGGTTCGTGAAAAGCTGCGAAGACGTTGGCGTGTCGCTGAGGAAACCAAGAACCGCAGTGCGCCCGCTGTTCCCGGTCACAATGGCAGGCTGCCCGCCGGGATAAGTCGCAGCCACTACACTGCCCACCGGCGCGGACAGAATCGCCGCGCTGCTAAACCACGTCGTCGTGCGGACCTTGACAACGCCCCCGGCGATGCCGGTGGCGAGCGTCGGATCCACTGTCACATCGCCGCCATCCGTATCACCTGCGAAGCCCGCGCCGAAAGGTGCCGCGAGCGCGGAGTTCTGCGACCAGTCCGAATAAATTACGCGACCTCCATCCGCCGCATAGACCCCGAGGGCCGTGATCGCTGCGGAAGATTCCGATGATGCACGCGCTTGGTTTAAAAAGACCGCGAGTCCGTAACCGCCCGCCGCCAGCCGGGAGCCGAACTCGCCGGGACTGCGAGCGAACGTCACAGCATGACCCGCGAATGCCGACTGCATCCGCTCGGGGGCAATCGGGATGTCACGGTAAACGAGCACGTTTTCCGCGAACGCGGATGCGGCCAGTGCAAGAAGAGCAAAAAGAGTTTTCATGGCAAATCAGGGGTTGGTTTTGATGATGGTGAAGTAGTCACGGATGACGCCGGAGGAATCGAGGAACCGGTAGTCGAGCCGGTCACCGCTCACATCAAGAATGCCGGAACCCATCTGGAGCTGCTGGGTAAAAAATACCGGCCTGGCGGTGAATGAAGTATCCAATCTGCCGCTGCTCCCCGTGGTCGAATAGATTGTGCCTTTATTCCCACCGACCGTCTTC
>JAYUSJ010000061.1:0-24458 GCA_043755735.1 Verrucomicrobiaceae bacterium | reverse complement strand
CGGCCACATTCAACGCGCTCTCAAACGAAGCCCCGACATCGTTCTGGTCGCCGTTCAACCTGTAATCCACGGGTAACGTAATTATTCAAAGCACCCGGCTGGCCGCAAGGTCAGCCGGGTGTTTGCTTTCGCCGGAAAGGCTGATATTCATCTCTGCAATGTCCGTTCATCGCCGCGCCTTGTCTTATTTTCGTCCGTACGCAGGGCCGACGCTTGCCGCGATGATGCTCACGCTGGTCGCGAACGCCTTCAATGTGCTCCGCCCGTGGCCGATGAAATACATCGTGGACACACTCCTCCCCGCCGCCAAGCAGCAACAGATCGTCATTGAGGGTTGGAGTAATGGGACGCTCCTCGCCGGAGTGTGTGCGCTGATGGTGGTTTTTCACCTGCTCGCGGGCGGAATCGGCTACGTGGTTTCCGTAATCACACTGCGTGTCAGCCTGAAGACCCTGCTTCGCCTGCGGACGGAGCTGTACGCTTATCTTCATTCGTTGCCGCTGAAGTTCCACGATCAGAGACGCAGTGCCGACAGCTCGTTCCGCGTGGCCTACGATTCCCAAAGCATCCAGGCGGTTTACTCCAAGTGGTTCTTCGTTTTCCAGAGCATCATCGGCCTCGTTGCCACGTTTGGAACGATGTGGGTCATGGACAAAGAAATCGCGCTCCTCTCGCTGTTGATCGTGCCGTTTATGATCCTTGCGATCTACTGGTATGCGAAACGAATCCGAGACCAAAGCACGGCGATTGCAGAGAAGGAAAGCGCGGTTCTCACGGTTGCACAAGAAGGTCTCAGTTCTGTGAAAATCGTGCAGGCCTTTGGTCGTGAAGATCACGAAGTGGCTCAGTTCCAATCGAGCGCTGCACAAAGTCTGGAGGCCAATCTCCGCCTCAACGCCACTTCGATGCGCAGCGCGCTGATCGTTGGAACTCTGGTTGCCGCAGGGAGCGCAGCAATGTTTTACGTCGGCTCGCAACACGTCATCGAAGGCCGGCTTTCTCTGGGCGATATCTGGTGGCTCTCGACGCTCGTCCTCATGCTTTACCAACCGCTCGAAGCACTGACTCACGTTGCGTGGGGATTGCAGGGTGCCGCAGCCGGGACTCAGCGTTGCTTCGAAGTTCTCGACCGTGAAAATGATGTGCCCGACGCCCCTGACGCGAAGCAGTTGCCGCCGGTAAAGGGCGAGGTGATTCTTGATAGTGTCGCTTTCGGATACGACGAGAGCCGGCTCGTATTCCATGATGTGAATGTCCGTATCGAGCCGGGCCAGACGGTCGCTTTCGTGGGCGGCACCGGCGCGGGAAAAAGCACGATGCTGTCGCTCGTGCCGCGGTTTTACGACCCGGTGAAAGGGCGCGTCCTTATTGATGGGCACGATCTGCGGGCGGTTACGAAAAGCTCGCTTCGTTCCCAGATCAGCATCGTGCTCCAGGATACGCTCCTTTTTTCTACAACGATTCGCGAGAATATCGCCTACGGCCGGCCCGATGCGACGGAGGAGGAAATCATCGAAGCCGCAAAGCGCGCGCAGGCGCACGATTTCATCATGGCGATCCCGGAAGGCTACGCCTCGCAAGTAGGAGAGCGCGGCGGGCACCTCAGCGTCGGGCAGCGGCAGCGCATCGGCATTGCCCGTGCATTCCTAAAGAACGCGCCGATTCTCATCCTCGATGAGCCGACCAGCGCTCTCGATCCCCAGACGGAGGCCGCAATCATGACCACGCTGGAGGAACTCATGCGCGGGCGCTCCACGCTGATCATCACGCACCGCATCGCGACTATTCACAAAGTGGATAAAATTGTCGTGCTCGGCGAAGGAACCGTTGTCGAACAAGGCCGGGGCGATGAACTCGTCGCGCGCGGGGGACGATACGCCCAGCTTCATCACGCAGCTCAACTTTCTTAATCATGCGCCTTTGTCCCAGCGACCTTTCCATCGAGATTCCCGCAATCGAAGTCACGCCCTGCGAACCTGTCCTCGCTGCTGCTTCTGCGGCTGCGGAGACATGGGCCGCAGTCAGTCTGGATGAACGCTGCGAAAAAATGAAACAGGCGCAAGCCGCGCTCGCATCCGCCAAGGACGAACTCGCGCGAGGCATCGCATTTGAGACCGGGAAGCCGCTCACGGAGTCACTCGGAGAAGTGGGCGCAGTCATCGCGAAAATCGATCTGACCATCGCCGATGCTCAGGAGCATTTTGCGCCCAGGGCGGTCACGGACGGTCCTCACACCGCGTTGGTTCGTCGATTGCCGATGGGCGTCGCTACAGTCATCTCGCCGTTCAATTTTCCGCTGCACCTCGGGCACGGCGCGACCGTTGCGCATTTGCTCGCGGGAAATCCGGTCATTCTGAAGCCTTCGCCGCTCGCCGACCATGTCGTGGCGAGGTATGCGGCGCTCATGGCGGCTGCGTTTCCGGAAGGTGTTTTCCAGGTCGTCCGCGGAGGAGCGGACGAGGCGATCGCACTCGCCACCGACCCGCGAACGCGCGCGATTTGTTTTACCGGGAGTGTGCCGGCTGGGCGCGCGCTGAGTCACGCGGTGGCGGAGGATTTCTCCAAGGAACTCGCGCTCGAACTCGGCGGGCGCAATGCCACCATCGTCTGCGGCGACGCCGACCTCGATCTCGCTGCGGACGCCGTGGCCGACGGCCTCTGCTTCACCAGTGGTCAGCGCTGCAATGCGACCAGTCGATTGCTCGTGGATCGCAGCATCGAACCGGATTTTCTGGTGCGATTGCTGAACTCGCTGAAGCGTTACGTGCCCGGCGATCCTCTCCTTGCCACGACAAAACTGGGTCCGCTCGTGAGCGCTGCTTCCATGGCTCGATACGAGTCACTCATCGCAGCAAATGCGGAGTGGCTCTTACCCGGCAGCGCAGTGGGAGTCGCGGGTGAAAAGCGCGGATACTTTGTCACCCCTGCTGTGCGTCACGGTTTTGCAGATGCAGCGGCGGAGCCGTTCGCGCCGATTCTGGAAGTGGAATCTTTCGACGCTCTCGACGAAGCGATTGCGAGAGTCAACGCCACACCATTCGGACTCACCGCATCGATTTTCACGAAGGACGAAACGCAGTTCTTGAAGATAGCCGACTCCCTGCGCATGGGAAATATCTACGCAAATCTGCCTACGACATTTTCACCCGGAACGCTGCCTTTTGGCGGGCTGGGCTTAAGCGGGAACGGGCGGCCCGGCGGACGTGGGTTCATCCGGTTCTGCACCCACGAGCAAGCGCGGCAGTGGAAGTTTTAGCGTAGCTTCTCTTCCACGAGAGTCTTCATCGCGGTGATGAACTTTTCTTCCGCAAAGCGCCCGGCGTTTGCGCGAATGCGGGCGGGGTTCCAAGTGATTCGAGCAGGCGGGCTGCAAGAAGTTCGGGATTAAATCGATCTCGCACCTTCGCGTATCCCGCTTCGCCGAACGAGCGGCGCAGCTCGGGATCCTCCAGCAACTCGATGATGTCTTCGGCGAGCACGGCGGTGTCTTTTTCATGCACGAGGTATCCGTCGATGCCGTCTTCGATTAAATGGCGGGGCCCTCCGCAGTCGAACGCGATCACGGGGCGGCGATGACTCCATGCTTCAATGATCACGCGCCCGAACGCTTCCGGTCCGGGGACTTGATTCAGGCTCGTCACGAGGAAGAGTGCGCCGCCGCGATAGACGCTGGCGACATCGCGGGTGTGGGCGTGAAACTCGACATTGGCTCCAATCTTTAGCTCGGCAACCAGCGAGTGGAGACTCGCGACGTAATCCGTGCCGACGGCTTCGCCGTAGATGCGTAGTTTTGCGGCGGGGATTTTGTCAGCGACGATACGCATTGCGCGGATGGCGTATTCGACGCCTTTCCACGGGAGCAGACGCGCGAGCAGTCCGACCCAGCCTTCGTCCGGCACGGGCTCGGATGTGTAGAGTTCGGTGGCATTTTCGATGATGGTCTGCGGACACTTTTCGATGCCCCACGCTTTGTAGCGCTCGCTGTCAAAGACGGCCTGCGACGGTGCCAGTAGGTGACAGTCGGGCAGAAGGGGAAGGAATTTCCCGAGCCAATAATAGTCAAAGTCCCGAACGAAAATCGCGTAGCGCGCCTTGCGTGCCTGCGGAAAAAACGTGCGGAGCAGCACGAGAAACAGCGCGCCTTTGTGGCCGTTCGCGAGGAGTTGCTCCGGGCGTTCTTTTGCAAACGCACGGACAATTAAAAAGAACGTCTTCAGCATGGCGAGCGGACTATTGCCCTTTGCTGTCGCGGTTAACTGGATGCCGGAAATCGCTTCGCAATCCGCCCGATGCGTGTCGTTCTCCACGAAAATGCGCACGGGCATTTTCGCGACGATGTGCGGCAAGAGTGTGGAGATGTTCTTCTCGGCCCCGCCGTATTCGCGCATGTTGGAAAGGATGTGGATCATCGCGTTTCCTTCCACTGGGCTCGTTCAGCTTTCAGGGTCTCGAGCCAGTCGCCCTGTGACAGGTGCTCGTTCTTCATCATTTCGGTGAGGACGCGGTCGCCTACGGCTTTGCGGAAGTGTGAGATTTCGCAGTAAGACTGCATGGCGCTCACTTTGTCGGTGGGCGAGGGGAATGGCTCGGAATTTCCCGCCCGGAAGTGGTAGTAGTTGTGGAAGGGTATCGTTACGTATTGCAACGGCCTATCGCGCGCCGTTCCGAATTCGACGACGAGGCTTTCGCCGAGCCATTGAGCCCATTGACTGAACGTATCTCCGTTTCCGTATTCGATATCGAGCATCTCTGCGTGGAGCGGGTTTGTGAAAATGCCAAGTTTGATTCCTCGAACGGCGCAAAACTCCAGAATTTGTGTGAACGCTGTTCGCAGCGCGTTCTCACCAGTTTTGTCGTTCCACGCAAACTTCCGGCTCCCGTCCTTCCACCGTTCGTTCTCCGCGAGGATCTTTGATGGAATAGTATAGGGCTTCATCAGCACTTCGTCGCACACGCCGTCTTTGTATTTTACGCCCGTTTTGTCGCGGAGGATTTTGATGCTGTCGATCAGGGCGTCGAGGCTGAAGAGAGTCTCTGGGATATCGGCGCGGTGCCGGACGAGGGCGTCCGTGCCACGATCACGGGCGGGGCGTCCGTGCCACGGCGTTGCGATTGCGAGCGCGGAAGTCCTCATCAGAACTGAAAATACAAAAATTCGGTGCCCCCAGTGAGCCGGAAAAACGCGACCACAAACACAATCGCTGTGAGCACCACCCAGTGCCCATCTATTTTCCAAATCGGCGGCTCGTTCGTCTCGCGTGCGGGAATCGCTACGCGGAAGAGTTGCTGCGTATTCGGCGCAAAGAAGGCGATGAGCGCACCGCCGAATATCCACGGAAAGTCCTGCACTTTGAATGGTGCTGTGGCGAACTGAAAAGTGCCGGCCAGCGAGGCGAGCATCGGCTTGCTTTGTAAAAACGCGCGGTTTCTTGCGAAGGCGCTCCATGCGTGATTCACGCAAAGATACGTCCGGTGGAGACCGCCCCAGATGATGAACGCACATCCGGCGCCGTGCCACAGTCCGGCGAGCAGCATGGTGACAAAGAGATTTGTGTATCGCCGCGCAGGGGGGCATCGCGAGCCGCCGGGCAGGAAAATGACGAGCAGGCAGATCGGGATGAGGATCAGGATGAACTCGTAGCCGTTAGAGAGCATCAGTTCAGATGTTCGAATGTAGTGTACCACGCAGCGGCAAGGAGGGCCGATGCCGCCCATGTCGAACGGTCCACTTTGATCTTAAGAGCTACCGAGAGGAGAATGAAATTCACGTAAACGAGCAGGAACGCTGATTCGATGATGAAGAACGCGAGCGTCGGCCCTCCGAGCATCTTGCCTCGTAGTGCGAAAGCCAAGCCGCCGCCGATGATCGCAACCCAGTGCTGGAAGTTGGCGAGCTTTGAAGCAGAGAGGTCGGAGCGGTTCCAACTCGGTCTCAGTGAGACACCGCGGCGATACATAGAGATACCACACACCGAAAGCGCCACCGCAAGCCACACAGTAAAATGATAGAGATATAGTCCAAAAAGCCGGCACGTGAAAGCCGCCAGAACTCCGGCACCGATGAGCGCCGTGACCTGCATCAGAAGCCCGCCGATTGCGATGTGTCTCAAGGCGGGCGGTTTTCCGTCGGTTCGCAAAAGTTCAAATGTCCTCATACCGTGGAAGTCTTTTAAGCCGGCTTCCTACAAACAAACACGACTTTCTTAGCATTGTGCGCGCTGCGGTTTTCTTTTCCTCCGTAGTGCTCGGTTTTGTCCCACCAGCGGAAGAGCTCTACTTCGTAGCCGCATTCGCAAGGCTGTCGCATGATTCCGGTGCGGTTCAATTCGCAGTGGTCCGGCAAATCATCAGTATTCACCGGCAATATCCCACAGGCTGAAGCGCCAGTGGTTTGTTAGAAAACGGAGCGCTTGCTCGCGGTCGGTCAGGCGCTTGTCACGCAGGAGCCCGACTTTGAATGGAGATTCCGACACGCAGACGGCGGTGCTGTGTCCGCCAAGCATTGAGCCTGAGAGTGTGGTGCCTGCTCTCGCGCAGCCGCCGATAAATATCGCATTCTCGATCATTCCTTCCCCGTTCCGATCTTTCCGCGGTTGGTTTCTGAGTCTTTGGATGACGAGGCGGGAATCGAACGAATGCGGGCGGCGTATCGGCGGCGGAGGAATCGGAGGGACGGTTTTTCGACGAAGAACGTGAGGAGTGTCGCAAGTGCGATGGCCACTGCGACTGCGGCGGATACTTGAACGAGTCGGGGCTGCTCCACGAGCTGGCGCATGACCGCGTAGCCGATGTTTTGATGCACGAGAAAGAGCGTGTAAGAAATGGTTCCGAGAAATACGAGCGGGCGAAACGCGAGCCACGCGAGCTGCCGTTTTGCGACGAGAAGGAAGATGCCGAAGAAGATGCCGATGAACGGTGTTCCAAGTGGACCGTGAATGAAGAACTGCGTGAACAGGCAAAGCCCGAGGAGCGCCGCGCGGCCGATGGTGGAGCCTTCCGTGCGGATGCGGAAGAACACCATCCCGGCGACGAAGAGATGCGCGTGTTCGAGGATGAGCGTCCGCGAAATGATTGAGGGAATAATTTCGGGAGCGAGCTTGAATGCGGCCAGTTGCATCCGCTCCCAGGCGCGGGCGAAAAGTTCAATGAAGATCCAAATCGTTCCGACGAGTTCGATTCGGTTGAGGGCTCGGATTTTAAAGATCAGAAACATCCAGCCGTAAAACGCGAGTTCGATGGCGAGGGTCCAATAGACGCCGTCCACTTCCTTCACGCGCAGCCACTGCTGGAGCATGGTGAGGTTCGCGGCGACTTGCGGGAATGTGACGGCGTTTTTTGCAAATGGTGGGACGAATGCCATGACGGCAGCGGTCACCAACACTGCCGCCCAGTATACCGGATAGAGGCGCGAGAAGCGCGATACGACGAAGTCCGCGCCGGTCTTTGTGTTGCGCAGCGTCATGAAAATCACGAAGCCGCTGATCATGAAAAAGAGATGCACGGCGTATTCGCCGAAGGGGCTTTGCGGCGGCCCCGGTTGCTCGAACCATCGCACGTTATAGTGGAAGAGCATGACCCAGACGGCGGCGATTCCGCGAAGGACGTCGAGTTCGGCGATCCGTTCCGGTTTCCCGCTTGTTTTCAAGTCGGCAGATGGTCTGTCGCTGTCCGTTGATCCGATGCTGATTTCAGTGCTCATTTCTCATTTCCTCCCGTGATCTTCCCCCATCATCTTTTTCACCCTGCCCGCGTTCCGGTGGATCGAGTAGCCGCGCGAGCACGGCGATGACCACAAACTGGAGCATGAAACGGCTTGCCGCTTCGATTGAACCCCATATCAGACTGCGCTTGGTTTTTGCGCGAAGTGTCGGCTCTGGATTCACTCCGAACTATGCGCCGTAAACGCCTTTCGAGTGATACGATCCCTCATCGTAATAGTAGTAGTTGGAACCGCGGGCCGGCAGGCGATTGAGGACGATTCCGCATGGCACTCCATTGGCCTTGCGGAGCTGCTGGAGCGCACGGACGGTGGCGCGAACGGGCGTGCTGCGGGCACGGACAACGAAGACAACGGCATCGACGTGCTCGGCGAGGAGCAGGGTGTCACTGACCGCGTTGACTGGCGCGGAGTCGATGATCACGCGGTCAAATTTCCGTGCGGCTTCCTTGAGGATTTTCGCCACGACTTCACCCGAGAGAAGCTCGGCGGGATTGGCGTTCATGGTGCCGGCGGGCATGAAGTAAAGCTTGCTGACTTCGGTGACGTGCCAGCTTTCATCGAACTTGGATTTTGCGGTGAGGAAGTCCGTGATTCCGTGTGCGTCCTTTTTCGTCGGGAATACGCGGCCAAGTGCGGGACGACGGAGGTCACAGTCGATGAGCAGCGTGCGAAGCCCTTGCTGCGCGAGTGCTGCGGCGTAGTTCGCGGAGCAGTAGCTCTTTCCTTCTGCGGGCACTGCGCTGGTAAACAGGATGACTTTCTGCGAGACGTCGCTGCTGGCGAGAGAGACCGATGTTCGAAGGCAGCGGAATGCCTCCGCCTCCCGGGAGGCGGGGCAGTCGGCGATGACGAGCTGCGTTTTCGATGCTTTCCCTTTTGCCTGCGGGACTGCGGCGAGAACGGGGAGGCCGAGCTCGGTTTCTGCCTGATCAATGGATAGAATTGTGTTGTCGAACGCCTTGAGCAAAACAATGAGGGTGGACGCGATGCCGAGGCCAAATACGACGGAAAGGACCAGAATCTTCGTGCGGCCGGGTTTGCTCGGTTGGTCGGGGACGACGGGCTTCATGCTCACCACGACATTCCGTGCGGCGATGCCTGATGCGATCTTGAGCTGGTCAATGCGTTCATTGAGGTCTGCGCGGATTTTCTGACGGCCTTCCACTTTACCGGCGAGCATCTGGTAGGGGAGCGAGATGCTTTTGAGTTCGATGTAGGATTTCTCGAGCTCGGTGAGTTCCTTTTGCAGCTTTTCCTCGGTCTCCCGGGCGATGTCGTAGTTGTTGGGAACCATTGTGGCTGCCTGCCGGACTGCTTTTTCGAGGGATGCTGTGTAGTCGATGAGGGTGCTGCTGGCGCGTTTGAATTTTGGATGATTCTCCAAATAGACGCGCTTTGCGGAGGCGAAGTCGGCCTCTGCGGAGATGAGCTTCTTTTGCGCCTCCTGCACGTCGGGCTGGGCTGCCACGGTGGAGAGCGCGAGCAATTGCTCGGTGGTCAGTTCCGTCCGGTGCTTGAGGATTGGCAGATCGCCTTCCAGCGCGATGCGACGGGCCTTTGCGGCGGTGAACTGTTTGCCGAGGTCTTCGATTCGGGTTCTGAGTTGGTTCTCGTTTTTGTCGAGGTCCGTCGTGTTGTTCTTTTCGCGAAACGCCTGAAGCTCGCGCTCCGATTCCTGAAGATCTTTTTCGAGGTGGGTCTGTTTGTCGATATGGTCCTTTACCGCTTCGCCTTGTGTGCCGACTTGCAGTTCGTCGCGCGATGCGATGTAGCATTCCATAATTGAGGCTACGAGCTTTGCGGCCATCTTTGCGTTCTGGTCGTCCACGAAAACTTCAATCGTTCGCGAGCCGCGCTTCTGCTTGGCAGCCACCTTCCCGGCCATCGCTTTTGCTAATTGTCCCTCCGTGAGCGGACGACCGGTCTTCGGGTCGGCCATGAATTGCGGATGGGTCAATTGCAATTCGTTGACCTGAACGACACGCAGCATGAGTGAATCGCTCACAAGCGCGTTCTCGACGGTGTTTACGGCCTCGATGCTGCTGGAGGCTTCGGGATTCAATGCTTTTACGTCTCCCATTACGCGCTGGGTCTCGGTCAGTACTTCCAGCGCGCCGACTGCGGTGAAAATCGGCGGCGTTTTCGCGAGGTAATAGACTGCGCTGCCGATCGTCACACCCATGCAGATGAGGATGAGAAGAACCCGTTCGCGCAGGAGAAATACCCAAGAGCGAAGGTCGATGTTTGGTGCGCCGGAGTCCTTGCTGCTTCGGCTCTGCCGACGGCGAGGCTCTTCGGGGGATCCGGGTCGCGAATTGGATCGGTATGAGACTGCCATGAGCAGATATTTAGAAGCGACTCTCTCCGACTTGGACCATGTCGCCCGGATAAATCGGGACGGCATCGGTCAGCTTCCTTGTGTCGTAGATTTCGCTTTCGCCTTTCGCTCGCGTGACGGTCACTTTGCCGGGATCGGCGATTTTGCTGAAACCGCCGGCGCTCGCGATGGCGGACATGAGTTCCATTCTTCCATCCGCTGGAAACTTGATCCGGTCCGGCTGGTTCACCTGTCCGATGACGGTGAAAAAGAGCTTCGCGGCGGATGTGATGTTGATGCTCACCTGAGGGTCCACGAAGTAACGCTTTCGGATAAGCTCGGTGCGAATCTTTGTGGCTGCGTCACCCACGTTCATTCCGCTCACGCGCACCCGGCCGATAAAGGTGACGTTCACCGAGCCGTCCGAGCCGACCGTGAGCTGGCTCGTCATGTCCTCTTCGCCCGCCACTTTCATCTCCAGTTTGTCGCTCGACTTGATGACCGCGCTGTCTTGCGAGCGCGCCTCCATGAGCGAGGAGATGAATGCGAGTGCGAGAATGACGAGCGTGCGCACGGCTAAAACAGGAAGCTGAATTGTAAGTAGAGCAAATGGTCTTCGAACGAACGATCCTCCTGATTGGAGTCGTTATTCCGGTATTCGTAGGCGATCATGGCTGTCATCCATTTATTGACGTCCCATCCGAGGCTGAGCCGGGCCCATCCGTAATCATCTTCGCGCGAGAATCCGCTGATGAGGTTTTCCTCGTAGTCCGACGTCTGGTAGCCGGCAGCAGCGGTGAGGTAATACTTTTGCGATAAGCGCTGCACGACCCGCGCGTCGAAGCCCGTGGTGGTGTAAGTTTCATTTTGCCCGCTGGCGGAGGTCGAGGTCTTGCGGAAGCCGTTCAGGAAGATGCTCGTCGCATCGAACGGATTGTAGATGAGGCCGACGGCAAAGGTGCCGTTGGTGATGTCGTCGCGATTGTCGATGCCGCGGAACTCCACGCCGCCGCTGGCGCGCACGCTGATTTTTTCGGAAGCCTTCCATACGGCCCGGAGCTGGAACTGATCGAACTCCTGGCTGTCGCCATTGTCCACATCGACCCAGCCGTGTGTGTAGCCGAGGGCGAGATTGGTTTTCGGAAGTACCTGATAATCCACCCAGGCGCTTGCGCGATATTCCGTGATGTCGCTGCGGTCGCCCTCGTAATTGCGAATCGTGTGGTCGAACACCGCCTCCAGCGTGGTCTTGCCGTTGAGTGCGTAGTCTGCGCCGAAACGACCGTGATACTTCCGCATTTTCACGCGTTCGCCGAGGTCGGAGTCCGCGATGTTTAGTGTCTCAAATCGCGCAGTGGCTCCGAGCGTCAGCTTCGCAAATGCGTAACGTCCTTCCGCGCGGATGTCCTGATCGAAACTACTCTCGTCGCTGTTGGCGGTGAACAGGTGATAGTTCGGATTGTAGTCGAGGAAGAAGTAGCGCTTGCCAAGTTCGGCGTCGGTCCTGTCAAACCGATCGCGGAATGTTCCGGGCGCGGTGAGATCCTGCCGGAAGTCGCCGATGCCCACTGCGAGACCGGGCGAAAATGTGACGATGAAGTCGGACTCTTCGTTTTTGCTCTGGATGAAAATGTTGCTGTCCCAAGTCGCACGGACACCGCCGTGGATGACGAGTTGCCAGCCCTTTTCGATTTCCATGCTGGCATTTTCCAACTGCTGCTGGGGCGTGGGAAAAAGATTCACGCTTTCGATTTGCGGCACGTCAACCCGCGGCATCGGCGGCGGCGGGACACGCATTGAGTTCGGGTCGGGGCGCACTCGAAGTTCGCCGGGATTCGTCTCCGGTGCGGTGCCGCGATTGACTGGCTGAGGATCGGGGAGCAGCGGCGCTGCGTCTTGCTGCGGCTGGGCGGGGGACGCGTCTGGAATGAGTGTCGGCTTTGTCGCGGGCACGAGTTTCGAGCCCGGTAGAACGGGTTGCGGGTCCGGCAATTCCACGGCGGCTGGAGCTCCGGGGCTTATGGGGACAACTTCCGGCGCAAGTGGCACGTCGCCGCGGAACTTTATCCCCCGGTCTTGCGCGACCGTTCCCAGCGTGCCGATTAGCAGGGCGGGGATGATAAGACGCGCAGCCTTGATGCCGGGACGAATCGGCCCTTTGAGGGGTGATAAGGCATTGTTCTCCATGCGAGAGTGCGGAAAGTGCCCGGAAGAAACGGGCGAGGCAATATGGTAATTAGGGCGAGTATGTTGGTTGGTCATGGGCTGAAAGCTAAGGTCGATTTTCACCGAGCAGTGAAGCGATATGCAGGAGCGATGCCTTCTCGGCATCATTCCAGTCGTAAGCGGAAATTTTGGCGACCCCGAGGACGCCGCGGAGCTCGCCGGCGACGAGCATTGGTACGGCGATGGAGCCTTCCATTCCCGTGGTCCTTGCAGCGGGGCGCGCCCGACCGGTATCGTCGGTCTGGAGATTGCAAAACGATACGGGTTCACGCTTTTCCGCAGCGAGTCCGGCGATCCCTTTCCCGACAGGCACTGTCTGGATGATGCTGACGATTGGCGGCGGCAGATTCCGGTGGGCGCCAAGTTGTAAAACACCGTCTGCTCCGAGCCAGTGGACCGTTCCGGCCTGGCAGTCGAAATGCGCCATCGTGGCATCCAGCGCAGTCTCAGCACCGAGCGGGATTGCATGGATAATCGATGCTGGTAGCGACTCTGCGTTGGTCATTATTTAGAAAATACTCTCAGAAACGGGAGACGGAGGCAATGCCAGTTATTGAGAGGCATCGAAACTCGGAACTCCGATGCCTGCGAGCAGGATTGCGGGTACGAACGCAGTGGCTGCGCGGGCGCGAACCGGCTGCAAATCTGCCGGCGAATGAGTGCTAGCGGCGCGGGCCGGAATAGTTCTTCTTAACGGACGCTTCTCCATTCACGTCTTCATTTGCCTGCCAGACCATGTGGCGATAGAATTCCATGAGACCTGCCGCACAGAGTGCGAAGAAAAGGACGAGAATGATTCTCTGTGAGAATGAGTGGTGCATGACTTTGAACAAGCAGGTCTCCCGCCAGCCTCACCAAAAACCAAACTGGCCGGTCCGAAGGATGTAAATTCCAAGCCCGAGATTTGTCACGGCGTGGGCAACGACGCAGGCGGCCAGGCTCTTGGTGCGGTAGGCGACGAGATTATATAGGACGCTTGTGACCAGTGCGCCCGGCCAGTCGGCCATTTGATGCTCGAAACAAAATGCCACCGAAACGATGCCGAATGACTTCCACGCGAAGGTGCCGAACGGCACCGTCTGAAACTCGTCCTTGATCAAAAACCGGAGCAGGAATCCCCGCCAAAACAACTCTTCGACAAGCGGTACTATTACGACCATCCGGAAAATTCGGGCGATGACGTTCAACCAATATGGAGAGCCCGAGGAACCGAAAAAAGCGGGATCGAATCCGACAATTCTCGGCTCCGCGCCCAGCCATGCCTGTGGCGCAACCCATACAACCAGCGAAAGAATTCCTGCAATGAACGCCCATCCAAGCCCGCGCAATGGCCCAAGAGTCACGCTTCGTCTCCCTCGCCAGAGAATGATGCCGCAGACCAATGCTTGCAGGGGAAAGATCCAATACTTCGATGAGGTGATCGTCCAGTGGCCGGAGAATGCATCCAGCTTTCCCACGAACTCGGAAAAAAGCAAAAATGCAAGAAACAGAACAAACGGCCCAATATAAGCTCTTTCCTGAGGCGTAGTGCCCATCATTTTTCGAAATCCAAAGTCATGAATGCGAACGAAACCAAGACATCAGAGCCAACGCCAGAGCAACTCTTAAAAATGCTCGACCTCCAAATGGACGCAATGCGGAGCAAGCGCAGCCACTCCACCGGTCGTGCGGGAATCCGAATCGCGAGCGTCGTCCTCGTTCTCGCGGTCTCGGCCGGAGCGTTATTCTTCCTGATGACTCTGCTGGACAATTACCGGACAGACCGGTCGCAGCGTTTTCACGGCTCGCAGGAAAATGCAGAACGGTAAGTTTTTTAAGAATCTCCAGAACCCGGCACACGTGCTGCTAATCTCATTACGCAAATGGCTAAAACCTTAACATCTGTAATCGGACTCGACATCGGCCGCTATGCGCTGAAGTCGGTAATCATGCAAAAGAAGGGTGCCAATCGTTTCGTGGTCACCAATTTCGCATCACACATTCTCGACGACACTGTCGAGCAGACGCCGGCTGAGCTTGGCAGGAACATCAAATCGATGCTCAAGCAAATGGGCGGCAGTGCCAAGGCCTGCGCGGTGGCGGTATCGCATCCCGACGCGCTTCTACGCCTCATCGACCAGCCCGAAACGCCTACCGACGTACTTCGCGATGCGCTGAAGTTCAACGGCATGGCATTGCTCAACCAGGACACGAAAAGCTACGTGCTCGATTGCGATATGGTTCCCGCAAGCGGCCCGACGGAGCCGGGGTATGGCGGGCAAAAGCGGTATCTGGTCGCCGGTCTTCCCCGCACGGAAGTCAGCAGCATCGGGACGGCATTTTACGAGGGTGGTGCGCCGCCGATCGCTTCTTTGCAACTCGCGCCCATCGCTGTTTTTAATGCATTCGAGTTCGCCCAGGAAGAGGTCTTCAACAAGCACGCGTTTTTCCTTTTGGATATCGGCCACAACAGCGCGACCATGATGGTTGGTGTGCGGCGTGAACTGGTATTGATTCGGACCGTGGAATTTGGCGGCAGGACGCTCATCGAGACGCTGCGCAGCTTGAGCGGTGAGGACCGGGAGACCGTGATTCGAGCGCTCGCCCAGGAAGATGAGATGATGGTGGAGAACGCCCGCATGGCTCTCATGGCTCTGACTAGGGAAATCGGAAGCTCCATCGGATTCTTTGAAGGACGACGGGAAGAAGTCGTCGGTCAGGTCTGGGTCTCCGGCGGACTGTCGAAGAGCAAGACCGTGCTGCGTGTTCTCAGCGAAGAACTGCGAATGCCGTGCCTGGGTTGGAATGCGACCGAACGATGTGAAATCAACGTCCCCGCCGCGAGACGAGCCCGGTTTACTGAGGAGATGCTCGATTTGAGCGTCGCATGCGGAGCGGCAACAGAAGCACTGAAAGGCTAGAAAGGCAATCCTATGGCACTCAATATCAATCTATATCACGAAATCCAGAGAGCTCGCAAACAGGAGCAATACGACCCCCTCAAGATCTCCATGATGAGTCTCGGCGTCGTGGCTCTTTGCCTCGCAGGCTGGTATTTCATGCGACTCAGCGAAACCAGCACAGCTCGCGAGCAATACGCGTCCCACCAGGCTGAAATGGTGAAATTGCAGCCGCAGGCTGCTGCAGCGAAGATCTCGGAAGCCGAATTGAACAAAACAATTCAACTCGCGGATCTTTTCACGAAGCGAATCGAAGAACGGTTCTATTGGGCTCCGGTGATTGAGCTCGTTGCGGGGGTGATTCCTCGGAATGTCCAGATCACGAAGCTGGTGGGGGATGCCAATTCCTCCGAAAGTCCGCGCCGGATCGGAATGTCCATCGAAGGAGTCGCAGCGGGAGAGCATCCGCGCAAGGTTGCTGAGGATATACGGCTCGCGATGATCGATGCTTTCGGCCGGAAATACAAAGGGGTGACCGCCTCGTTTCGCTCCCTGGATGACAGTATCGAGCGCGTCAATCTGGATGGAGTCGAGATGGGTACGGCCATCTTCGCAATCGGAGTGAGCTTCACATCCGCAGGCCCGGATACTGCTCCTGAAACACCTAAAACCGCTCAACGCTAACGCACCATGAAACTCAATAAAGACCAGCAACAGAAAATCGTCCTGGGTACGATGCTCATGTTTGGAATTATCTATGCCACGAACGAGTTCCTGCTCTCGCCTCTCGCACTCGAGCGAGCCGGAATTGCTGAGGAAATAACCAAGGCCGAGCCTCAAGTGCGCGAAATGCGGGGCCAGATTGCACGGACCCGTGCTCTCGCCGTGAAGGGGCCGCTCGCGACGAAAACGATCGCTCAAGTGAACGCAATGATTCCGGACGGAGCGCCCATCGCGTGGTGTCCGCCAAAAATCGCCGAGTTTTTCAAAACCAACGGTGTCGAAAAGACCACTGCCCGGATGAACAACGAGGCCCCTGAAAAGGATCTCGCCGGATACCGGCGCCTGATGTGGACGATCGAAATCCCGAATGCAGAATTTGCCTCGCTCGCAACCGCGCTGTCAAAATTCGAGAACGCCGAACCATTGTTCGAGTTCACGGGACTCGAGATCCAAGCGTCTCTGGATAGCGCGACAGCACAACGCGCAACCTTCACTGTGCAAAACATCATCAAACTATGAAGCCGACCATCTTTCTGACACTTGCAGTATTGCTCTCTTGCACGGCTTCCCGTGGCGAGGACACCGCCAAGCCCGAGCCCTATGAGCTGAAGCACCGATCGAGCTTTGCGGTGGACAAAGAGGCGCGTGCACCATTCTGGCCGATCGGCTGGCAGCGGCGCAAAGACGGCGGGGCAGAGCCTGTCGTCCACGTCTCCAAGGCCGTTGTCAGCGAACCTGCATTCCGGATCTCCGGCGACAGCTTCAATGTCACCAGCGTGCTTTTGGGAAATCCATCGCTCGCAACGATCAATGGACGCTCTTTTGAAGAAGGCGAATACCTGCCGGTGATTGCCGAAGGCAAGCGTCTCAAAGTGCAGGTGCGTGCAATCCGGGAGCAAGGGGTCTGGATTCAACACGAGAGCGATCAGCCCGTCCTGGTGCCGATGCGCCGCACCGAGCTTCGCCCGAAAGCACCGGCGACGCAGGATGCACAGAAAGAGTGGACGATCCAGTTGACGCGAAAGTAACGAATTTCACCGCAGAGGTGGGCGTCATCAATCATTCCCCGAGAGGAGTGAATGTCGCCGAAGCTTCAAAAGCCGCATCCGAATCAGGATGCGGCTTTTTGCTGCCGCCCCGGTCAGACTCGCATCGTCCATGCAGTCAGTGCGTACTTTTTAGCGGCCAGTTGCACGGCCGCATCCACATCCGCCGCATCCGCTACATCGGCCACCCATTCGCTGGAAAATGCAGACGGGAATTCGGCCCGGTCTGCCTTGCTGATTCCATCGCAGACGATGCTGCCTTGGTGCAGAAGTCCTGAGCGAGTCCGGCGCTGGGCGGCACCGGCGACTTTTTTCGCGTCGGCGAGGAGATCATATTCGGCAGCCTTTTCAAAACATACATCAGCTGACCCGGCGTTTGGGGGCGCGAGTGCGGTCTGGATGTTGCGGCGCGACATCCATGCTCCGATGGCGGAGTGGATTGCACGGTAGCTCTCGCGTGGCGGGCTCGCTGCGAGCGGGTGTGCCGGGGGGAAGACAAGCGAGTAAGTCATGTCTGATCCATGCTCGACGATCCCGCCGCCAGTCATCCGCCGCACAAGCTCCCGTCCATCTGCGACCGCCGCTGCCGTGGCGTGGCGGATAAAGTAGCCGAAGCTGACCGCGGGATTTTGCCAGTAATAAAGCCGAAGGGTGGGGACGGCGATTCGCTCCAGAAGGACTTCGTCGAACGCCATATTCACCGCCGCCGGACGCGGCGAGTGATCGTGGATGACGCGGAGTTTTTCGATAAGCACGCCCTTGTGTTACAGAAACCGCGACGGTACGTCATTCGGAATTGCCGAGACCCTTTGAACCACGTACGGATCACCGCACTATGTTAAAACCTGCGCTCGGAAAGGGCCTCAGTGCCTTGATCAATACGCGCGTCGCCTCGCCGACTCCTCGCGAGGAAGACGGCGAACGCGTCCAGATGGTCTCGCTCGATCAAATCATCCCGTCTCCGTGGCAGCCGCGGTCGGAGTTCCGCGACGAGCATATTCAGGAACTCGCGGACAGTATTCAGCAAAAAGGCATCATGCAGCCCCTCATCGTGCGGCGCGTCGGGGAAAAGCTGGAACTGATCGCGGGCGAACGCCGCTGGCGTGCTGCGCAACGAGTGGGGCTGAAGGAAGCCCCAATCATTGTCCGTACCGCGACCGACCAGGACGTTCTCGAGCTGGCGCTGATCGAAAATATCCAGCGCGAAGATCTCAACCCGATCGAGGAAGCCCGCGCATTTTTCCGTCTGGCGAAAGACTTCAGTTTGAAGCAGGAGGACATTGCTCAAAAAGTCGGGAAGAGCCGCGCCGCCGTTGCGAACGCCATGCGCCTTCTGGAGCTTCACGAGCAGGTGCAGACCTGGGTTGTGCAAGAGCGTCTCTCCGTCGGCCACGCGAAAGTTTTGCTCGGCGTGAAATCCCAGGATGAGCAACTCAAGCTCGCCGAGGAGACTCTGCGCCGGGGGCTTACCGTGCGAGGGGCGGAGCAACTCATGGCGGATCATTTTGCCGGAAACGGAACGAACAAACCGAAGCGCGGCCCCGCGAGCAGTCCGCAGATCGAGCCGGCGGTTGCGCATCTTCAAAACCGGCTGCGCCAGCATTTCGCGACGCAAGTGGGAGTATTTCACGGTGAGAAAAAGGGACGCATCGAGATCGAGTATTACGGCAACGATGATCTCCAGCGCATCCTGCAATTGCTTGGCCTTTCGGAGGAATAAGCGGGTGAGAATTTCGACTGTTTGGTGCGCCATCGTCGCCTCGATTTTTTCTGGATGCGGTGACTCACCCAAGGTTCCGGAGTCCGCCGCGCCGATCTCGGCGCCGGCGGATTTGTGGAAGGAGTTTTCCGGCGATAAGGCATTGGAGCTTGTGCGGCAGCAAGTGGACTTTGGTCCACGTCCGAGCGGATCGGCAGCCATCGAAAAAGCGCGCCAGCACATCACAGAGACATTGGTGAAAAATGGCTGGGAGGTGGAGCGGCAGGAATTCCGCGAGACGCCCGTGTCCGGTCGCGGAGAAACCGTTTTTGCCAATATCATGGGGCGTTTTCCGGCGACAAAAGGCCAGCCTGCATCGCGGTTGACGCAGCGAGTGATCATGGGCTCTCACTTCGATACGAAGCTCATGCCCGTTCGCTTTGTCGGAGCGAACGATGCCGGCAGTTCCACCGGAGCCCTGCTGGAGTTCTCGCGGGTTCTCGCGCTTGCTCCGGCGTTTGCCCAGCAGTTCGAGCTCGTGTTTTTCGACGGCGAGGAAGGTGTGGTGGGTATCAGTCCGAACGTCGAATATGGGCCGGACGGTCTTGTTGGCAGTCGTTACTACGCGAAGCAAGTGCGCGAGCGGGCTCGACAGTTTCGCTTCGCAATTGTGTGGGATATGATCGGCGACAAAGAACTCACCATCACACTCCCTAACGACACGCCGCCCCACCTCTCCGGAGGAATTTTCAAGGCTGCCGAGCAACTCGGCTTCCGGAGGAAATTCGGCTTTGCGCCTGGGCCGATTCTCGACGACCACGAGCCAATCGCCCGAATTGCGAGGATTCCGGCGATGGACATCATCGATTTCAACTACACGACGACGGAGAACCAGCTCTGGCACACGGCGGCGGACACGATGGACAAGTTAAGCGCCGAAAGCCTGGAGATTGTTGGCCGAACGACGCTAAAAATGCTCCTGAACGAGCTCGGTGCGAAATAAAATCCACGAAACAGTTGCCAACCCCCCTCCCCGTATGCTTTGCTTCGCGCCCTGTTTTATTACGGGAACGCAGCCATAGCTCAATTGGATAGAGCATCTGACTACGAATCAGAAGGTTTTAGGTTCGACTCCTAATGGCTGCACCATTCTCCGACAGGGACTTGCGGAGAATTTAAGAAGTGAAAAAATTCTTGCTTGGACACTTCTTGGACACTTTTACGGTTCCGGTGCCCCCGAAAGTGCCCTCGCCCTCGTTGCTCAGAGCCCCATGCTGAACGTTCTATGCACGCCGCAACGCGTGATCGGCACCGCTGATGAACAGGGTCGGGCAGAAGAGCTTGATCGAAAAGGTGAGCCCGTGGAGGCCGAGCAGGTGGAGTTGTTCTTCCTGCGATAAATGCATGGACCGTTCTATTTGATGCTGAGCGCGCCGCAGCGACTACGCGAGCCGCTAGAAAACTGGGCTGATGCTCTTTTGGAGTCTCATAAAGAAACGGGTCGCGGATTTAATAAGAATCGAATCTTTCCATGGCTTACATTACGTCAAACGATCCATTCCTCGGCGACGAACCGGCAAACTGCCACTTTTGCCAAGCGCCCGCTCACGCCTATTGGCACAATGAGGACAATTTCTACGTGTGCAGCGAGTGCGCCATCGACAGGCTTCCGCTTCTCATCGCGGATGCCGTGACCGCAAACAATCCGACAGGAACGCTCGACGCTGCGATGGAAGCAATCTCCAGGAACTTCTACCGCGGCGCTGCAATCGGGCTCCAGCGCTCCAACGATTCGTTGCGAAAGGCAGCGGACCAGCAGAAAGCAGCGGCTGTCTTCGATCTGGAGACGTGATTCTGGAGGTTCAGGAATAGTGCTGCTTCGGAAACTTCGAGCCGACCGCGTTCGGTCGTTCTCCCGGACGGGCTTCAAGCGGATTGTGAAACCGTTGGGCAGGGGTTCCTCAAACCCACTCCGCACATAGCAACTCCGCCTGCGCCAGCACCGTCTTCACCGCCTCTTCCTGCAAGTCGGGCGGGTACCGTGTTTCTCCAGCATCACGGCGATGGCTTGCGCGGTGTCGCCGACTCCCTCGATCAGTTTTTCTTGTCTTCGCTGTCCCCCCATTGCGTGCTCTTGCTGAGGTGGAGCAATCGTTCGATGTGGCCTGCTGCTCGGGTGATGGCGTAAAGGTCAAGGGCTTCGGTGGTTTCGCCGCTGGCGATGTAGCCGCTGAGATATTTTTGGGAACGGGATTCGACTCCGTTACGGCTGCAAACGATGTAAGCGACGGATTCGGCTTCGATTTCCCGAATCCGATGTTCGGGCCGCCGGCCTTGGATCTGGAGTTTCTTGTCGTCTCCGAGATGACCGAGGAACAGGTGGCCGAGTTCATGCGCCAGGGTGACGAAGCGCATGGCAACGGTGTGGTTCCGGTTCATTCCCAGTTCGTAGGTCGAATGGGTTTTCTTGTCCGGGGCGGTTGTCAGACGACGGATGAAGCCCGCGTCGTTGTCGCCTTGGTCGTAGGGTTTGATGAAAATGTGCTGCTTGCTGAGGATCTCGGTGAAGGTGGCGATGCGCTTGTCATCGATCTTTCCGGCGGCGTAGAAGGCGAAGGCGTCCTTGGGCAAGTCGGCGCCTTCAGTGTCGAGCATGTCATAGACAAGTGCCACGGGGCCGAAGGGCCACATGATGAGTAGCGGGCGGGACTTTTCTTTCACGGTTCGCTGGAAGCGATGCCTCCAGTCGTGGGCGGAGGCGGCGTAGTTCAGTCCCGGTTTCTGAATCTGCAAGAGCATGGCATTGAAGGGGGCCATGTTGCGGAGGCGAATGGTGAAATCCAAAAGCTCTTTGAACTCCTTACTGGATTTGTAGAGCCGGGAATCAACGAGAAGCTGATCGAGAAGGTTCCGCTCGTAGTCGTTGTCGCCCAGCGCAAGCTCAGTCTGCGCCGCGGGAGCAATGATCGTCTCGCTCATACGCGGCCTTTCGGTCTGTTGATGGCGAGGATGCCGACGGGTTTCATTAAAGGCTCATTTCAGAAGTGTTGCTTCGAGGCGTGCGACCAAAGTCAGGGCCTTTTTTACCTCCGCATCGTAAAGTGGGGTTTCGGACCAGTGGGCGGCGGGGTTGAGAACGCGGTCTTTCATTTGAAGGATGGCGTCGAGGACATCGATTGCTTCAAGAGGCATGGGGAAGGGTCTAGGGCTGCTGCGCTGCGATGGCAATGCAGACGTTGGATTTACGGGACCTGTGATCCGTTTGCTGTGAACTTAGGAGCGTGGCTTTCGGGGACTGGCGGTAGAGAACGGGCAAGACTCGCGCCGCGACCCTATTTATTCAGAGCATTTCCATCGGCCAAGATTCTGGATGGTAACTGTCGTGGAGAACTCCCTGAATCGCTGCGGGGCATGAGCCTCCGCGATGTCAGGTTTCTGCGTCTCCATCCACATCGCGAGCTTAATGACCATCTCGTGGCAGACGACCAGGATGGCTTGCTCCCGGCGGTTTCGCAATTTCTCCAGTGACAACTGCACCCTCGCGGTAAAGTCGTGAAACGACTCGGCTCCCGGTCCGTCGTTTGTCTCAGGGGTTGCAGCGCTCCAATAGGCTTCCACCAAGGGACGCCGATCTGCGGCGGAACTGGTGCCGCAGCGTTCGGGGCTCAGGTAAGTGAACTCTTGCACAGGCCATTCCTCAACCAATGCACTTGCGAAGCGCCTCCTGAACGGGACTGCTGTTTCTTGGGCTCGTCGGAAGGGAGAGACGACAATCAGTTCCGGTGTCGGACCGTCGTAGTTGCGGGCAGCGGAATCCGCAGCCGATTTGCCAGCTTCTGTCAGCGGGATGCCACCGGGAACGGAACTCGGCAGACCGGCATTCGCGGCACTTTCCGCGTGTCTCAGAAACGTGATGCTCTTCAATTGCCCTCCCTCGCGAATACCATTTTTCGGACGTCCAAGGTTTGCTCTCCATCCCATCGGTATGCGGTGAGAGGACCGTCCTTTGCGACGCTGTAGTCGAGACAAGCCACGTTCGGCGCAATCAGCTCGGCTCCGCCTTCAAATGGGAGCCAGTAGTGCCCGAAGAAGAGCGGTGCCGCGTCGGCGGGATAGCCGGGGCACAGGGCGTGGACGGTCTCCGGAACGACCTCGTGCGGGACGGTGTCCGACTCCGGCATACACAGTTGGTGGAAAGTGCGCCCCTCTGCGGCGAGCCACCATTTAAGCCGGACCCGCGACCGCACGATGTCTTCTTTGTCGGTGAAGAAGAAGCCTTCGGGCAAATCCGTCTCGGTGCCTTTCATGAGGGTTTCGCAGTGCTCAAACTCGGGGCCGTCCTTATTCACCGAGCGGCGCAAGAGTTCGGGGTTGAGGAACTGCCACTCCGGATTTCCGACTACGAGCCGGTCATCCCAGTTTGCATGAACCGCGCGTAGTCCGCCCAAATCCAGCCAGAGAGGCAACGTGGCGAACCACGCAAGGTAGCCGTCCCATTCCTCACGGCAGTCCCAGAACTGCGCGAGGGTGGCCGCGTGCTGATGGACATTCTTTGGCAGGCGGCGGCGCAGCAACTCGCCGTCATCTCCGCGGGTGTGGTAGAGAAGCGCGTTGTATTCATGGTTGCCCATGATGGCCAACGCCTCGCCCGCATCCACCATCGCCTTTACCGTCCTGAGCGTCTGTGGAATCGCAGGACCACGGTCAATGAAGTCGCCAAGGAAGATGACTTTGCGGCCCTCGGGGTGCCGCCAGATGCCGTTGATCTTTTCGTAGTCGAGCTTGCGCAGCAGTTTTTCGAGAACATCCGCGTGCCCGTGGATGTCGCCGATGATGTCGTATTTTTCGTGGTTTGTTTTCATAAATTGTTTCCGGTCTTTATTTGAGCTGGGGCTGCGTGGTCTTTTTGGCAGGCGCGGCTCAGGACAGCGCCCAATGCGCGAAGTGGGTCGTCGCCGAGATTCAGCTCGTTGATATTCAGCGAGGCAAGAGCTTCCGGGAGGCGCTCAACCATCGCAAGGGCGCGATCTGCCGTGTTCGCCGTTTCGATCTGGCGGCGCTTGGTTTCGTCTTCGATGAGTGCCTTTGCCGCGTGGTGCTGTGCGCAGGCAGTCTCGATTGCGGCCTGAGCCTCGTGAAGCCGCTGTTCATCAGCAACCAGTTCGCGCTGCTGATTGAGTCGCAATGCTTGAAGGATGGCGTCTGCGGCGACTTTCAATTTCTCCGCCTCGTTTTTTCGCTCCAGTTCCCTCCGTTGAAAGTCCCGCTCCTTGATCGCGATCTCGTCTCGTTGAGCGAGTCGCCGCTCGGCGAGTTCCTGCTCGGTTTTGAGTGCGCTGGTTTCGCTTTCGAGCCGCATTCGGTCGCGGAAGTTCGCCTGCATTTGCACGAAGAGCTGCGCTGACAAAACCTTCACGGTCCGAATCTCGACGGTCTCGACGATCAATCCCCACTGGTCGGCCATGTAGGCCAGCTCTTCCTTGAGTTGGAGGATAATCGAGCCGCGCTTTCGCAGCACCGCATCGATGGTCATGTTTGCGACCTGGTGCCGGATTGCCGACTCCACGACGTTGCGCAGGTTTTCGCCGATGGTCGTGAGAGCCGCCGGGCTGTCCGAGAAGTTGAAGCACGCGCTGACCTTCTCCGGTTCCGCAATTTTCCACACCGCGAATCCGGCAACCTCGACGCCTTGATTCTCCGCCGTGATCTGGTCGGCGGCGAAGCTCACGCTCTGTGCCGTCGATGGAATGAGTAACGGTGGCCAAGTTCCTAAGTCAAAGCGAAGCATAGGAAGCGGCGAGAGCGGCGAGAGACTCGTGCCAAGGAACGCGTAAAAAGAGACGTGTAT
>JAYUSJ010000060.1:0-2483 GCA_043755735.1 Verrucomicrobiaceae bacterium | reverse complement strand
GCAGTGCCACAAGAACTTGCAGAAACATTGAGCAAACTCGACAGCCAATCCGCCACCGCCCTAGAGCGGCTCGTGCGCGATGCGATGGCGCTCGTTCGCTCGGCAAAGCGCGATGGCGCGGTGGATGCAAACGGTTGGCCGGTCGGATACTTTGAAAAATACGCAGGTTGTCTCGCTGGAGATGACTGGCAGCCACCCGCTGACCCACCGCCAGAGCCCACTCCCGAACCGTAAATGCGTTATTTGCTCGATACAAACATCGTCATTTTCATCCTGAAAAATCCCGACTGCAACGCTTCCGTGCGACTACAGCAAGTGCAGTCCGAGGATGTCGTAAGTTGCGCGGTGGTTGACGCAGAACTACACCACGGCGCAACAAAGTACGGTGCCCCGCAGAAGCGGGAAGCGGCAATAAACGGCTTCATGGCCCTCTATCAAACCCTGCCATTCGATGCGACTTGCGTCCCGCACTACGCCCGCACCCGCGACGCACTCGAACGAGCCGGAAAAACCATCGGCGGCAATGACTTGATGATCGCCGCCATCGCCCTAGCCAACGACCTCCCCGTCGTGACGCACAACAGCGAAGAGTTCTCCCGCGTGCCGGGATTGCGCGTGGAAGACTGGGCGGTGTAAAAAGTAGCGGAGTTGCAGCGTAACTGGCTGTCGGCGGCGAGCTTCGAACAGTTCGGCGACGCGGGGAAGACCGCCGGTGATTTCCTTGGTTCTCAGCATTTTAAGGAAGGAACTGAAGTTGCCCGTCAGTAAACGGAAGTGGCCTCGCAATAAGGCTGTGTAGCCTCAAATCTAAAGCATCCAATTCGCGAATCAGCACTTGATCCAAGATGCCGCGCTTTCGGAGGATGTGGGGATCAAATCCGCTACGATGGACCGAGAAACGCGAAAACAACAGCACCGCATCAATATCGCTGCGTGTCTGAATCCATAGGTGCGCAGCATCTTGCACATCGTGGTCGATTTCTCCCAGCAATGTCAGTCCGAGCACATTTATTTCGTTATCACGGCTCGGACGAAACTTTGAATTCCCCTTCTTGTCTTCAAGTCCAGCCGCAAAAAGCTCAGTCGGCTTCAGTGCAGCATCTTGCGCCAATCGCAATACGTCTGCTCCTGTTCGCCGTTTTATCTCCAAGTTCACAATCAGGGGGCTTCCAAATCCCATCTCCCATGTGAGTTGCCAATCCACATCCTTCTTGCATACGGGATTGGTTTGTTGCGCACGATCAATTCGGCTTGGCTTCCTCCACCGCGACAGCCACCAGAACTCATTCAAAGCATCCAAGTGCTGACGCGGACTGGTGACTTGCCCGATTAAGTCTGTATCTGGTTTCAACCAAAGTTCAGGAACTACGGAGCGTGCAATCTCAGAAACTCGTAAAAAATAGAGCAGGTTTTCCCGGTCGAGCTGTGTTCCTCCGTGATCCGAGTGCTGGAAGACAGGCGAGTTTTCAGGCCTGGCGTTATCAATCGAGTAAGCGGTTTTCCCGAAGCTATACTCAATGATACTTTCCGCTTCGGACACACGAACAGGATTTTCGAGGCGAAAGCCCTCGATTGGGAAACGCGCCAAGTCGTCCAAAATCCTCCCCGCATGGGCGATTGCCTCGGCTTTTGGTAGCCCAGCGAATATCAGTGCATTGGTGAGGGCTTCAATGGTTGGGTCTTTCATGGTGTAACTTTCAATGGGACAGCGGGAAGAAGTCACGGGAAATGTTGAGCCGGAAAATTAGTGCGATAAAATTGACGTAGTTGGCTCCTACCGCTAACAGCGTGGTTTGTAAACCGATGAACGACATTTCCGAATGCTATCGAATTCTCGACCTCGAACCTGGAGCCACGCCTGAAGAGATAAAACGCTCGTATCGAGAGCTTGTGAAAGTGTGGCATCCAGACCGGTTTCGAGGCGATGCGAGGCTACAGGCGAAGGCTGAGGAAAAACTAAAGCGAATCAACTACGCATACGAACGGCTGTGTGCGGAAGTAAGGGCAAAAGCACCAGAGCCTTCTCCGCCAAAACCCCACGCGAGTCGTGGCCCGACGGCATCGTTTCCACACCCGCCGAAGCCGCAGCCAAGGCAAGCGAACTCGGCCTCTGGCCCAACTCCCGCAGAACCACCGCGCCCGACGGCTGGTGTTGGCAATTCCGGCAATTTTGCGCACTTGGCTCGACAGGTCGGGCTTGCGGCTCATCGCATCGCGATACGCTTCGACGCTTTCAGTCAGGCTCAACAGGTTTTGATTATTATCGGATTTGCAGCGTGTTTGTTGTTTATTGTTTTTCAATTAGGAAGTAAGTACAATAAGCATATTACTCTAATTAAAGCTACCGATGTCAAAGTTGCGTCAGCCATAGGAAGCCAAGAGTTTTCCGGCGCTTTACCATCTTCGCAGTGAAAAGAAATGGGTTCGGCAGCCTCCGTCAGAGAAGTGGAGAGGATGCGAAACCAACTCCAAAAACTCTATGA
>JAYUSJ010000059.1:0-24472 GCA_043755735.1 Verrucomicrobiaceae bacterium | reverse complement strand
TGCGCGGTGAAACTGCCGTGGTGCGAAAAATTCCCGCACTTCATCGGGGATAAGCGACGACATTTCCGAAGGTGTAGATTCGTGTGAGGACATGGCAGAGAGACAGGAGATAACCCGCACCGCCAATGAAACTCAAGCGCCGGAATCCGCCTTCGTGCAAAAGCTCCCGCACGGGGCACATGATTGACCCGCAAAGAAAAGACAGCTTCCGAGGAAATTTCGCTTGCATTTGAAATATATTTACCGGTATCACTCCCATCCGTGAGCCCGAAACCCTTCCATTCACGCAAAAACATACGTTCTCTCCACCTCGGAGTCGTGCGGCGCATTTGCTGCGAACCGCTAAACGGAGGGTGTCGTAAGTCCCTCAGTCAGAGCTTCCCCGCCGAAACGTCAAATGACATTTTCCGCAGATCAAATGGCTTTTTAAACGGCTCAAACGACCGGTTGACCCGCTCAAACCAAAGTGCGGGCTGCGCAAATAGTGATACGCAGGCATCAAACCACCATCGCCCGTTATCAAATCACCTCGGTAGCCTGTCAAGTGGCAGTCGGGAGCCGTCAAATAGCTCGGCAGGCGCATCAAACCACATCGCGCACCGCTCAACTCGTTTCACCGATTCATCAAACCACATCACGCCGTGGTCAACCGCCCCGGTGCCATTTTTAAATCATTAAATCTCCGCAAACTCCGACAAAGCATCCCGCACTCATCACTTAACCAATAACGCTCAACTCAAATGGAATACTGGCAATCAATCTTCGAACGCGCAACCGCAACCATCCCCGTTTACACGCAATATTTTCCCACGTTAAAGCTCGGCACCGTCGGGCTGCCACAGTTTACCACCATGACAAATGCTCTTTCTTCGCTTGCCCTGGCTCGCGACGTGAAAGTGCAAGCGGTGGACAATACGCGGCAGGCGGGTGATTTCTCGTGGCTGGAACTGCGGCTCATCTCCCTCAAAGTGCCAAAGATTATCGAAGGTGTCATCGACCCAAAGAGCGGACTTCTCGACGATTTGGTAAAAGTCTATGGCATCGTCCCATGGTCGCCCGCCAAGACAACCGCGCGTTGCGGCCTGCTCGCGCCAGTTTGGGAAGCCGCAAATAACTACCAGCTCGCCCAAGTCCCACCCCTCCCGACCATCGTCCGCAAAGGCGTGGACCAAGGCGGGTTTCTATCAAAGCTGGCGGCATACTTCCAACTAGCCCAGGCAGAGAAAACTGCCGACCATCAGCTCGACGAGGCCCGCAGAACCCTGCGCGAAGCCGCCCGTTTGCTTGAGACCTATTGCATCCGCTTCCTCGGTGCCGCGCTCGGCCTCAGCGACCCCGGCTCGCCCGAAGAACAAGCCCTCCAAAACATCCCCACCACCACGACCTCGCAATTGCCCGAGACCCTCGGCATCAAACTCTTCACCCAAGGCGGCACCAACGGCCTCCAACTCCTCATCACCCCCGAGCCCTACCATCTGGAGCCCGGCGAAACAGCCGTCATCGAGTGGATGATCGTCGATACCGACCCAAGTTTCACCCACAGCGTCCCGTATGACGCCAGCGGCAACGCCCTCGGCCCATTCACCGTCGGCCAGACAGTCCGCATCCGCACCTCAGTAACCAACACGCACGGCACCCGGACCGGCGGAGTGCGCCAGCTCACGCTAATCGCGCCGCCGGAGTAGGGGAAGCTTATCCGCCAATAAAACCACAATAACATCCATATAAGACCATGAACTACAAAGTCATCCCATTCAATGCCGCAATTTCCAACGGTCAAGACGCCTCGCATGTCGCATCGCGGGTGGAAAGTCTCATCAATTCCCACGCCACCGGAGGCTGGGAGTATGTTGGCGTGCATCAACTCCAAACATTTGTAGCTGGATCGAGCGGATGCTTCGGCATCGGCGCCACCCCGCCAACCACAATCCCATGTGAGTTCATTGTCTTTAGGCAGTGAGAACCATACTTCTCGCTGCTATCCGGGGGTATTGGCTCGTTTGGCCACGACACCGAAACCGGTGCTGCATCTTTCGTGAATCCTGTTCCCATCATGTGTATCGAGTCACTAAAGACGCAGGGTTGATAACCGGAATTCAGGCGCTAAGACAGCGATTCCGGACATGCAGGCCCGGCTACGTGATTTCCAGCAATGAGTTTGGTCTTTGTCTGAGATTGTCTGATGGCTCGACTATCCCCGAGCAGGAGATTGCAGATGAGATAATGGCTCCGTTTCGTCAGCAAATGGACGAGCTAAAGTGCGCCCTTGAAGGGGATTTTGCTAATTCTCTAAAGTAACCACTATGGCCAATATTCTCTGCGGTTGCTGCCGGAAATTAATTAAAGAGCAGACATTTTGGTGCCGCAAATGTGAGATACACTTGGGCTTCACTTGCTTGCGAGGTGCTGCCTATTGCCCGAAGTGTGGCTCACCTGCATACCGCTGCTAGCGAATGGCAATATTTACAACCAACAAATCCAATGAAAACAATAAACAACCTCATCATACTCACCACCACGTGCCTGCTTCTGGCCGCATGTGGAACAACTGAACAACCCACTCCGCAAAAACGAGCGGTTGCTGGTCGAAAAGCCGAGCCCGCCGAAGAACCCGATCGCGATGATGGATCGACGCCGCCCCGCAAGGGAATGACAAGGGAACAAGTCAAAGCGAAATACGGTCGCCCGGTGAGCGTTTCAATAAACAGCAATGGAGAAGTGTGGAGCTATGCCTTCAACAACTTCGACGGGCGGGCCTTCATCCCTTACTACGGTGCGTGGGTCCAAGGGACGAAGAAACGGAATAGCAGCGTCATTTTCTTCGACCACAATGGTCGCGTCCGGGACTTCACATGGAACGAAGTCGATCCCATGGGGGCAAGTGTTTGGAGGTGACGTAGGTTTTCACCGACAGGACGCCAGCCGTTTTCGGTGTCGCTGTTTAACAAAATGAGTTTCTCAAGTCCGCCACATGAAAATAAGCTGTCAATTCTTTCACCGCATAATTGTGCCACTCGCGTTGGTCCTGTCTGCACTCTCATTGCGCCTTCGAGCCGACACCTTTTACGTTGCAAATTATCTCGGGCAAACGGTCAGCAAGTATTCTTCCAGCGGGGATTTCACGGGTAAGTTTTCCGCATTTTACCCCAAGGCTTTAACACGCGACCGTTCCGGTAATTTATACATTGTGACAGCCCGGGGGGAGATTTTTAGGTACTCTTCTTTTGGAGGAGGTCGCAAACAACTTCGAATGACAGGGCCAGCTTCGATACCTGGACCGATCGCTTGCGATCCCATCGGGAACTTCTTCGTAATAAATAAATACGACGACACCCTCTGTAAGTTCACGAGTGATGGGCAATACGCTGGCGTTGTTAGTTACACGGGGATTTCTTCATCCACGGCGATGACATCGGATTCTCTCGGTAACATCTACGTCGCCAATGTTACAGCCATTCGGAAATTCGGACCGGGTGGAGTTGATCTTGGAAATCTCGTCAGCGGAATATTTCAGGCGAGCGCTTTGGCATGCAACCGGAACAATGTTCTTTATATATCCATCCCTGGGATCGGTATTCGTAATTACGCAAGCGGATATACTTTCCCAGGCTCCGACATTTATGCTGCCGGCATGGCGTTCGATAGCCGCGGTGACCTTTACGCGACGAATAGTGGCAACTCTACGATAGAGCGTTACTCGGCAAATGGTAACTTCCTCGGAGTGTTCGCGAATGAGGGGATTTATCAGCCGTTCGGTCTTTCGATTGGAACGAGTTTTGATAACCAGTCGGGAGATTTTTCCGGCCTTTTTGATGATGGGACGGGAGCCCTCGACGTGACCCTCAACAGTCAGGGAAGCTTTACCGGGAAGGTGCGAAAAGACGGGGGGGACACGCTGAGGATTAAGGGAATGCTAGATAACGACGGCCATTTCGCGGGGTCGTTTGGCGGTTCATCGACCAGCGTTACCCTCCAAGCCAATTTTGATAGTGCGACGTCTGGAGGGTACTATCTTACGGGATTGGTCGAGACCCACGCGATTACCGCGCATCATTCAAGTTATCGAATGAAGGAAGACGTGGGCGAGGCTGGCGGATACACGTTCCTGCTGAAGCCGGGCAGCAGTGCATCTGGAATCCCGCGTGGTATCGGTAGTGGAGTCGTCTCCGTGAACAACCGCGGAAGCGCGCGTGTAGCGGGGAAACTAGGGGACGGAACTGTGTTTAGCGTCGCAAGTCCTCTCGTCGGTACTAGTAACGGCGGAACCGAGCACATTGTTTTCAACGGGGGCCTTTATCGGAAGCAGGGGGGGATTTCGGGCCGTTCGGTTTTTTCCCAAAGTGCAATTAGCGATGCCAGCGGAACTGTCACCCTGAAGATTCCGACGTCCGGCGGAGCCATCAATAGTGTACTAAGTCTGATTGTCGCTCGCTATACTCGCCCAGACAGCGGGCAAGCAGCCTTGCCCTTTTCGACTTCAACGATTCAATTCGGCGACGGCGGGCTCGCTTCCCCTTTTTCAGCGACATCGGGCTTTGTTGGTAACACGGCCGCGATCTCTGGGTCCAACGAACAAAGTATTAAACTGAAAGTGAAACCGAGTGACGGAAGTTTTTCAGGTAGTTTCATTCACCCTACTACCGAGAAAATCACCAAATTCGGAGGATTTATTTACCAACATCCTGGTCAACGGCAGGCTGGTGGCTATTTTCTATCGCGTGTCAACGGCGTCATCACGTCGGGGGGCGTCACGATACTGCCATAGCCAAAAATCTGCGACTAATTGTGCCACATGCAGGTGGGGGAACTGCGGGGATTTGAGCGATAAGGACGGCACGATTTGCCTCGGCTGACTCCCGGAGAACGGGGGGGCGGGGGGGGGCGCCGGTGTTTGCTCGAGCGTAATATCGGGATTTTGTGGCGCTTTGAATGAAAAGCACTGCCGGTTTTGCGACCTCGTTGGCTTCCAGCTTGCCAAGACGCGGAGGACGAATAGTGCCGCGACCCGTTTTTCGAATATGTTGCGCGCACAGTCTGAGCTGAAGATATCTTCGGGAACTATCCGCAGGGTGCTCGCGCGCCGTATCGCCGAGCATCCCGGAGTGCCGCTGGGCGATGCCACGTTGGATACCTTTCCGGAGACCGAGCCGTGGGTTTCGCGCGTTGTTGAGTGTTGAAAATGAGGCCGTCAGGAAACCGGGGGAGTGAGCTTCGCTTCGGAGTATTCGAAGCGGCTCTTCAGCTTGAGAATGGGGGACTCAAAAAAGCGGAAGCTCATGTAGGCGACGAGAATTGTCAGGCCGAAGGATAGCGCGAGATCCACGGCGAAGGATGAGGGCCCCGCGAACTTCTGTACGAGTGCGAAGCAAGTGGGATGGAAGACGTAAAGCCCGTAGCTGATTCCGCCCAGCCAGCGGAGCCAGCCGATGCTGAAGAGTCGGGCGAGCGGTCGCGCGGCGGGATCGGCGATGCAGAATCCGATGAGCGCAAAGTAGAGGCCGGGAATCAGAGTGAGCTTGATCGCCTGCAACCAATCGAGGCGGCTGCCGGAGAGGGCCGCGAACATCGGAATCAATAGGATGACCAGTGCGAGCAGGAGCCAGCGGAAGATGCGGACGTTTTTCACCCCTCCTGCGAGCAAGACGGAGAGCAGCGAGCCAAAAGCCAGCGCGTCCATGCGAGTGAGCGTGAAGTAGAACACGGGAATCCCGCGGCTCAGAAAGATGAAGCGCAGGATCGGCGAGAGAATCAGCGTCGCGACTACGAGAATCGTAAACTGCCGCCGCGATAGAATGAAGACCATGAGCGGCCAGACGAGATAGAAGTGCTCTTCAATCGCCAGCGACCAGAAATGGCCGGGGCCGCTGCTGTGCAGACCGGGGAAGGTCTGCGGCACATTCTCCAAGTAGAACCACGACCAGCACTGGCTGCTAAACGGCGGGACAGGTGTGCCGAAAACGTGCGGCAGAACAAAGAAGTAGATCGCAAGGAATCCAAAATAGAGCGGGAAGATGCGAAGGGTGCGGCGGATATAAAATGTCCGGAAGAAGTGGGGGCATTCTTTCGAGCGCAGAAGGATCCGCGTAATAAGAAACCCGGACAGAACGAAGAACAGATCCACCCCGGTCTGACCGATGACGGCCAATTGCAAGATGCGTCCCGATTCTCCGTGGTGGCCGAGAAAGTGAAAGGCCATGACCATGAGGGCCGCCATCGCACGGATGCCGTCGAGGGAGTGGATTCGGTGCTGCGTGTCGGGCTCGGTTTTATCGTTCATTCAAAAGTGCGCATCCGTTTAGCGAGGCAGGCGGCGGATGGTCGAGTGTGGAAGAGTGCTGGAACATTGGCGCGCCTTTCGCGATAGTCCGCACGCAATGTCGCAATCCGCGCCATATCGAATCCGCAGCGTTCTGGCTGGCCTCGTCGCCGGCTTTGCCGCTCTCTTTGCTGCGTGGAAGACGGGGCAACCGCCGCCACCGACTTTCGCGGACTATTACGAAGGGAGTGTCGCGCCGTTGCTCGTCGCATCGGCCCTCCGGGATAGCGAGGCGACGAACGCCGCGATTGCGCGACTGGACGCGCACTTTGCGCATTTTCAGTCGGGTATCCCGGCTTTTGCGGAAGATATCAGCGGGTGGGGGACGCGCTTCGGGATAGTCGGGCGTTCGGTGAAGGATCTTTGGACGAAGTTCTGGAACGACCCCGCCCAGGCCACGGCAACGAAGAACTACGTGAACGAAAAGTTTCGCGCCCACATCGTGTCGGAGGAAAAGCTCCAGCGTGCTCTGGCTGAAACGCTCGCCGTTTTTCACGAAACGGTCGCGGCGAATCGGAATCGTCTTCTCGGCGAGGTGCAACTCGCGCTTTCCGCGCCGGAATGTCCGGTGCGGGTTGCGCCGTTGCGAATGGAGGCTTTGCTGCGGGGTTCCACAGTCGATGCGGGAAAGCTCTCCGCCGCGCAGGGCGGCGACAATCTCCTCCAAAGTGCCGCGCTCCTCGCCGGTGGTGTGGTCGCGGATGCCGCAGCGAAGCGACTGATCGCGGCAATCTTCACACGACTCGCAGCCACGACTGCGGCGAGCATTGCCGCCGAAGGCTCCGCAGCGGCAGGAGCGACTGCGACTGGCGGTGCGGCTGGCACCGTGGCCGGTCCGGCGGGAACAGTGATTGGCATCGGCGTGGGGATTGTTGCAGCGGTCATTATGGATTGGTGGATGACGGATTCCTTTAAAACAAAACTGCACGAGCAATGCAGCACGTTCCTGACGAAGCTCGAACGTGACATCGCTGCCGGCAGCGCTGGTGCGCCGGGCCTGCGCAAATCTCTCGAAGACGCGGCGACTGCGAATTCCGCTGCATTCCGCGCTGCATTGAACCGCGAAATCTCCAAACCGCTGCCATGAAACTGCTGCTCCTTTTTGTCTGCATCGCAACCACCGCATTTGCACAGGTCGGCCCTGCGGTGACGGAAATCGCCGAGACCGTGGCAAAGAAGCTGGCTCAATCGTCCGCGAAAGAACTCGCCGAGGTAGGCGGCGATGCAGCCGTCCGCGCGGTCATCACAAAAGCGGCGGCGGAAGGAGGGGAGGCTTCTGCGCGGCAGGTAGCGTCAATGTGCGAACGTTTTGGTCCATCCGCCGTACAGGCGATGAAGGCCTCGCCGGCACGTTTGGCGAAGAGTTTGAGCGCGATGCCGGAGGACATGGTCGCTGCCGCGGTTCAGGCCGCGAGTCGCGAGCCCGAGGTCGTCGCGAAGCTCGTCTCGCAGTTTGGCGACGACGCACTGCTGGTCGCGGCGAAGCATCCCGGCGTCGGCACCGGAATCGCCGGGAAGCTCGGCACCGAGGGCATTGCGCTGGCGAAACAACTGCCTACACGCGACGCAATACGACTCGCCCGGGTGGCCGACGATATCGCCGGTGTGGCGGCAACGGAACGCCCGGCAGTGCTGGCGAAGCTCCAGCGCGCAGGCGGAAAGGCGCTTGATTATCTGGAGCGCCATCCGCGCATCCTCGCGACGACAGCAGGCGTTGCGGTGTTCCTCGCGGTGAAGGACGATTTGCTCGGGACCAAGGATGCGCCGGGGCTCATCGAGCGAACGATCGCGGTTTTCCGTAATCCGCTGAGCGTGTTTTTGGTCGCCATCGCCGCGCTCATATTCGCGCGGGTCGGATTCATCGTCGTTCGCATCGTTCGCTATCGGCGGACGCAGCGTTGAGCAACTCGCTTCAAGCTCTGTGTCGCGTATCACTCCGTGCAGGACAATGAATTCGCGCGCATCGGACCTAAATGGAACGGGCTCTTTGGCAGCGAGCGCACGTTCGTCGGGCCCGACAGGAAAAAGGGCGAACTCGCCATGCCGAGCTACGACGGAGTTGTGACGAAGGAGCAACTCGACTCGCTCGTGCCCTGCATCCAGTCGTTGAAATGAAGCTACAATTCTTTTACAAACAGCGCACATTCCTTGAACACCTCGGCCGGCATCTCCGGCCATAGTCGCAACATGAAAATGAAACTCACATTCACCATACTCGCACTCGCCGGACTCTCTTTTGCAAACGCTGAGGAGGTCTCGAAGGAAGAACGTCCGGTCATCCAGATCGCAATCCTGCTCGATAACTCCGGCAGCATGCAGGGGCTAATCCAGCAGGCCAAAACGCAGATTTGGCAGATCGTAAACGAGTTCATTGCGGCAAAGCAGGACGGCAAGACACCGCGGGTTCAAGTCGGCCTTTACGAATACGGAATCAAGGAACCGCAAAAGGACGGCTCATACGTCCGCCAGCTCGCTTCGCTCACCGAGGACCTCGATTCGCTGAGTGAGAAACTGTTCGCCATCAACAAGCGCGATTCCGGCGGGTCGGAGTATTGCGGCTGGGTGATCAAAGAGGCCGTGGAGAATTTTAATTGGGACAAGTCCGCGAAAACCTACAAGGCCATCTTCATCGCGGGCAACGAAGAGTTCACTCAAGGCAGCGCGAACTACAAGGATTCGTGTAAATCGGCGATCGCGAAAGGTATCATCGTGAACACCATCCACTGCGGCGATGAAGCCGAGGGCATCCGCGGAATGTGGAAGGATGCGGCTTCGATGGCGGACGGTCGATTCCTTGTCATCAACCACAACGCTGTGGTCGCAACCATTCCCGCACCGCAGGACAAAGAAATCGCTGAGCTGAACTCGAAGCTCAACGATAGCTACATCTCCTACGGCAAAAACGGCGCTGCCGGGAAAATGAACCAGGTCGCGCAGGATGGAAACGCTGCGGCATCGCCTGCGGGGTCTCAGGTGCTGGCTGCGCGAGCTGCATCCAAGGCGTCGTCGATTTATAACAACTCGTCGTGGGATCTTGTGGATCGGTCCAAGGAAAAAGGCTTCGACGTGAAGAAGCTGAGCGAGGCCGAGCTCCCGGAGGAAATGAAAAAAATGACGCCTGATGAACGCGTCGCTTACGTCGAGAAGAAGCGCGCCGAGCGCGAAGAGACCCAGCAAAAACTCAAATCGCTGGCCGCCGCGCGGGACAAGTTTGTAGCGGAGAAATCGAAGAGCAATGCCTCCGAGAGCACGCTCGGAAAGGCTGTCAGTACCGCTGTCCGCGAGCAGGCGGAGAAGAAGGGCGTGCAGTTCAATAAATAGATCGGCGGCGGGAAATCAGCGGCAGTATTTGCCAGCGGCGGAAATTCCTTTTACAGGAGCCGCCCATGATTGCCGCTGATCTTCTTCTTTATGCTTACCGCTCGGGTGCTTTCCCGATGGCGATGGCCGATGGAGAGATCTCTTGGTTCTCGCCGGATCCGCGCGCGATTATCCCGATCGATGATCGCTTTCACATCCCGCACGGACTCAAGCGGACGCTAAAAAAGAATCTGTTTGAAATCCGCATCAATACGGCTTTCGAGACCGTGATGCGGGAGTGTTCGAAGCGCGAGGATACGTGGATTAATGAGGAGATTTTAGCGAGCTATGTGAATCTCCACCGGCTCGGACATGCGCACTCGGTGGAGGCGTGGAAGGATGGCGCGTTGGTGGGCGGGCTTTATGGAGTGGCGATGGGCGGGGCGTTTTTTGGTGAAAGCATGTTTCACACGGAGACGGATGCTTCGAAGGTGGCGCTTCACGCGCTGGTGATGCGGATGCGGGAGCGGAAGTTTTCGCTGCTCGATACGCAGTGGACTACTCCGCATTTGCTGACATTTGGGACGATTGAGATTTCGCGCGCGAGATATGTGAAGCTGCTTCGTGCGTGCGTGGATGAACCGGTTTCTTTCGTCTGATGGAGATCTCGATTTCCAACCGGCAGAGGACCGTGCGCTTTGATCTGGCGTGGCTGCGTAAGGTTGCGGCTGCGGCACTGGAGGCCTGTCTGCCGCTGTCAGGCAACGGACGTTTTGCGCTGCGGGAGCTTTCGGAGGTCGAGATCGCTGTGGTTTCGGATGCGGTGATTGCGCGCGTGCATGTTGACTTCATGGGGATCGCGGGTGCAACGGATGTGATCACTTTTGATCACGGCGAAATCGTGGTGAGCGCCCAAACGGCGGCGAGGTGCGCTGTGGAGCATGGGCATTCTGTGGATGAGGAGCTGGCGCTTTACGTGGTGCACGGGCTTTTGCACCTGAATGGATTCGACGACATGACGCCAGTCGCGCGAAAGGCGATGCATACCGTGCAGAACCGTGTGTGGCGGGAGTTGCGGAAGCGACTGCCGCGCGGATGACGGTAAAATCAGCAAGAACGGGCTAAGAGCGCACGGGCTTTGCGCTTTGTATTTACGCCTGACAATCTTACATGAATCGAATCGCAGCCATCACAAACGCCTTTTTTATCCTGACTGGATCCATCCTCGCTGTGAACGAACACGGTGATGGCAAAACGGAGGCGGGCGAGAAGGATGCGGCGAATGCTCTGAAATCGGTGAAGGTCGAGGGCGGGCTCAAGGTGGATCTTTGGGCGTTTGATCCTTTGCTGGCGAATCCAGTGGCGTTTTCACCGGACGACCGCGGGCGCTGGTTTGTGAGCGAGAGCTACCGCCAGGAGGGGCGTCAGGAAAAGGGAAAGACGATCGTCGGTGGCGTGGTGGATAATCGCGGGCACATGGGCTGGCTGAACGATGACATCGCAGCGCGGACGACCGAAGACCGCCTGAAGATGATGCGCAAGTATTATCCGGATGCGGCGAAGTTTAAGGAGGCGTTCGAGACTTACGAGGAACGCATCGTGGCGCTCGATGATACGAACGGCGATGGCAAGGCAGACAAGAGCACGGTTTATGCCGATGGATTTCGCGAGGCGCTTGATGGCACTGCCGCGGGAATCCTGGCACGAGGAAATGAAGTATGGTGGACCAATATTCCGAGCCTCTGGCGATTTCAGGATTCCAACGGCGATGCGAAAGCGGATGTGAAAGACCGGATGCTTTCGGGCTTCGGCGTGAAGTTTGCGTTTCGCGGTCACGACATGCACGGGCTGCGTTTTGGTCCGGACGGGAAGCTCTATTTCACGATCGGCGATCGCGGGCTCAATGTTAAGAACAAGGAGGGTAAAGACTGGGAGGTGAGCGATACCGGATCAGTGATGCGCTGTAATCCGGATGGAACGGGCTTCGAGGTTTTCGCGACGGGTGTGCGGAACCCGCAGGAGCTGGCGTTCGATGAATTCGGGAATCTTTTCACCGGCGACAACAACTCCGATGCGGGAGACCGCGCGCGCTTTGTGCAACTCGTGGAGGGCGGCGATTGCGGCTGGCGGATGACTTATCAGTATCTCGAAGATCGCGGACCTTGGAACCGCGAGCTGCTGTGGGATGAAAAGGAATCGCTGAAGGCGAAGTATATCATCCCTCCGATTGCGAACCTTAGTAACGGCCCGAGCGGTCTGACCTACAATCCCGGCACGGGGCTCTCGAAGAAATTTGCTGGCAAGTTTTTCCTGAGCGACTTTCGCGGCGGGGCGAGCAGCAGCGTGGTGCATGAAATCACGCTGATGCCGATGGGTGCATGGTATGAGCTGAAGGAGCGCCGTGATTTGGTGAAGGGTGTCCTGACGACGGATGTGGAGTTTGGTCCGGACGGCTCGCTTTATGTGCTCGATTGGGTGGAGAGCTGGAGCGGCATAAACAAGGGCCGCATTTTCAAGCTGACATCGCCCGAGGCTGATGCAGCCAAGCAGGCGGAGGTGAAGAAGATGCTGGCGGAAGGCATGGCGGCGCGTCCGGATGCGGAGCTCGAAAAACTGCTCGCTCATGAAGACCAGCGCATCCGGCAGGCCGCGCAATTTCAACTCGCGTCGAAAGGCGCGACGGCACCGCTCGTGAATGCTGCGACGAAAGGGCAGGGGACGCTCGCGCGGATTCACGGCGTGTGGGGACTTGGGCAACTTGCTGGAAAAAATCCCGCGGCGGTCTCGGCGCTCATCGGCATTCTTGCTGATGGAGACGGAGAGGTGCGTGCGCAAGCAGCACGGGTGCTCGGCGACAATCAGGCAAAAGGAACGGTGGAAGGGTTGCTCGCACTGTTGAAAGACTCGCATCCGCGGGCCCGGTTTTACGCAGCGCTTGCACTCGGAAAGACGCACGAAAAGTCAGTGGTCGATGCGTTCTTCACGATGCTCGCAGAGAACGGGGATAAGGACCCGATTTTGCGGCACGGCGCAGTGATGGGGCTCGTCGGGTGTGCGGACGCTGCGGCGCTCGCGGCGAAAGCGAAGGATGGAAATGTTGCGGTGCGCAACGGCGCGCTCATCGCGCTCCGGCGGATGAAAAGTCCGCTGGTGGCCGAGTTCCTCGCCGATGCGGATCAGGGTGTTGTGCTTGAAGCGGCGCGCGCGATTTACGACGTAGGGATCACGGAGGCGATGCCTGCGCTCGCTGGATTGCTGGGCGATCGGCGCATCAAGGATCCGAATATTTTGCTGCGCGTGGTGAACACGCACTACCGTCTCGGCACGCCCGATAGCGCGCAGAAGCTCGCCGCGTATGCAGCGGATGCGAACGCCCGCGAGTTTGGCCGCAAAGAAGCACTGATCGCCCTCGCGGCTTGGGGGAATCCAGATCCGAAGGACCGGCTCACGTATCAGTGGCGTCCGCTTCCGGCCCGTTCCGCCGAAGCCGCCACGCTGGCTCTGACGCCCGTCGCCGCCGGACTTTTTGCGGGCGCTCCGGGAAGCGTCGCGGAGGCCGCGGCGGCTGCTGTTGCGAAGCTCAAGGTATCCGCCGCCGGTGATGCGCTGCTGGCGCTGGCGGTTGATGAAAAGGCGAGCAAATCGTCCCGCGCAGAAGCATTGCGTGCGATGATGATGTTGAAGGATTCACAGCTCGCGAAAGCGGCGACCGCGGCGCTCACAGACAAGGACGCAAAGCTCCGCGCCGCAGCTCTGAAAGCGCTTGTCGCCGTGGATGCGGATGCCGCCCTGAAGGCGATTGGTGGTGTGCTTTCATCGAACGCACCGGCCATGGAAAAGCAGGGCGCTGTGCTCGCGCTCGCGGAGAGCAATACGCCCGCCGCCGAGAAGCTGCTCGGAAGTCTGCTCGACGATTTAGTTTCCGGAAAGCTCCCGCCGGAAGTGCAACTCGACGTGTATGAAGCCGGGAAGAAAAAGGCCGGGCTCGCCGGCAAAGTGCAGCAGTGGAAAACCTCCCTGCCCGCGAAAGACCCGCTCGCAAATTACAAGCTCTCGCTCAGCGGCGGCGATGTGGAGCGCGGAAAAAAGATCTTCCGCGAGCATACGACGGCGCAGTGTTTCAAGTGCCACAAAGCCGAGGGCGGTGACAGTCTCGTCGGCCCCGAGCTCACCAAGATCGGCGCATCGATGGACCGTACGGCAATTTTGGAATCGATCATCTATCCAAACGCACAGGTCGCGAAAGGATTCCAGATCGTCGTTTTGGAAATGAAGGACGGGATGACGGTTGCGGGCCGCTTGATGGAGGAATCGACGAATGAGTTGAGCGTCGAAACCGTCGATGCCGCCGGCAAGCCGCAGGTGGTGAAAGTCGCGGCAGCGAACATCAAAAACCGAATCAGCGCTCCGTCGCCGATGCCCGAGACCATCCGCGATATCCTGAGCCGTTCGGAACTCCGCGACATCGTCGAGTATCTCGCGACACGGAAGTAGTCACAAAGGCTCCGGTGCGGGGCGGACCCGCGGGTCGATGCTGCGAATGTGTTCGACCGCGCTTGCGTAGTCCGGCGCGACGCCCGACTCAACAAGCCACGCGGCCATCACTGTGGCGGAGCGGAACAGCCCGAGCTGGCAATGGACGAGCACCGTGCGTTCCGGCTGGTGGGTGCGGATGAATTCCAGCGCCTCGCGAACTGAAGCAGCGGTGGGTGGAACCATGTCCAGAAGCGGAATATTGCAAAACACGGCGCGCTCGCGGAATGCCGGAGGCGCGTTTCCCTCCGCCCGCAAATCGAGCACCGCGAGCGGTCCATCGGCGACGAGTGCGGTAGCCTCCGCCGCAGTGTGGCGGCGGCCGAGCAGGATGCCGGGCGCGATCTGGCGCGATGGCGGGCCTTTCAAGTAGCGATGCTGGAACGCCCGCCCGAGCAGCATCCACGGCAGAAGGCACCACTCCGCAGCCGGAGTGAGTGTCCCATTTTCCCGCCCAAAAAATCGAGCATCCCGCCGCGCGTAGGCGAGCGCGACGATTCCAAATGCGACCGCAAGCCATCCGAAAAACAGCCACCCGCCGCCTTTGGTTGCGAGTAAAGCGAACAGCGTGGCGAGTGTTCCGACGACCGCCGCGATATTCCGGTGGAATCGAGTGGCCGGAACCTCACGGCGTGCGGTCGCCGGAATCAGCGCTTTAACGGACCACGCCATCAAAAAGCCGGTGGCGACATCAAGAAGATGATGTTGCCAAAGCAGGAGTGTGGAGACTCCGATGAGGATGAACCATACTTTCACCGCGGAGCGCAGCCGGCCTTGCAGTTTCGCGCCGTAAGCCACCCACACGAGCGACCGGAGGCTGATGTGCAGGGACGGCGCGAGATTGTAAGGCATGTCGTTCGCGTAGAGCGCGCGAAAGAGCGGTGCCGTCCATCCTTGCGGCTCCGGCCGATCCCAGCCAAAGCGCATCGGAAACAGCAGAAAGAAAACAGCACTCGCGAGTATGACGATGACGAGTCGCAGTGTGAGAAGGCGCAGCTCTGCCCGATTCTTGCAGAGGAAAAATGCTCCGCAGAAAAACAAGTCGAGCGACCAGTATGGAATGATGAGCCAGGGCACGAACGGCAGGCTCCGTTCCCACTCAAAGAAGCAAGTCCCTACATCCGGGCGTGTCGCTGTGAAGCGATTGCACGCCCCGTACACGACGAGGAAAAGAATTCCAGCAATCGCGAGGCAGCCGAGTGCGCGCCAAAAAAGTCCCGGCTCGCGCCCGCTCATTTCTGTGCGATGGAGACGGTGAAGATGCCGAAATCGTCGGTCCACTGCCGCCTTTTCGCAAAGCCCGGTTCGCGGACGAGCGCGTCCATTTCGCCCTGCGGACGACGGCGCATGATCCAAGGTTTGCCGTCGCGATTTGGGAGTGTTCGGGCGATCATTTCCACCTGCGGATGCCACGGCTGGCCGGTGTAGATGAGCAAGCCGCCGGGCGGCAGAGCTGCGTAGATGCCGCGCAGCGAGCGGCGCAGGGGCGCATTATCGGGGAAAAGTTCGTAGAGCCCGGAGACGACGACGACCGATGGCTGCGGGCTCACCGCGGCAAGCGTTGCTTCATCGAATGCATCGCCGCGTTCGTGGGTGATGCGGTCGGCGAGCCCGCGCTTGGCGGCATTGGCCCGCCCGGTGGCGAGCGCGGTTTCACTCCAGTCGCGGCAAAGAACGGTGAGTCCCTCGCCTTCTGTTTTGTCGTCGAGTAGATCGAGCAAGTAGCGCCCTGCGCCGCCTGCGATGTCCATGATTCGCACTGACAGTCCGTCGCGCCGGACTGCCCGCATGCATTCACGGAGGGCTTCGTTCATGCACTCACGCCGCTGCCGGATGCCGCGCCAGCCGATGGCGTCGAGGTACCCGCGGTCGATGAGTCTCCCGATGCCGAGCTCCCCGCGCGCCTCGTTTTCGTAGATGCAGTCGAGCGATTCGCCGGAGTCGAATCCGGTCTTCAAGCCAACGCTGATGGCATGACTGAGGCGGCCGAGCGTCCTCATGGCCAGTTTCTGCACGGCAAAGCCCGCGCCTTTTAGCGAGAGCGTCGGCAGCGGACCGAGCAGCGATTGATACTCCGCGTGTGTCGCCGGGTGCGACAGGTCCTGCCGTAGCATTGGGCGCGGCGGGGTGTTGAAGCGGATCTCTGCAAATTCGCGAATAGCTGTGGTGACTTCATCGCGGCAGAAGTCGTGGAAGATCGCATGACGCGCTTCCTGCAAGGTGATGTGCTCTTTTTCCGACGCGCCATAGTTCGTGAAAAAGCGGTTCAGCGAATCGCGAGTCACGACACGGTCGGCAGTCGCGGAGAAAAAGAGCAGCGGACGATCCATGACCATTGCATCGGCGATGACGCGCTGCGAAGTGTCGAAGAGGTCCACGAGAATCCGCGCCGAGATGTCCTTCGAGATCTTCATATCCGCGTCGTATTCCGTCGCAGCCGCCGCATCGCGCGTGAGCCATTCGCCTTGCACGTAGCTCTTGATGATGGTGTCCGGTTTGACCTTCAGCATGAGCCGGATGGAGGTCAGCGCGCCCGGCACGATGAGATTCACATCGAACGCCGGAGTCGCGAGCACCAGCCCCGCGAGCTGCGGCGCGTAATCATGCACCCACGTCGCCGCGATCACCGCGCCGACGCTGTGTGCCACAAGCACGATTCGCTCTTCGGTAAAGCCGTGCTCTTTCGCGATGTGCCCGAAAAACTCCGCGAGGTCGCGCACATACTGCATGAAGCACGACGCATGGCCGCGCTTGCCCTCGGACTCACCGTGCCCACGCGCATCCCACGCAAAAATCGCCGTCTCCGGCATCGCGAGCCCCGGCACGACAGAATCCCAGCGGTCCGCATGTTCATGCCCGCGGTGGAGCAGCACGAGCGCGCGTTTTGCCCCGCCCTCGGGAATCCACGATTTGTAGCGAATGGCCGCGCCATCGGCAGCGGTGAAGGTCTGGCTTTTGATGACGGTGTTCATTTTGAAAAGTGGGGCGGGTTAATTGCTCACGGGAGCTTTGTGTAGATGCGATACACGCGGCGTGCAATCGTGACGGCGCTCAGCACCGCGATGAGCCAGAGCGCGATGAGGAGAAAGGGAACGGTCGTTTTGAGCATCGAAGCCAGCAATCCTCCGGTGAGAATGGCCATGCGATGTGGCTTTGCGCAAGGGCCGCAGAAATCCTGCCCAAAGCCGAGCGACGCGCCAAACGCGCGAAAGTACGCCGTGCCCACTGCGAGCGTTGCGCAGCCCCAGCCGAGTTGCGGATGCCCGCAGGCAAACCCCGCCGCGACGAGGAGGACGACGTCTTCGATGCGATCGGGCGCTTCATTAAAGAGATCGCCCGCCTTGGATTTCAGCCCGCCCTCCACGGCAACAAGGCCGTCCATCATGTTGCAGAGCAACCGAAGCTGCACGCCCGCCGCGCCCAGGAAAAGTCCGATCATCACCGGCAGTCCGTGCGGTACCATGAACATCGCCGCCGCGCCGACGCACGCAAAGCCGATGCCCGCGAGCGACACATGATTCGGCGAAACCCGCCGCGCAACAAGCGCCCCGGAGAGCTTGCGAGCCCAAGCAGTCGATCGGGACTTGAGCGGACGGCGGGCGGAATCATCGGGTGTGGTCATGGATGCGAGATGCGTGGGGGCTTTTGTGGCAAATGAGATGCGGCGATGCGAGGAGGATTTTAGCGACACTGCCCCCGGAAGCAGTAGTCCTCGCCTCCTTCCACAACAACCTCAATGAATGCCGCGACCTCTACCAACAACACCGCATCCACTGGCCCGGCAGAGATGACGTCAGCTACATCCCAAATAGTAATGACTGTGACTCGCGTAAACCATGCGACGTGGCTGCGAAATGACCCCGTGCCATGCGGCAATGAGCCCGCTCATCGTGTGACCTCCGGAACGCCCTCGGGAAATAGTGGAACTCCCATGCAAAACGACGGAATCTCGTCGGGAAAGGTCCGAGATGCCCGCATTTTCCCTACATAACCCAAGAGAGCCCCTCTTTGGTCATCCCGAGAATGATGTCGTAGCCGGTCTGGACGCCGTTTGCGTCTGCCACGGTGCGCAGGGGTGGGTTTCCGTGCAAATCAAGGACGCGCATGACTTTCCCAGGGAAGAACTCGTGGACTGTGAGTTCTCTTGCGGGGTCGGCAGTGGTCTTCCAGCGAGGGCGGCGGGCGATGGTGGATTCTAGGTTTCTCTGGACGCGGCTTTCAAATTCGGACCTGCGCTGGTCGTTAAGCTTCGCACCAAATGTGATTCGAGCTTGAGACAAAGCCATGAGGCTGGAGAGATTTCCATCCACAAAGGCACTCTGAATCTCGCCGTAGAGTTCGTATATCTCGCGTGCATTGATGAGCAATTTGTCGGTTGCGTTCCAAGGCTTCTCCACAATCGCACGAATGTCTGGGCAGGCAAAGGCAAGCGAGTGGCGGTCCTTCAGCGCTTTCCCAAGGCTATCGAAAGGAACACTGGCGATATCCGGAGCGGCTACGCCCAGCGGGAAGCTCATCGAAGCAAGATTCTGGGTGGAAGTGCCTTCCACTGCGTTGGCTTCCAGCGCAAATTGGATCGGCTCGCCCTCGGTGGCGCGAGTGGAGGGCGACAGCTTGAAGCGGAAAAGGTTTACCTCTTCCATCCACGCCCGCAGGTTGGTGGAGTAGCTGTGGTTTGCGCCGAGCGATGAGTAAAGGTGGTATCCATTGAGGTAAACGTCGAGGGCCGCTGCGTTGGCAGTGATTTGGCAACTGTATATTGGCATAATATGATGCTGAGTGTCGTGTCTGTGCGATTTTGGACTGGCTAAGGGATAGGCCCGCTCGAAAGTGGCCCTGCTTCCGCCACGAGCTGCACCGACTCGTCGAACCCTACCGAGATAAAGTCGCCCAAGGTTAGCTTGGCGCTTGCCTTCCCGACCACGCCTCCCCATTTGAAGAGCTCGTATCGGAAGGCTACGCCGGTTCTGGATGCCTCTGCAATAATCGACGAAGAGACCGCCGTCGAAGCTTCGCAAGAAACCGAGACGAACTCGGTCGTGATGCTTGCCCCAACAGCAATAGTGCCTGTTCCTTTGATTTCGATAGCCCCGATTACTTTTTCTTCGTAGCCGATGCTACCGCCGCCAGAAATCTCCGCCTTCAGGCTGAGGTAGATCGGCGGTTCGAACTCTATGTAATCCTTCAGTGCGTTGTAAAAAGCGACGGCGCCCGCTCCAACACCGCTTAAAGCCCCGCCAACAGAGATAATATCGAACTTAAACTCGACGCCGATAGTGACGGAGAGCGTCGCTTTCCACGCGTAATACACGCGCCAGATTTCATTTGGGTCTGTCGATGGAGCATTCGCAGTCCCGTATTCTTTCCACTGCGCTTCGTAGCCAAAAGCGAGCGCCGGAAGGGGGATCGAGACCTGCCCCATGCCAGCCTTGAAGCTGATCCCCTTGGTCATGTCCACATTCTTGCCAGTGAGTTTGCACATCACAGTCGTGATGAGATCAAATGCTTTTTCGACCGCTGGGAATTTTCGTAGCAGTTCGTTTAGGTCCGCTTTGATTTCTACTTTGTCGCTTGGGTAAACAATGACTTCGCCACTGGCGATCGAAGACTCGTCTTTACCGCAAGTCAGTTGGAGCGGATGGCTCTTTGGAGTGACCCCTCCGAGAAGACAAATGAGTTCGAAAGGATTGAGGCCGACAACCCAACCATCGACTTTGATAGGAGCATTCAAAGCTCCTGAGGTCGCGCCAATTTTCACTTTAGCGCCCGCGCAACTACATCCCTTTTTGGAAGACACCGTGATCGTATCGCTCCCAAATGCTGACTTTGCGACGACTTCAATCGTCAAGCCGGCATTCGCTTTCCGCCCCTCTTGGTCCTTCATCTCGTACGGACCGCCGCAAACGACTATCGGCGACGGCGGTGGCTCTACACAACCAACACCTCCGGCTAGGGGCCCGCTACTCGCAGGCGGCGGTGTATAAGGTGGGGCTTTTTGGAGGGTGACCGGACCGCCGCCGCGCGTTTGTTGGGTATGGGTGTGGCCTTTTGTATTCAGCAGCCCGCCGGTCTTTCCATCGTCAGCGGCCTTCGCGTCAAACGGCTCTTCGACTGAAATATCCGGAAGTGCTGCAGGCTTCTCCGCAGGCATCGCGCAGCCCCCAGAATTGATCATGACCGTTGTGCCCTGAATCTGAATCCCGCCAGAATTTATCGTAATAAAGTTGCCACCCGACTTGAGGCAAATCGTGGTCCCTTCGAGCACAATCTGTTGCCCGAGAATTCCGACGCTATTCGCCCCTTGCGCGACGAGTTTTCCGGTTTTCAACGATATCTGGTCTTTGGTCTCGATGATGCTTTCTTTGGCATTAAGAACATGACTGTCTTTAATAGCTGTCTTGAGGCTCTTGTCGAATCTCTCGGTTGTCTCGCCGAGCACAGTCAGGTGGCTCGCGTCATCGACTTTTTCGTAGTGGATTTTTTCGACATGGGTGTTTTCGTCTTGGTGGACGGTGACGAAGTGCGACCCTCCGGCACCATCGTCGGTTTTCCAGCCGATTCGCTCGTGGCGGTTCCCGTAGTTCGTTTCCTTCATGCTATTGCGTACTCGTACATCAAGGTTGCGCTGAGCATGGATGAAAATCTGTTCCGCCTTCGCTTTGTCTTCAAACCGAAGCTCGTTGAATCCTTTGCCCCCTTTCGAGCTATTCGACTTTAAAGTGCTCTTCGTCTTCTCGTCGGGCAGTTTGTAAGGCGGCGTTGCGGCTGCATTGTAAACACTGCCGATGATGATCGGAGCATCGGGGTCGCCTTCGATGAATTGCACGATCACTTCGTGGCCGACGCGTGGAATGTGGATGGAGCCCCATCCCTTGCCCGCCCAAGGGGTGCCTACACGAAGCCAGCAAGAGCTGTTAGCGTCCGCAGCACTCTCGCGGTCCCACGGGAACTGCACTTTTACGCGACCATATTTGTCCGTGAAAATTTCTTCGCCGGGCGGGCCCACGACGATGGCTGTTTGCACGCCCATGATGCTCGGCTTTGCCGTGGTGCGTTGCGGGCGAAATGGGAGGGCGTCGGGGATGCACGTGAAGCTGTTCGAATATTCGAAGGGCTCTTCGCGACCACTTCTGTATGTGTTTCCGCCGTGCGCCATGTGGTGTATTGCGGTGATAACGTAGCGCCCGTTGGCGTCGAAATGCTTGTCGAGTGTGAACTTGTGGCCGGAGACAAATTGGTTGCAGTTCGAGCTCGCCTCAATCACGAGTCCTGCGAGCGTTTCCGCCTGCATTCGGAGACCGACGGTGCGGGTTGCATCGGTCGAGATTTTCCCGAGTTCCGATGGTTGTTCGCCACCGCCTTTGTCGATGCCGTCAAACCGTTGTGCGACTTCGCCGGGGAAGTCGTAAATTTCAAACTTCTCGTTTCCTGCAACCTCGAGTTTGTGAGTCACGGTGCCCACGGCTACGCTGCCGAGCGTGTTTTTCTTCGCTTCGAAATTATCGTTCGGGCGCTGAAAGGACTGGTCCCACATCGTAAACTTCCCGGAGCGCACATCCTGCAGCTTCACCCAATCGTGGATATGCTTGGACTCACGTTGCGCGCCGTCCACGACGTCCCACTGCACCTTGCTCACACCCGGCACATTCGCATGCACGCGGGCGGAATTGGCGATGACCATTTCGTGGCCGTCTTTGTTGTGCTTGAAGAAATAGAAGATGCCTTCCTCTTCCATGAGGCGGCTCACGAAATTAAAGTCGGTCTCGCGATACTGAACGCAATATTCGCGCTTCTCAAAAGTGCCATCCAGTTCGTAGGTGACCTTCATTCCTGCGAGGACCGCCTTCAAAATGTCGGGTACACTTTTCTGCTGGAAAATACGACTCTGCGCGGTGCGCGTGGTCAGCCAGAACATCGGGACAATTTCTGCGCGGTAGGAGGTGAATTCCTCGTCGCGCTGTCCTTGTGCAAAGCGGCGGCAGATGCCTCTGAAATAGCGCTCTTTTGGTTCGCCACCGGGGCTCTCGTTGTCGATGAGCATGGTGACGGCGAGTTCCTTGCCGAGTAACTTGTCGAACTCGATTTTCGTGGTGTTTTTTGCGACCAGCTCCAGACGAAAATTGAAGATGCCGCTGATCTGTTCGTTGCCCTCGAATCCAATCAGCAACAGCTTATCCGGCCCGAGGGGCGTGGATACCGTCATCTGTCGCGTGCCTTGTTTGTAGTCCGCCATAGTATGTGGATGTTCTGTGGCTAGGCTATCCGGTGGCGAGGCACCGGGAAAACCGCCTCAGTCCCTGCATCGTGAAGCCTTTTCGATGAATCGCAATCCTTTTGTTTATGCTAATCAGCCGAGCAGGTCGGCGATTTTTTCCTTCAGCAAATCGCGCGAATTTTTCGACGCCTCGATATCCAGCAATTCGACAAATGCCGCCACTCCGGAAAACGCCATCGCCATCGAAATCATTTCATCGGGCGGGCGGAACGTCTGGAGGCATGATGACACGACTACTAGCGGAACATTCCGAAACTCCGGCAGCACCTCTGTCTTCACTTCGTAGCGCAGATCCGTCAAAAGCTGCGTAAGTCCCGGAGCCAGTCTTAGGACCGACTGGAGCACCAGCGCATTCACAATGAGCCGTCCTTTTCTGTTTCGCAGTAGTATTCTTTGATGGGACCGAAGACGGTATTGCGCTCTTCTTCGTTGGTGGTGGGGAGGTAGATGCTGAGCACGCGGGGATCGTAGTAGCGGAAGCAGAGGCTTTCGCCGTCGGAGCCTTTGACCATCAGGAAGGTGCGGAAGTGTTTGCGCATGGCGCGGAAGTCGGCGGGGCCTGTGGGCAAAGATGCCCCAAGGTTTGCCGAGGATGTTGGCGAGCAGCCATTCGGTGAATGGGTGGTCGCGTTCCAGCAGGACGAGGTAGGGGGCGACTTCTTCCATGTCGGGCTCGAGTTCTCCGGCGTAGAGGCAGCAGTGTTCGGGCTCGAACTCGATGAGGTGGTCGATGAGTTCTTCGCACGAAGCACCGTCGAGTACTGCGTAAGTGGGTTCACCATCTTCGGGGAAGAGCGTCTCTTTTAGCTTTTCGACGGGTGAATCATTCATTGCGGCGTGTGGCTCGGCGTGACTGCGCTTTTGGAATGTGGAAAGAGTTTGGCATCAGGCGGCGGTGGGAACTGAGCAGGCTTCGACTTGTCTTCTTAACTGCGCGAGCTTTTTGTCTTCGTACTCGGCACTTTTCAAGACTGATGTTGCCCATTCGAACTTTGACGGGAAATCTTCACCGAGTTTGCAGACGGCATCGAGGTATTGGCAGAGAGCGCGCTCGCTGATGAGGCCGAAGGTGCGGGCGATTTCCCAATTCCGTTCTACAAATTGCCGGAGATGGGCGGGGTCGAGTGCGCCGGTTTCTTTTGGGTGGGCGGCGACTACGTGTTTCTCCACGCGGGAGACAAAAGCGGAGCGGGCTCCTTCTTTGAGGCGGGCTTCCTGATTGGTGCGGATGAGAAACATGGATGGCGTTAGTTGATTTCACGGTATGCCGTCGGGGACTCTGCGAGGATGTGACCTTGAAGTTTTCCTTCCCGATAGCGATAGGCCATGAAAGCGCCGCCTTCCGCTTCTGCGATGTATTCGGAGACGGGTTCGAAAAACGTCTCGAATTGTTCGGTGTCGCATGTGGGTAGAAAGATGCGGATGACGCGAGGGTCGTAGTATCGGAAGTATAGGTTCTCGCCGGCTTCGTTCTTTACGTTGAGGAAAGCGCGGAAGTGTTTGCGCAGTTGGCGAAGCGCGGAGGTCGAGCGGACGAGGATGCCCCATGGTTTTCCGGGCAGGCTTGAGATCAGCCATTCCGTAAATGGATGATTGGGTTGTAGCGCCACCAAGTACGGCGCGACCGATTCCATATCGGGCTCCAATTCGCCGGGATATAGGCAGCAGTAATCCGGCTCGTGCTGGTCCAGTTGTTCCAGCAACTCATCACACGCGGCGCCGTCGATTATCGCGAATGAACTTTCTGCGTCGTCGGTGAAGAGCGCTGCTTTGAGGATTTCGCGGGCTTCCATGGATAACCTTGATCGAGGACCCTATTTTGCGCACACCGCGCAGAACGGTGTTCCGCTTCGGGCAGCGGTTTGGAGCGCGACGGCGGCGGGGGAATAGGTCACGGGCTTTGGCTTGGTGCGCGCCTTCGCCGGTGCGTCTTTGCTGCCGGCGACTGCTTTGGGCTCCCCGCTGTTCTGTGTGGGCAACAGAGAACGGCGTTGATGAACTGGAGCCGGATTCAGTGGGGAACAATTAACGCTGGCGCGGGGGCTGAA
>JAYUSJ010000058.1:0-24717 GCA_043755735.1 Verrucomicrobiaceae bacterium | reverse complement strand
TCCGCCGCCCACCTTCTGCATCGGGATGAGTGCGCCCTCCGCAGAGCCGAGGCCCACGGTGAAGATGCGGAACTTGCCCTTGTGCTCACGCGCCGCCTTCACCGCGTCTTCCTCCAGCTCTTCGCCGTCGGTGAAAATGATGAGCGCCCGATGCTGGCTCTCGCCTTTGCCAAAGGCATCGTCCGCCGCCGTAATCGCCTCCGTGAGATTCGTCCCACCGCGCGGGATGATGTCCGTATCCAGCTCCGCCAGCGTATCAATCGTCGCCGCAAAATCCGCCGTCAGCGGAGCCTGCAAAAACGACGAGCCGGCAAACGCAATCACGCCGACCCGGTCGCCTTTCAAATGGGTGAGCAAGTCCTCCGCAGCAAGCTTGGCGCGCTTCAGCCGGCTCGGCTGAAGGTCCGCCGCCAGCATCGAGCGCGAAGTATCCACAGCGATCAAAACATCGCGCCCCATCTCTTTGCGCTCCTCCCATGAGAATCCCCACTGAGGGCGCGCCATCGACAAAACCGCCAGCACCAATCCGAGCATCATCAGCGCGAAAATGACGCGCCGCCTTCCGACACTCACGCTCCCCGCGAGCCGCAATTGGAGCCGAGCTGCAATGAGGCGGTTCAACGCGAGTCGGCGACTACGCTCGCCGTGCAAATACAAGGCGACGAGGAAGGGGAAAACCGCCAGCGCCCACAGCCAGATTGGAGCCGCAAACGTGATCATGGAATCGTCCTCCAAATAGTCTGACTCAACAGCCAGTAAAGCAGCGTCAGCCCGACTCCGGCTCCCAAGAAAGATTGGTAGAAATCACGCCAATCGACCTTTTTGTTCAGCTTCACCTCGGTCTTTTCCAGTTTGTCGATCTGCGAGAAAATTTCGTTCAGCGACGCAGTATCGGTCGCGCGAAAGAACTGACCTCCGCCAATCTCCGCAATCTTTCGCAGCGCGCCTTCATCGACCGACACCTGGACCTGCCGGTACACCTTCCGCCCAAACATATCCTGCACAGGATACGGAGCCGTCCCCGTAGTTCCCGCAGCGATGGTGTAAATCTTGATTCCCACCGCTTTCGCCGCCTCCGCCGCAGTATTCGGCGGCACGGTCTTTACGGTCTCATCACCATCCGTCAGCAATACAAGAATCTTGCTCTTCGAAGGCTTGTCCTTCAGCCGGTTTGCCGCGCTCGACAGCGCCGCACCAACCGAAGTTCCGTCTTCCACCAGTCCGATTTTCAGCCGATCCAGATTCTTCTCCAGCCACGCGTGATCGAGCGTCAGAGGACTCACCAAATAAGGACGTCCCGCAAATGCCACGATGCCGATTCGATCATTCGGACGCCCTCCGATGAACCGCCGCGTCACGTCCTTCACCGCATCCAGCCGGTTCGCACGCTGCCCGCCCAGCGTGAAGTCTTCCGCGAGCATTGAGCCCGAGACGTCCAACGCCAGAACGATGTCCACGCCCGAAGATTCGATCGTCTCATTCGAGCTCCCAAGCTGCGGCCGGGCAAGCGCCACGAAGCACATCGCCAGCGCCGTCATCAACAGCCCGCTCCCAAATCCACGCCAGCCCGCAGGCTTCACTTTACCCACGCCGCGCATCGCCGAGAGCGAGGAAAATCGTATCGCCGCCGCAGGCCCGCGACCGCCCAGCAACCACGACAACACAAAAAGCAACGGCACCCCGAGCAACCACCACGGCGCAGCAAAATTAATCAAATCGCCAAACCTCATTTCCCCGAGCCCTCCACAAACGCCGACGCCTCGCGAATCAGCTCCATGTTCTCATCCGACCCCGCCTCAACCCGTGCGAATTTCAGCAAATCGCACCGTTCCAAAAACTTCGCCAGCAACGCACGATCCTCGGCGGAAAAACGCGGCGACGACGAAATGGTCGCCAAAAACTCCGGCGAAGTCTGCTGCGTCGCAAACAACAGGAAGTGCCCATTGATGAACGTCCTCAGGACATCCGACACCTCCACGCTGAATCCATACGGTTCCGCCTCCAGCATTTTCCCTCGGAGCGTATTCAGCGCCCGCATCGCGATCTCGCGAGGAGTCGGCGGCAGCTTCTTGGGCTGACTTTTGATAAAGCGAACCATCGCCCAAACAATCAACGCCGTGAGTAGCAACGCCCCCGCACCAATCGCCCACCAGACCCACTCCGGCCACGGCACCTCGACCAGCCGGGAGTTGTCCCGCAACTCGGCGAGCGGGTCCGGCGCTTCGGGTGCTTTCACCGCATTCGGGTCCGCCGAAATCGCGGCAAACGCCCCCCCGGAAAAAAGTGCTGAAATCAAAGACGTGAGCCGTTTCATCCGTGCATGAGTCTGCTTGTCCGCTGCTGAAAGAATCGCCGAAGTGCCGGGACGTAATCCTGATCCGTCCGTAACGTGATTGATTCCACACCATACCGCCGGAAATACGTCGGCCAGTCATCCAGCGGCCCGCCAATGTTCTCGGCGAATCGCAGTCGCGTTTTCCGATCGCTCGTGTTGATCACCATCCTCTCGCCTGTCTCCGCGTCTTCCAGCACAACCCTTCCAATATCGGGCATCTCCAGCTCACCCGGATCGACGACGGGAATCGCCACGACATCGTGCCGCCGGGACGCCACATTGAGCGGCTTCGAAAAGTCCCCGGTTTGAAAATCGCTGACCAAAAACACAACCGCACGACGCGAAAGCACACGGTTCATCGCCTCCAGCGCACACGCGACATTCGTCCCCTTTCCCTGCGGCTCAAAAAACAAAATCTCCCGAATAATCCGCAACGCATGACCGCGCCCTTTCGCCGGCGGAATGAACAACTCCACATGATCGGAAAACAGAATGCAGCCCACTTTGTCGTTGTTCCGAATCGCGCTGAACGCAAACAAACAAGCCACTTCCGCGGCCAGCTCGCGCTTGCTGAGATTCACGCTCCCAAATTCCCCCGACGCCGAAACATCCACCACCAGCATCACCGTCAGTTCCCGCTCTTCCGTGAACTTCTTAATATACGCATCACCCGTCCGCGCGGTCACATTCCAATCAATCGCCCGCACCTCATCCCCCGGCTGATACTCCCGCACCTCCTCGAAATTCATCCCTCGCCCTTTGAAGACAGAACGATACTGACCCGAAAAGGCAGTATCGATCATGCCGCGAGTTTTCAGCTCGAGCTGGCGGATTTTTTTGAGGATCTCGCGGGCGGATTCCATCAGCCCTAGGGAACAGGAAGCGTCGCGAAGATCTTCTCCACGATCTTTTCGCTCGTGAGGTCTTCGGCTTCGGCTTCGTAGGTCACCGCGACGCGATGACGGAGCACATCGAGGCCGATGCTTTTCACGTCTTGCGGGGTCACGTAGCCGCGTCCGCTCAGGAAAGCCTTTGCCCGCGATGCCAGCGTGAGCGCGATGGTTGCGCGGGGGCTGGCACCGTAGCGAATCAGGCCGCTCATTTGCAGTTTGTAGCTCGATGGCTCGCGCGTCGCAAAGACGATATCGACGATGTAGTCTTTTACCCTGTCGTCGATGTAAATGCCGTTCACGAGTTCGCGGGCACGGAGAATCTGCTCCGGCTCGACGACGGGCGACACATCGAGTTTCGGCGTGCTCGTTCCCATCAGGTCGAGGATTTGGCGCTCTTCCACCTTGCTCGGGTAGCCGATTTTCAGCTTGAGTAAAAACCGGTCGAGCTGCGCTTCCGGGAGCTGGTAGGTTCCTTCCTGCTCCAGCGGGTTTTGCGTGGCGAGCACGAGGAACGGGTCGGGCAATTTATGCGTTGTGTCGCCGAGCGTCACCTGCCGCTCCTGCATCGCTTCGAGCAATGCCGACTGCACTTTCGCCGGTGCACGGTTGATTTCATCGGCGAGGATGAGATTGGAAAAAATCGGTCCCTTCTTCGTGGTGAAGACTCCCTCGCGAGGATTGTAGATGAGCGTGCCGATGAGGTCCGCCGGCAATAGGTCCGGAGTAAACTGGATGCGGCTGAAGCCCGTGCGAATCGCGGCGCTGAGCGTCTTGACGGTGAGCGTCTTGGCGAGTCCCGGCACGCCTTCGAGGAGGACGTGGCCGTTGGTGAGTAACCCGATGAGCAGCCCATCGATGAGATAGCGCTGACCGACGACGACGCGGGCGACTTCGCGCTGGAGCCCTTCGACCCACGGCGTGTGCTCTTTAACCCGGTTGGTGATTTCCTGAGTGTTGTTCGACATGAAATTTGCCCGCGTATAGCGGTGTAAAACGTCCGATTTGTCTATCAGCGAAACATTTATTCGCAGAATCACCGCATTCGCAGCCAGCGCCTTGTCGCGGCAGCTTCGGTCTGGTATCTCGTGGCGATGCAGACCGCATCAGACTTTCAGGCTTTCCGAATCGCCCGCGCACAGGCGCTCGGCTTGCGGCTGGAGGAATTCGAAGAGAACTTCCACCGCAGCAGCGGCCCCGGCGGTCAAAACGTGAACAAGGTTTCCACAGCCGTAACCGTCAGCCATTCGCCCACAGGCACCGGCGTGACCGCGCAGGACACGCGCTCGCAGGGCCAAAACCGTCAACTCGCCTGGGAGAGAATCTTCGACGCCATCGAAACCGCCCGCGAAGACGAAAAGAAGGCGGCAAAGAATGCGAAGGAGAAAGTGCGTCGGCAAACCGCCAAGCGTCCGTGGAAGGTGAAACAGCGGATGCTCGCGTCAAAAAAGAAGCGCTCCGACGTGAAGAAGATGCGATCGAAATCATTTTGAACCACTGATCTACGCTCATCTTCACTGATGCAGAAAAAATTAGCGGTGATTAGCGCAGATTAGCGGTTCCAAACCTCGCGGGCTGTCATTCGCGCGCTTTCGTATCGATGATGAGCGTCACCGGCCCGTCGTTCACGAGCGCCACATCCATCATTGCGCCAAACAATCCTGTCTGCACTTTTCCCGGAAGATGCTTGCCCAGTGCTGCGACGAATTGATCGCACAATGGCGATGCGACTTCCGGTTTTGCTGCGCGGTGCCAGCTTGGTTTCGTTCCCTTTTTCGTGCTCGCAAATAGCGTGAACTGACTCACGACGAGCACGCCCCCGCCGATGTCCGCGACGCTGCGATTCCAGCCGCCTGATTCATCGGCGAAGATGCGCAAGCCCACGATTTTCTGCGCCAGCCACGCGATGTCGTCGGCTCCGTCGTCTTCCTGCACTCCGAGCAAAATGAGCAGCCCGGCGTCGATTTTACCGACGACTTCATTGCCCACAGTAACGGATGCGCTTTTCACGCGTTGGATGACCGCTCTCATATCCCGGCTCGAATTTGCGAAGAACCGTCATGGAGCGGCGTGCTTCCAGCCGCCGCCTTCGATCGCGAAGCGCATACTTCCCCTGTGCGCCGCGCCGAGGAAGATTGGGCGCTTCGCGCTGTGAAGACGGCGGCAGGATGCGCGCCGCTCCATGACGCCGGATCGCAATGGCGGCGTTCTCTTATCACTTCGTCGGGCGCTGTGAGAGGAGGTAGGCGAGCAGGTCGTTGAATTCCGCCTTGGTGATGATGCGGTCGAACGCCGCAGGCATGAGCGATGTATCGTTTTCTTCGCGCTTTGCGACATTGGAAAGCGGCACGCTGTTTTCCTTGCCCACGATGTCCGCGAGAATCATTTGTCCGCCCTCTTCGCGGCGCAATAATCCCGAGGCCACGCCGCCGTCTTTGAGCGTGACGATACTCAGGCGGAATGCCCGGTCCACATTGCGATTTGGGTCGAGGATGTCTTCGATGATCCGGTCGAGGCCGCGTCCGCCGATGCCGTCGAGTTGCGGGCCCACGAGCGCGCCTTGTTGCCCGATTTGATGGCAGACGGCGCAGTGTGTCTGGAAAACGGTCGCGCCTTTTGCGATGTCGCCGCCTTTGTAATTCGCGCGTCGCTCGGCGATGAGTTTGTCGGCTTCCACGTTTGCGGCGGGGAGTTTTGCGAGCAGGACTTCGAGGCGTTTTAGCTCGTCGCCTTTGGCGTTGGCTTTGAGTCGATCTGCCGTGGCTTTGTCGCGCAGGACGAGCGGTGATGCTTTGCCGGCTTCGACAGCGGTGATGAGGGCGATGGTGCCCTTGTGATTCGCGGAGAGCGCTGTGGCGAATGCTTGCTGGAGCTTTGCGGAAGCGGTCGGCATGGCGTTCACGATGGGTTCGCTGGCGACGCTGCCGAGTGCGACGGCGAGTTTTTCGCGCAGTGCATCGGGCTCGTCGGCGCTGGCGAGCGCGGCGGCAAAGCGAGACAGGTTTCCAACCTGTCCTACTTTCGATTCATCACGAAATGCGATCAACGTCCGCGCGGCGGCGGCACGCGATTCCACATCGGTGGAACGGTCGGCAAACATCGCGAGCAGCGCGTCGCGGTGTTGCACGAGTTTGAAGCGACCGGCGAGTTCTGCAGCGGCGGCGCGGGCGGGGCGGGTGCTTTCGCCGAGCGCGAGTTCTGGTAGCTCGGGCTTGAAGCGTCCAAACGCCAGCCACGCGTAGGCTTCGCCGGAATCGCCATCGCTCGCTTCAAAGCGCACCATTTTCCCGCGCACATCGGCGAGGTCCCACTCGATGCGTTGCGCGGTGTCGTTGCGCGGCGGCGCGGCTTCGCGGAGTGTTTTGCCGTCGGCTTCCACGAGCCGGACGAAGTTCTTTTTGCCCGGCGCACCCGGCGGCGTGCCGTCGTGTCCGCAGAGGTAAAAGCGCAGCTTTTCCGGCGCTGCGAAAGCCGCCGAGCGGAGAATGCCGGTGAGCTTTTCGCCTTTGGGGAAGCTGCTCATCAGGCGGGCGGTCTCGCCATCGGAGGACTTGCGGTCCTGGAGGGTCCAGGGGGTTTCATAGGCCCTATTGGGCTCATTGGGCGTATAGGGCCGATGTTCCCACCCGCCCGCCTTTTGAGAGAGCAGCGCGGGCACGAGCTGGCCAGCCCACTCCGAAACGACGCTCCCCGGTGCCACGCCCCGTTCGTCGAGCGCAGTGAGGCTCGCTGTGAGCGCGGCTGCGTCGCCGGGGAGTTTCTTTTGCGCGAGGGCTGCGATTCCGTTGAGTCGGTCGGCAGGCGCGTTTTTGATGATGCCCGGGAGATGCTTGGCGAGCTCCGTCGCAGACACGTCGAGCTTTTCAAAAAGGTCGAGCCGGAGCAAAGCCGCGTGCTCGCCGGGGACGGCGGGGAGGATGTCGAGGATTGCCTGCAGGTCTTCTTTTGAAAGGCCGTCGAGCTTGAGTTGCTTCACGACTTCCGCATTGCGGAGGTGCTCGCGCAGCGCGACGCGGGTGGAGTAGATGAGGTGGTCGTCGGCTTTGTCCGCTGCCCGCAATGCTTCGAGTAAGATGTTTACTCCGGAGGACAGTGGGGCCATCGCAATTACTTCAGCTACAACTCGACGAACCATCGCATCGTCATCTTTGAGCATTGGGTAAAGTTGAGACGCTAAGTCGAACCGTCGGATCAAAAGATCGCGTAGGATTTTTCGGGTTTCCGGCGATTGATCGCCTCGTTCCTTCGCCCCATTCAGCGCGTTTTCATACTCGTGTTGCAATCGACCCAACCGCTCCGCATCCATTCTAACAAATTGGATTCGTTCAAACGCATCGCCGAATTTTTTCCGGAGAGCGCTGATATTCCCCCTTGCCGAGCCAAATACACGGATGAAAGCCCAACTCCGATTGACGAGCTGGAAACGCTTGTTCCGCTCAGGAATGTTGTCTTCGTCGTTGCCATCCAAAGCCGTATTTTTCACTTCTTCCGGAAACCGATCACACAATTCATTCAACGCCAGCGACCGCCGCGTCGGGTTCGGCGAGCCGAGTTCTTTTACCAAAGCGGCGATCTGTTCGTCCTTTGGCAGCGATGTGGCCAGCGCGACATTCATTGAGGGCCACAGTAGCGGGGCCGTCCCGGCCCCGATGCTCGTAGCACTGCGAGCCTGCGGGTCGCAGGCAGGGGCCGAGACGGCCCCGCTACGATTTTGTGCTTCGTCGCTGTTATCCGGCTCGGGCGTTGTGGCTATTAGGATTTCACCGGACTGCGCACCATTGTCCCGCCCCTTCAGGGCTTGGGCTTCTTCGGTGGTGTTACCCAAGGCTTCACCCTGGGCTATTACATTTTGCGCTTTCAGCGCGAGAACAGGGCTTTCAGGTTCAAATTGAGCGTTTTCAGGTTCAAAACTGACATTTCCTGGTTCAAAATCACGGGTGCCGGATTTAACATTCGCGCTCAACTGTTTAAAATTATCCATCCGGGATTTAGGATTCGCATCCAACTGTTTAATATTCGCCATCCGGGATTTAAGATTAGCGTCCAACTGTTTAACTTTATCCATCCCAGACTCAGGATTAGCCTTGCCGGATTTAAAAATATCTCTCCCGGATTCAGGAATAGCGCTCCCGGATTTAAAAATAGCGCTGCCGGATTCAGAAATAGCACTCCCGGATTTAAAAATATCTTCCCCGGATTCAGGAATAGCGCTGCCGGGTTCAGAAATATCGCCCCCGGATTGCGCCGTAGCTTTGCCGCCCTCGCCTTTATAAACCACCCGCCAAATCCTCCCGCGCTCACGGTCGCGTCCGGGGTGTTGGAGCGGGACTTCGTAATGGCCGATGATTCGGTTGTAGAAATCCGCGATGTAGAGCGCGCCGTCGGGGCCCCATTGCAGGTCCACGGGGCGGAACCACGGGTCTTCGCTCGTGAGGAAATCGGGCAGCTCTTTTCCCTTCGATGATGAGCCATGCCATTCGATGAGGTCGTGATTGAGCCGCGAGGTCATCACATTTCCCACGAGCATGTGGCCCTGCAAATCCGCCGGCCACGACGTGTCGCGAATGAGCATCGGCCCGCAAATCGCCGTGCTGCCGTGCGAATGCTGAACCGTCTGCGGCGCGAAGCCGAGCCCGTCGTGCGGCTTGCCGAAACTTGGATAATACCCGCCCTTCAAAAGCTGGTAGATGGGCGAGCTGTGGCAGTCGGCGGAGAACAAATTGCCGCGGTCGTCCCAGCAAAGTCCGTAAGGATTTACCTGCCCGTGCGTCCACTGTTCCACGCGCGAGCCGTCGATGCGAAAGCGATAGACGTTGCCGCTGTTGAGCGTGATGGTGCTGCCGTCCTTCGCTTTAATCACCGAGTTGTTGTTAAAGCCGTGCGTCGCGTAAATCCAACCGTCATCCCCGCGTCGGAAACTCGCCTGATTCCCATGCGTATCGCGCTCCCAGCCGAGCGGACCGAAGAGCACCTCGCGCTTATCCGCCTTACCGTCGCCGTCGGTGTCCTCAAAGAGCCAGATATTCGGGATGCTCCACGCGACGCACTTCCAATGACCATCCGCCGTGCGAAACGGATAGAGCCCGATGGGGATGTTCAGTTTATCCGCAAAAACCTCCATCTTCCGCGCTTTGCCATCCGGCCCGAAGTCCGAGAAAATGCGGATGCTATCGCGCAACTCCGCGCCTTCCTTCGCAGGAAAAGGATACTCGCGCGACTCGCTCACCCAAAGCCGACCGGTCGCATCGAAAGCCATGTTCATCGGCTTGCGCAAATCCGGCTCCGCAGCGACGAGCTGAATCTCAAAGCCCGGCGGGAGTTTGAATTTCGTCTGCTGCTCGGCGGGCGCAAGCGGCTCCGTAGTCCGCACGCCTTCGGCAAAAGGATCCGCCTTTTGCGCAAGCGCAGTTGCGGCAGTGAGTGTGGCGGCGAGGAATGTTTGACGGAGCATTGCGAGGAAACCCGAAACATTGGCTCGCCTTTGAACATCGCGCTGGCCAAATCGTCGGAAATGAAAATCGCAATCGTCGCCTCGTCGGTGCCCACCGCTGGAAAACGGCCAGCCGTACCCCAACAAATCGGATTCACCACAACCCCGCGCGGACTTGCCATCAACTTCGCAAATACCGGACTCGTGATTTTCAAAGAGAAACTCGTGCTTGCCGAGGAAATCCTCGCCGTTGCCCCCGTCGATGAAGACGTCCTGCGGCCTTACGCCCTGAGCGCTGCGGAGACGATCAAAATGAACCAGACGATCGGGTTGAGCTTCCTCGGACCTATCGGACACGCAATTCAGGGGAGTCTCGCTGCCATGGCGCAGACAGAAGCAGCAAACACCGTACTCGCAGGATGCGCGGTCGTTTATAAAAACGGGAAGGGTGTCTTAGTCTCGCTGCTCCTGTGCGGACGCGCTGCGGATATTTTGAACTTGTTCGACCAGATTCCCGCCGAGCCTCGGTCGGTGGACCTGCCGCCACCGTTTAGCGTCGAACTCCTGCGGAAAATCGTCGCCGACAAGAACAAGCCGATAACCTTCGACTATTGAGTTTCCGCGAAGGGCAATCTGTGCGCGCTTGCCGAGCGTTGCTACTCTCGTGGAGCGTCCGCGAAGAATCGAACGAGATTTCTGGCTCCATGCACGACGTAGAGAATGCGAACGTAGTCTGCCGCCGTCCGGTAAAAGACGACAAAATTGCGATACCCTTCGACCGGGATCATTTTTACTCCGCGCAGTTTTGTATTGCGTGTCCGATACACCACTCCTGCGTCAGGCTGAGCAACGAGAAGCGCGAATGTATGATACCATCTTCCACAAACAAAATGACTACGAAGGACGCGAAGGACGCGAAGATGGCACGGACATGAAGCCCTCTCCTTCGCGTCCTTCGCGCCCTTCGTAGTCACCCACGTCGGTCTGCCTGTCTTTGCGCGATGGTATGACTCACCGCGTCAAGCACACGTTCAGCGGCCGCTTCATCATCTTTCGCAATGAACGAGTAGATGACTGGGATATCCTCATCGATCACTGCGGGATGCCGCTCAAGCCGGACTTCACCCACGACGTTGAGCGGCAGCGCGGACTTTGTGTTTCCAATCCGCCTCCAAAGGCGCAAACGGCCCAGCATCTCGCGATTCGAGCACTGCTTCCAAATCAGCCGCCTCACAATCCGCCTGCACGAGAGAAACGATGTATTCCTCGTCGCTCTGAAACCCTGCCTGAGCAACGCGGCGATGAAGCGAAGACTCCAAACTATCTGGGACTGAAATCATCAATCGTGTCATGCGCTGAAGTTTGCCTATTTGAGGGACCAAGGCAATGTCGAACTCATCGGCAGGAATTGCGTTCATCACGGCTCATCGGCGTGCCGACGGAAAACTTCCAATCCCTTGCAGCAAACCGTGCCACCATCACCCGCCGCGCTTGATCGATCGAAGCGGGCACTTTTGGGACGACCGTTGCCGTCACCATTCCATCAGAAACGATGTCGAGCGGTTCGCTCCGCTCAATGGCGCGGTCGAGAATCCCGGGGTCGAGGTGGATCTGTTCAAGCGTTGCCGTCATGGCTGAGCGATACTCCGCCGCGCAGACTGTTGCAACCTCGATGTCGGCATAGCGGATACCATCCCGGCCGTTGACCGCCCGACATTTCTCCGCCACATTCCGTCCATGACAGCGACACTTGAAGAAATCCACCGCGACCCTGAGATCATCGACCGCGCAATTTCCCGCAGCGAGCGACTCGACATCGTTTCCAACGGCGTCGTCACGGCGACATTCACGCCGGTCACCCAACCAGCCGAGCGCCACAGCGTGCTCGATATTCCCACACACGACGCCGGGCGAATGCTCAAGCCGCTCTCCGACGACGACTCCAGTGACTACCGAAGCGCAAAAAGACTTTCGCCGGCAGAACTTGGCAAACTCGCTGAAGCTCTAGCGAACGCGCCGGACGACGAAACCGCCGCCAGGGTTCGCGAGGAAATGACAAAGGGATTCTACGGCACATCCGATGCCTAAAGTCGCTGGGCGTCTATGCCACGCGCTGTTTACAATCATCTCCTTGATCGGATTCAGACGAGGATTGTGACTGGCGATCAACTCGTATTGTTCCTCGCGTGGTTGGAGCGTGAACCCGAGGTCCCCGTCGGGCAATGGTTCAAGCGCTTTCCGGGAATGACCGTCTGCGGCGAGGGAGAACTGGTGAAAACATTCCTTACGCCCGAGCAGGCTCCAATCGGCGAGCGGATGGAGTGACGCTTCGGGAGCTCCCCTGCGAATCGAACGCCGAAAAACCGCAATCCGCCACCCGCTTTTACTTCGCCTCCCGCGCAAAATGCCTCTTTAGCCCATCCACGATCGCGCCGGCGTATTCGCGGAAGATGCTTCGGCGCTGCGTCCCGAAGACTTCGCGCTCGCCTTCGAAATCCCCGGCTTGCATCCGCGCGTAGGACTCGGCGTTGTTCATCCGATAGGGCTCCATGAAGACGACGGGGCAATTAAAGAGCCGGTTTGCGAGGAGGTTGCGCGCCCATAGGAATTCGTTTGCGTCCACCCGGACTGCGTTTCCGCCGACGTAGGTGAATGGCGGCAGCGCGGTGGCTTTTGCGAGGGATTCGTTCACGGCGGTGGCGGCGGCGACTTCTGCGGAATGGATGCCGCCGAGCAACTTCAAGAGCATCTCGAACCGCTGGTCGTCGAAACGCAGTTCTCCGGCGCTCATGCTGCCGTGGATGAGCGTGTGAAGGTCGTTACGCTCGGTGAATACGGGCGCTTCCGGGTCCAGCCAATCGTCTGCATTGAAGTGAACGCATACGACGATGTCGGGCTTTAGCTGCTCGTTCACCAATCGCGCGCGTTCGCGGATCTCCGCCACGCGGTAAAAGAGCTTCTCGGCCTGCCACTGCACGGTCTCCACTTTTCGAGGGTCGCGCGGGCCGTCGTAGTTCTCGCGGACGTCGAGTGTCCCGATGAGTTCCAGCTCCTTTCGGCCTGCGGGCCTCATTCCATCTACGGTGGATGGCGTGGTCGGCGCGGCGTCTTTTCGCGTGAGGGTAACTTCGGCCCCGAGTTCGCGGAGCTGCTTTGCCGCGAGCTGGCAGACGAGCAGGGTCATGTCGCCTTCCTGCACGGGTTTGTCGCCGGGAACCGCAAACGAGCGCTCCTCCATCAACCCCCACTTTCCGCCGATGTGGCCGGGGTCGAGGGCGATTTTTGCATGGGAGAGCGGCTTGTCGCCTTTCGGGATTTCTGCCGCGAGCCGCCAGAATCGCGCCACGGGTTTCCGCGATCCCTCGTCGGGAGCGAAACGCAGCTTCATCGTCTCCGGCGGGCTGAGCGTTTTGTAAATGACCGCCTCCGTTTCCCCGACCTCGATGACGCCGGACCAAGCTCCGTTCGGCGCGAACACCGTGTCGAGCAACCGCACAAACTCCGCACGCGTAGCCGTCTCGTGAAAGACCTCCAGCCGGGACCAATCGGGCGCTGTCGCGAGCGGGCTCAGCCGTTGGGCTTGCGCGGTAAAAACACACCAGACCAAAAAAAGCAGCACGCGGAGAAAAAATGACTTGTTCACAACGGTGAATATCTCGCATTCAACAAGGGGTTGCGTCAAAAAGATTTGCCAGCCACAAGATATTCCGTCAAACAGCGCTCACTCTTAAATCCAACCCATGAAATTCAGCATCGCCAAGGAAAAGCTACTCGAAGCACTCGTCACCGTGCAGAACGTCGTCAGCACGCGCACGACGCTGCCCATTCTTTCCAACGTGCTCATCCGCGCCGAAGACGGAAGGCTCATTTTCACCACCAATGATCTCGACTGCGGAATCTCCACATCGGTGGAAGCCAACATCGAGAAAGGCGGCGGCACCACACTGCCAGCGCGCCGGCTCGGTGGAATCGTAAAGGAACTCCCGAACTCCGACGTCATGGTGGAGGTCGATTCCAAGAACCACGCCTCGCTGCGTTGCGGGCAGAGCTTCTTCAAAATGATGGGCATCGCGGAGGAGGAGTTCCCCGCCCTTCCAAAGCTGGATGAAGCGAAGACTTTCACCCTCAAGCAGAAGGACCTCAAGGACGCGCTGCGCAAGACGGCCTACGCCATCTCCACCGACGAGACGCGCTACGTGCTCAACGGAATCCTCTTCACATTCAAAGAGAACAAACTCTCGCTCGTCGCCACCGATGGCCGCCGCCTCGCGCTTTGCGAAATCGAAGTCGAATTCCCGCGCAGCCAGGAGATCGACATCATCATCCCGACCAAATGCGTCGGCGAACTTCAGCGCCTGCTGACGGAAGTCGGCGACGTGAAAATGATGGTGACCGAGAACCACGTTGGCTTTGAAGCGAACAACAAAACGCTCGTCTCCAAACTCATCGAGGGCAATTACCCGAACTACAAGCAAGTCATCCCCCAGGAGACCCGCGAGCGTGTGACGGTTGAGCGCGAGCTCTTTGCCGCAGCCGTCCGCCGCGTCTCACTGCTCTCCAGCGAGAAGAGCAACTCCATCAAGCTCAGCTTCACGAAGAACAATCTCGAAATCGTCTCCAACACTCCCGAAGTCGGCGAGGCCCACGAGTCGATGGCCGTGAACTACAAAGGCAAAGACATGTCCATCGCCTTCAATCCCGGCTTCCTGCAGGACCCGCTGCGCAATCTTTCCGACGAAGAAATCCACATCGACCTGATCGACGAAATGAGCCCCGGTGTCTTGAAAATCGCGACACCGTTCCTCTACGTCCTGATGCCGATGCGCATCTCGTAGAGCTTGCAGACGCGTCGCCTAAAGTCTGCGTCCGTCATAATCACCCTCGCATGTCTCGGCGTCATGTCTGGCACCGGGTGCAGCAGTCCAGCAAGGAGAGCACCCGCAGCAAAATACATCGTGCCACTCGACGAAAGTCTCAGCGAACACCTTCTGCGGCTGCACAATCTTGCGCGATGGGAGCGGCACAAACAGCCGCTGAAAGCCGCACCCATCCTGGATGCTTACGCTTTATCCTGGGCTCGCTCCATGGCGGCCAGCGGCAGGATGAATCATTCGCCGATGTCATTTCGAAGCCGGTGCGGATTTGGCTGGGCGGCGGAGAACATCGCGGCATATCAGCCCGGCGCGGAAGAGGTCATGCGCGAATGGATGAACTCAGCAGGGCATCGCGCCAATATCCTCAATACCCGCCTCCGTTTCGCAGGATTCGGGATGGCGCGGGATGCGTCGGGGCAGCCGTTTTGGATCGCCGTTTTCGGAGGATGAAATCCGGATATTGCCGCACGCAACGACAGCCGATACACATCACCCGATGCTTGCCCTAATGCCCAATAAGGCGCGCCTTTGGATTTGGAGCGTGGCTCTTTTCATCCTCACGCTTTTCGTCGGCACGAGGAACAATGACTTTGCCTGGTATTACCACCCGGACGAGCCGGGAAAAGTCGAGCAAGTGCTCGGAACGCGACCTCTCAATTTCCACCACCCGATGCTCCTGCTCAATGCGACGAAGCTCAGCGTATCGGCCTTCGGCGTGAAAGAGTCGCCGCAATCCGTGGTGGAGGCGGGCCGCTGGGTTTCGGCATTTTTCACCGCCGCCGCAGTAGTCCTGCTCTCGCTCCTCGGCTTCATTTGGCGCGGATGGCGCGTCGCCGTGCTCGCAGGGCTTGCCCTCGCGACTCATCACCAACTCTTTGAATTGAGTCATTACATGAAGGAAGACACCGCTTTGCTTTTCGGCATCGCAGTGACGTTTTTCGCGGCGCACTTGCATCAGCGCACCCCCACGTTGCGCTCAGCGCTACTGCTCGGCGCGGGCGTGGGGCTGGCAATTTCCGGAAAGTGGCTTGGCGCGTTCTCGCTCGGAGTCGCCGTGCCGGTCTTCACCGCCACACGGGCAAAATGCGGATGGCGCATCGTGCTGGCGGCAGCAGGCTGCGCGCTCGCGATCCTGCTCGGGACAAACCCGCAGGCACTCGCGCAACCGCAGGAAGTCGCGGCAAATTTCACCCGCGAAACGGCACTCGTCACGGGCGGACAGGGCATGACTCAGGGCGTCCCCCACACCAAGTACTGGAGCATCTTCCTCGCGAATACGACGCCGATTATCTGGCTGCTGCTCGGCGTCGTTTTGTTCACATCGTGGAAACGGCGCACCACGATGAATTCGGCGGAATGGGCGACGATCGCTTTTCCGTTCGCACTCGGAATTGCGATGTCGTTTTTCCCGAAGGAGAACGACCGGTATTTCCTGCCCGCGAGCGCCCTGTTCACACTCCTTGCAGCAACAGCAGTCGTTGACTTGGTGAGGGTTCTGAACTGGCGCATTTCGCGCCGATGGGTGGAAACAGGAGTCGGCGCTGCGCTCGTGCTCGGACAACTGCCAAGCTGGACGAGCGATCGCGGAGGATTGATGCGCTACTACCGCGCGTTCCAGACGGATGACACCGCTGAGCTCACCGAATGGCTCCGCCAAAATACCGCTCCCGGCGACGTGATCGCCAAGGACAACCGCGTGCGCCTTCCGGAGCCGCGACGGACCAATGGAGTCGCCCGCCTGCCCAACAAAATCCTCAGCGCCGAATACGCGGCCGACCTCGGCACACTGGAAAAACTGGAGAACGACGGAGTCAATTACGCAATCATCAGCGAGAGCACCTACATGCGTTTTGAGCGCGCCGGGATGCGCCCGAAACAAGGAGGCGAATCCGATGCCGAGAGGCGGCGCGCATTCTACGCGGACCTCCGCCGTTCCTATGAACCCGTGTGGGCGAAACCACGCGGAACCGTCATTTACCTTCACCCCGGCCTGGAAGTGTACCGCCTCGCTCCACAAAATTAAGTGCTGGAAAAATAGCACTCGCTCGTCTATAAAAACGCCCATGAGAAAAGTCCTGCTCGGCAGCATCGCTGCCACCATCATCTCCGCGATACCGGCCTTTGCCGCCACCGCATACGACGCGATGCGAACCGTAGGGAAGGAAAAGAGCGAATCCATCCTCGAAAAAATCACCGAAGTACGCGGGCTCCACGGATCGCCGCAGCCGACGACGTGGCGCATCAGCACGAAGGAAACATCCTACGATGTTCGCAGCGCGAAACTCGCTTCGACCTCCGCAGGCCGTGCGCTCACCCCTCTCAATCTTTCGGAACTCAAACTCGACAGCGACGGAGCCCACACCGTCGCCGAACGCGAGGCGAAAAAAGCCGCGTTCTCATACGATTTCGCCGATTACACACTCCGCACCGGACAAGGATCGCCGGTCTGGGAAGTCCGACTGGTCGATGAGCAAAGCAAGCGCTCCGCAACGCTCAATATCGGAGCCGACACGGGGAAAGTCATCTCATCTGAGGGACTCAAAAAATCGTCCGCATCGCAGTCGAAAACGCCCGCCGCCGCGCCCGAGCCACCCGTCGCAAAACCGCCGAAACCGCCGCGTGAACCAGCGCCACAGTACGTGCAGGACGACCCGTCAAACTACGATCCCGCAGACGAGCCCGCGCCGCCACCACGCCGCCGCCCGGTGGTCGCAGAGCGACGCGACCGCGACGAAGAGGAATCCGACGAATCGGACGACAGCCGCTACAACCAAGGCTACGAGAAGGTCATCGACCGCGTGGGCAATCACCTCAAACTGCGCGGCACGCAGCTTCGCGGTTGGTTCGACCGAAACGTCCGCCCCGGTGGACGCCCGACTTACGGCTCCAATTCGGAACGGACGACACGCTACGAGCGCGAAGAACGCGAAGAGCCCCGTCAACCCGAGCGCCGCACCACCACGCGCCCCGATCCAAACGAAACGCGCTACTACCGCTCCGCGCCCGGCGACCGCCTGCGCGACTAATCGACGGATGCAAACGTGGCTCTGGACGGGCTCGGAATTCTCCCCCACCCCATCGGTGCCCATCGCAGACCGGGGCTTTCGTTACGGCATGTCGCTTTTCGAGACAGTGCGCGTGTGGAATGGCCGTATCGAATTCTGGGAGCAACATCGCCAGCGGCTATTTGCCTCGTGCGTCGAGCGGGACTTCCCCATCGCGGAGAAGACGCTGTGGCGCGCCGCTGACGTTTTAGAGACCGCAGGAATGAACGGCATCGCGCGCATCTATGTCACAGCGGGCGACGGCGCGCCATCCGCAGCCATCACAGCGCCGCGAGTATTCATCCTTCTGGAAAGTCGCGACCCGGAAAAAGAAGAGAGCTGGGAAATCGGATTCCACGATGACACTTACCGCGCGCCCTTCGGCGGGCTGAAGACTGCGAACTATTGGTTCAATGCAGACGCGCTCGCCCGCGCAAAAGCCCGCCGTCTGGACGAAGCGCTTTTGTTTAATGAGTTCGCCGAGCTCGTGTCCGCATGCTGCGCGAATGTTTTCATCGTCCTCGGTGATCGCATCCTCACTCCGCCTCGCGGCAGCGGATGCCGGCTGGGAATCGTTCGCGACTGGGTCATCAAGCGCCGCAAAGTGGAGGAAGTCCGCATCCGGCGGGAACAAGTCCTCAGTGCCGACGAGATCTTCCTTACCAATTCCTGGCTCGGCGTTATGCCCGTCGCCACGCTCGAAGGCCGCCCGCTCGGCCCGCGAAGCATCGGCACAAAGCTCGTCGGAGAAATGGAGCGAATGCGGGCGTAGCGCAGGATTTCGCTCGCAACCGTTCGCGCTCCACGGCATCTCGCTCGCTGATGCACTGCCCGAGCGAAACATACCCCGCACTTTCCAGCCTGCCCGTAATCCATGCCTTCACGGGTCTCGCGCCCGGCATTGATGTTTCCACCGACCGCGAAACCGCGCTCGCGCGGCTCGAAGAAGCCCATGTGAAGCTCCGCGCAGATCTTGGATTGGGCGAACGCAGATTCATCACAGCACAGCAAGTGCACGGGTCAGGAGTCGCCGCAGTCCATTCGGAATCAACTTCGCCTGTCCCGAGTGTCGATGCGCTCATCACGAACGATCCGCGCGTTTGTCTCGGAATCTATGTCGCGGATTGCGGTCCGGTTTTCATCGTTGATCCCGAGCGTCGGGCCATCGGCTGCGTCCATAGCGGAAAAAAAGGCACGGAGTTTGAAATCGTCCGCGCAACCATCGAAGCGATGGTTGAGAACTTCGGCTGCGACCCCGCACGAATGGTCGCGCAACTCGGCCCATGCATTCGCCCGCCGCACTACGAGATTGATTTTGCGGCGGAAATCATCCGCCAGCTCCACGATGCCGGAATCGGCTCAGTCCACGACTGCGGAACATGCACTGCTGCGAATCCCGACCGCTACTACAGCTACCGCCGCGAACTCGGAAAGACCGGCCGCATGGCCGCGCTCATCGCGCTAAAATAATCCGGTTACAGCGACCGGGGCAGGCCGTCGATTATCTTCGGCCACGGCAATGCCTCCGCAGAAGATTCGTGCCGTGTTGGCGTCAGCAACTCGGGGGAATTCAAGGTTGCGGCAGCAACGAGAAGTGGCTCCGCATTGCACCTCTTAAAAGTCAGCGGCGTCCCGCACTCACGGCAAAACGATCGGACACTTCCCCCCGCCTCATACTCGCTCGGGCAGCCGAGCATCACTACGAAATCGTGCTGCGCATAAGCAGCCCACGTCACCAGCGGTGCACCGTGTCCGCGCGAATGATTCGCCGCGTGGCTGTGAAAAACTTCAATCGGCAGCCCCGACAAGCGATAGCGAACTCCGCCGCAAAGACAGCCGCCATCCATCGAGACGGGGCTCTCATCCGAGGGCAAAGGCGCGGGCTCCAAAGCAATCGAAGCAGGTGCCGGAATGAGAGGAACCACGGGCGGGGCAAAGTGGAGCGAATCCGAAAACCCTTCTTCCGCCGCGGCCGTGACACGCGCGGCAGCCGCTTCTTTTTCCTCCTCAGCCGCGGCCCGTTCCAGCAACAGCTTCGTCAAGGCCTTCAAAGCATCGGCGGCTCCCTTCCCCTCGGTCATCACGCCCTCAAATCTAGGAATGCGCGGCTCGGAGGAATTCACGACATGATCGAGATACTCCAGAGGCGCGCGATTGGGCAGGTCGCGCTTGTTGTAGATGAAGACCATCGGGCCGCCCGACCCGCCTTGCACATCGGCCAGCGCGCGCAGCACATCGGCATTTTCGCCGATCCGCTCAAACTGGGAATCCGCGACAAAAATCACGCCGTCCACATCATCCATCACGCGTTGCCAGATCGCTGGATCGGCCACCCGGCCGGGAACGGTGAACAGGCGAAGCTTCGCGCGATAGTCTCCCACCGGGATAAGGTCCGGCGCCGCACAATCGAAGGACACCAACTGGTCCGCACCGATCGCACGAATCGTCAGTTCGCTACGCTCATCCGCAGGAATCCCGGCGTGCAATTGCCAAAGCAGGGTCGTCTTGCCCGAGCCCGCCGGACCGCACGCAGCGACCCGAAAGATGATCTCCTTTCCTATGTAGTCGATAATCGGCATGATCTTACGGGCTGGGTGCAGCCAGCAGTTCCACCACGTGCGCAAGACGGTCCCGAACGCCGGGCACGAACCGCCGCCGCCCGAGCAAAACGCCAAGCGTCACCGCCCCCCGGACAAACAGACTCACTTCATGCTCGTGCGATTCCCATGCAGCACCTTGCAAACTCTCCGCCGCAAAACCGTCCGGCAAGGCCCCGCCCAGCGCCACCTCCTCACCTGCCGAAAGCCTGCATGCGAGGACGCCGGGCAGCATCGCGATATGACGCGCGATCCCGTGGAGATCCATCGCGTCATCCGTCATAAAAACGGCCTGCAAGATCTCGGAACGTGAACCATTCACCGGCGAGAGGATCGGCAGCGCGACGTGCGCATGCGATTTCACAGCGAGCACCGGGTGGACTTGGGGAGGCGCGATCGGAACGCGGCGTATCGTCGGATGCACCACGATGCCAACGTCGGTCGCCGCAAGATGGGCCGGAGAAATTTCGGCCATCGGAATCGTGCCCTCCAATCTTCTCGAAGGAAGCGTGAGCTCCAGCGGAGTATCAATACTCGCGCGGACCTGAACCCGCAATTGGGACGCCGTCGAAAGGGCGGCTGAATCCCCGGATTCAGTCGTTACCCCGACCATGGGAGGCGTGGGCTCAGAGCGCTCAACGGCGTCCGCCGAAGCCCCGGCAGCGTCTTCAACGACCGGCTTCGTTTCCGCAACCGCCGGCTCAACTGGAACATGCTCCGGCTCACTTTGCACGGCAGGAGGTGCATCCATTTGATCCACCAGTTTTTGAAGCGGAAGCCGCACGAGCACTCCGGTGGCAGAATGCGCGCTGATGAAAAATGCCGCCGGACACTGCCTCGCAATCTGCGGCAACTCGACATCGACCCGACCGCGGGACATCGCTCCGGCCAACTCCCGCGCATCAAACTCCAGCACTTGCGCCAAATCATGAAGCCCCGGTCGAACGAACTGCTCCGGCACGCGCGAGATGACGTCACCGAGTTCCAGCCGCATTTTCAGCGGGAGCAATGGAGCCTCGGGGCTCCGCATCACCGCTCCATGAGGCTTGGGTGCATGGATGACGGGCGGCTGCAAGCGGGCCGGGTGTTCTTGTGGATGCAAAAAGGGATTGTCGTGATGCATGTTCGAAGCGGTTCCCGTCTCGGCAGACACCGATCCGTCGGACGAATGCTCGCCCGTTTCACGGTGTATAAAGAGCTGGTTTAAGAAGCCCATATCGGCGGGTGCTTTAATACGGACCAGCCGACCCGAAGAAAGGAAATTCGTTTCCGCCCGCACCGGATCGGCCATTTAGATTTCCGCAGTATCCACCCACCAATCCGGCGATTCGCCGTCGAAGCCGCAGCCGAAGATGGTCGCCGTCGCCTCGCGGATTGGTGGATCGCCGAGGGCTGCGCATAAGCCGGACGCCTGCGCAGATGGAACCGCGACGAATAGCGAGGGGATGTCCATTTCGCCGCAGCGGAAGGCAGCGTACCGGAGCAGTAGCGCACCATCGATTGCGGTTCGGAACGAAAAGCGGGAAAGGTGCGCGGCGCGAATCTCCACGCCAGGAGCGGCCAGCAGCCGTTTCGCTCGCCGGGTGTCCTCGATGCACCCGCAAGCGCCGTCATTGGCGAGATAAACGGGGCTCATCTCCGAGCGCAAAAGTGCATTGCCGCCGATCGGCAGAAAACCCGAGGGAGCAAGGCTCGATGAGACCCGCTCAAATGCATCGAGAGCGAGTTCACGAGCGGGCTGCGAAACGACGCGGGTCGCGGGAATCTGTAGAATCGTGGATTGCGCGAGCCTCGCAAAAGCAGGCACCGCGAGACGCCCGGTGTATGCCGGCGGAGTGCGCCCCGTTCCGTCCATCACAATGCCGTATGCGAGCCCTCCGCATCGCGTCGCCAGATGCGCGTGCATCGTTTGCAAAATGCGCCCGAGAAACACGCCACCGCGCGCCGCCGGCGTTACCTTCAAGTCGCCGAGATACGCGACTTTTTGCACCGAACCATCGGGAAATCGAACCGGTCGAATCGCGGCAGCGAGCGTTCCGAGAACTCGCCCCTGATGCTCGGCCACCACAAGCGTTGCTTCGCCAATCGCGGTGAAAAACGTGATGTAATCTCGTCCGTGCGAGATCGCGAACGTCGAATCCGCCCCGAGTGGATACCGGAATTGCGCCTCGAACTCCTCCAGCGCGATGCCCATCGATGCGGGCGGCGGCTGGTGAAAAGTGTGGAGCTTCATCGTCTCATGCCGAGGTGGATCTCCGGATAAAAGAAACTGCGATCCCGTGATTCCATCGAGCGTCCGGCCTCAACGTCCCAAAGAAAACCGGAGGGAAGATGCGGGATATCGAGGCTCGAATTGAGCTGCCGAATCAAGACCAGCCCGCCCGGTTTCAGCACACGATGAGCGCTCTGCAAAACCGCGGCGGCTTCGTCCGGCGCAAGCCAGTCGAGAATGTTGGAAAGATGAACAAAATCGACACTCCCCGGCGCGAGTTCGTCGAGCGCATCGCGCATTCGCGAACGCACAAACTCCGGCTCGACGAGCAACGGCGTCCAGGAATTTTCCAGCAGCCAATCATACTCAAAACCGGAAGCGAATGAACCGGAGAATAGCTGCGAAACAAACGGATTCTCATGCGCGAAAGGCCGGGACAACGCGATGCGCGAGCGTGTTGCGAAGTGTTCGGCAAACGGCACACGCGGATTCTGCGTGGCCTCACTGCCAAAGAGGGCGACGAGATTTCCGAGGCTCATTACCCCGCCGAATGCGGCGTCCAGCGCTCGGGGCTTGCCCGCCCAGTGATATCCCAGCCGCGCACGAAGCGCAGCGAAGAGAACTTCATACCGCCCGGAAAAATCAGGGCCCCGGTCGGCAACAAATTGCAGCGGGCCCAGCGCGTCGCCGGGCAGCCCCAGCGTCTCCAGCAACGTCCCAATACTTTCCCGTCGCTCGGCCGGGCGATGCCCCAGCCACTCCAGCGCCTGTTCACGCGTCGAGTGCCGTGCGAGATGCAGCTTGCAGCGCGTCAATGCGAGCTGGGCGGGATTCATATCTACGAGCACGAGACGCGCGAGTGGCATCCTCGCGAGACAAACCGCGGTGTCCCCGCCCGAAGCGATCATCACCACGGTGGCGTCGGATGGAAGCCGGCGGCAACATTCCACATCCAGCCGAGGGTCTTCGCGCACTTGCGCAAATGCGATCGGCAGCCCGGCGGCATCACGGAGCCAGTCGCTCATTTCGCAGCGCGCTTCCAGGGACTCCGCTCGATGCTGCGCAAAAGGAACGCCCGCACAAACGCCGAATACGATGCGATATACGGTGCGCCCCGTTCCCGCAGTTCCGGAGCGAGCGCTGCGTGGACGGCGGGCAGATGGTGCCACGGCACGCCGGGATAAAGATGGTGCTCTAGGTGGTAGTTTTCATTGCACATGAAAAACCGGACGAGTCGCGAAGTCAGAATCGTCCGCGTGCCGAGCACGTCGTCGCTCGTATTTTCGAGGAGCGTATGCTGGCTCATGCCGCGGATGTTCACCATCGTGTTGATGAACAACATCGGGATGAGCCAGCCGTGCAGCATCCATTTTGCGGGAATCGGCGACTTCAGAACCACGACGACGACGAGGACTGTCGCCGCCAGCTCCGCAATGATTCCGAGGCGGTCGCGAGTCGTCCCGTGGCGAAATCCGAGGATGGGAATCGCGACGATATAAACGGGATAGCCGACGAGCAATCGAAGCCAGTTCAGGCAAAAGACCATCCATGTCCAGCGCGTGTAATTCGCGTAATGATCCGGGTCTCCATCGTCGCCGAGATGCCGGTGATGACGCAAATGCAACACCCGGTAAGCGGTGCAGTTTTGCAGGACGGGGATCGCGCACGCCGCTCCGGCCACGCGGTTCCACAGCGGGTTTGCCGACAGCGTGCCATGCACCGCTTCGTGCGTGAAAAGACTGATGCCGTGCAGCGAAGCCGCCGCCAGCAGATAGAAAGGAATCGCGGCCACCCAGCCGAATGTGACCGCGCCAAATGCGCCGATTCCATACAGCGCAACGAAGACCGCGATGCGGACACCGTGCCGCCAGTGTTCGACCTGATGGAGCGATTGCGAAAGTTGCATTGTCAGTTGCGGATTCATTGCAAAAAAGAAGCGTAAAGCGGGTCGAAAACGTGCAACCCGAGCGATAGTCCGCCGGGCATCGTCTGGAAATGTTTTTTGTGCATTGCGATGGACATCCCACCGCCGTTTCTAGGACTAGCAGACCGCGCCCTTCGCGCCCAATGGAAAATTGGATTCCGACAGATGCGTAAGCAACCCTTACAAATTTGAAGGTGTCTGATTGAATTCCCGGCGACACCCATAACAACGCAAAAAGAGAATTGACACCATGAATGAAGGACGCGAGAACGCGCATCGTTGATGCAAAACCTTCCCATGCAAATGGGGAAACGAAGCATCGGCAAACACCGACAACCTCTCAGACTCGTTCTGAGCTACGAGACCGCTGAACCACGCCCGGCTTATGAACAACTGGGCGACCTCCAGCGG
>JAYUSJ010000057.1:0-7346 GCA_043755735.1 Verrucomicrobiaceae bacterium | reverse complement strand
TCGTCGTGCCACTCGTATTCGAAGCGCACGGCGATGCGATTGCCGGTGAAGGCCCACAGCGTTTTGCGCAGGCGATAGTCGTGTTCCTTCGCCCATTTGCGGCGGAGAAAAGCGATGACTTCCTCGCGGCCGTGCAAGAACTCGGCGCGATTGCGCCACTCGGTGTCGGGTGTGTAGGCGAGCGACACCCGCTCGGGGTCGCGCGAATTCCAGGCGTCCTCGGCGAGCTGCACTTTTTGCCGTGCGGTTTCCCCGGTGAAGGGCGGGAGCGGTGGGCGTGGCGTGCTCATGGTCGTGGGAAAATCACGCTGCGCCTCCGTAGCTCACGTGGTCGTCCGCATCGAGGTAATCCATGATGGTCTGGAGGTCGGTGCGCGCGGGGTTGATGCGCTTTGCTTGCGCGGCGAACCACTCCAGGTCCTCCGCTTCACCGATGGGCATCGTTTCGAGCCACGCGGACCACGCGCGGATTTCGTGCGGCGCGCGTTTGGGCGACGCGTTCTCGTTTACCCAAACGAGCAACGCCCAATCGCCTGCTCCTGTCTTGGTTTTCTCCAAAAGCGCCTCTGCCGTGATTCCGGTGAAGGCGAAAAAGTGCTGATCCATCGGGTTGTTGTATTTGTAGTCTCCGACTTTTCCAGCGATCAGGGCGCGGGCTTTGTCGAGCACGCGGGCGAGCATAGCGTAGCCGCCGAGGCGGACGCGCGGGCTGCGGGGCGGACGTTGTGTAAGGTCGAGTGTGTTCATTGTAAGTGGATTGGATTGGTTCAGTGGAGAAGGAATGCAAACGCGCCGGTGAGGAGGGCGACGTGCGCCCAGATGACGAGCGCCTGCATTTTGCCGTATGAGCGCGAACTGCTGTTTTCGCTCGGCATCCCGGCGTCGGTGCCGAAGAGTCGGTCGGCGTTCTTGAGCAAAAAGACGCCTGCGACGAGCGTGCCTAAGAAAGCCAGGACGAAGGCGAAGTGGATCAATGCGGTTGCGTTGGATTGCATGCTTCTCACATTCAACACTACGCGTGCCATCGCTCTTCACAGGAGAGAGCGCGCCTTCCTACAGAGAAAACGACCATTTCCAGCGACCGCTACATCACTACGAGAAGTCGTAGAATACGATTACTCGTTGCTAAGGAGAACGACTTTTCGTATTTTCACGCGAGTGAACTGCGCCGATTTCCCAAAGATCATGGTCTCAATGACCCAAAACCGAACACTGCCCGAAGTGCTTGGCTCCATCGTCAGCGGAATCGCCAAGTGCGAGCACGTTGCGCTCGCCCGGATTTGGCTGCTGAATCCCGGCGACCTTTGCTCGGCGTGCCGGTTCCGCGAAGAATGCCCCGACCAGACGCGCTGTCTGCATCTCGTCGCCAGCGCGGGCACTTCTGCCGACCCGGACCGCGACCACACGCGCACCGACGGCACATTCCGCCGGTTCCCGCTCGGCGTGCGGAAAATCGGGCAGATCGCGAAGAGCGGGCAGCCGTTGCTCATCGCAGGCGTTCATGGCGCGGAGGCGTGGATCGCCGACCGCGAATGGTTTTCGCGCGAACGCGTCCAGAGCTTTGCCGGTCAGCCGCTGGTCTTCCGCGGAGAAGTCCTCGGAGTGCTGGCGATTTTCGACCGCCTGTTGCTCGACACGGCGGATTTCGAATGGCTGCGCATCTTCGCCGACCACGCCGCCGTGAGCATCGCAAACGCAAATGCGTTCGAGGAAATCGCCTTTCTCAAAGAGCGACTGGAAGAAGAAATCAGCTACCTCCGCGAAGAAGTCACCGCCCAGCGCGGCACCAGCGAAATCATCGGAGACAGCCCCGCGCTTCGCAAAGTGCTTCAGCAGATCGACCTCGTCGCACCGACCGACGCCACCGTCCTCATCACCGGCGAAAGCGGCACCGGCAAAGAACTCATCGCCCGCGGAATCCACGAACGCAGCCCGCGCAACGGACGCCCGCTCATCACCGTAAACTGTGGCGCAGTGCCCGAGGCGCTGTTCGAGAGCGAGTTCTTCGGACACGTCCGCGGCGCGTTCACCGGAGCGCTTCGCGACAAAGCGGGACGCTTCGAACTCGCCGACGGCGGCACGCTTTTCCTCGATGAAATCGGCGAAGTCCCCCTCCCCATGCAGGCGAAACTCCTGCGTGTGCTCCAAGAGCAGGAAATCGAGCGCGTCGGCGACACCCGCACGCGCAAAGTGAACGTGCGCATTCTCGCCGCCAGCAACCGCGACCTCCGCGCCGAAGTCGCCGCCGGGCGATTCCGGCAGGATCTTTTCTACCGGCTCAGCGTCTTCCCCATCGAGAGCCCGCCGCTACGGGAAAGGCGCGACGACATCCCGACGCTCGCCGAACACTTCATCCGCACCGCAGCAAAACGCATGAACCGCCGCCCGCCCAAACTCAGCGCCGCCGCCGCCCGCGAACTCTCCGCGCAGCACTGGCCCGGCAACGTCCGCGAACTGCAAAACGCCATCGAACGCGCCGTCATCCTCGCCCAAAACGGCCCGCTCATTTTCGACGCCCCTGCCGCCCCGAGCGCCCGGCCCGCACGGGAGAACGCAGCAGTCATCACCCGCGCCGACCTCAAGCAACGCGAACGCGAAAGCATCGCCGCCGCGCTAGCACAAACCGCCGGAAAAATCTTCGGTCCCGATGGCGCCGCCGCGCTCCTCCATATGAAACCAACCACCCTCGCCTCACGGATCAAAGCGCTGGGGTTGACGCGCGGATATCCTGCTCGCAAATCGTAACGAGGGCAAACTGTTGCGGTCTGGTGCACTTGCCGATGCCAAGCTGGGAAGATGGCCATAAGGCAAACCTCGCTCCCGCGGGCCCGGGCCATATTTCTGCCGCACATCTTTATGCCGAACGTGCGGCTTCATTTCGGCAGAAAAATGTAGCGCAGAAAAAGGGGCGCATACGAACTGCAATCGCGCGCCGCCCGGCTTCCCTACTTCCGTTTTGCAGTCCCCGCCCGCAACAGGAAATATGAGTCTAAAGCGGCGGGATGCCTGCGAGCGCGTCGGCCAGGCGGGTGGCGGTGCCGTGCTTTGCGCACCACGATTCAATATACGCCATGTCGAGCGTCTCGGGCCCCTGGACGGCGAGGACGTCGCGTGCGTCGTTCAAGTCCTTGCTGCGGCCCCAGCGGAGCTTCTGGACGATGACGTCCTCGGCGGTGGGGAGCCATGTGGTGCGCTCGATTTGTTTTGAGAAAAGCTGCCGCCGCCTCTCGAACTGCGACATCACAAATGGATCGTCAAAGAGTTCGAATAGCTCGACTTTGATTGGAGATTTCTGCCGCGCTACGCCAACCACGCGGCGGCCCCATGTAAGCGTATCAAATTGAACTTGCGCGTTGAACTCGACGACTGGTTCGAGCCTCGCCATGACCCGCTCCATCGGCCCGCAGCCCTCCACACTCAGCACCACGTCCACATCCTTGGTGGCCCGCGGAATCCCGTATAAATTAAACGCGAATGCGCCGGTAAGCATGTGCTTTACACCCTCTGCTTCGCAAGCGTCGATGACTGCGGCGGCCAAATTCTCGACCGTCATGACAGCGAGGGTTTTTGGTTTGCGAAGCGACCCTCATCGCTCACGCGGCCGAGGCGGTCCATCCGCCGCCGGACTTCAGCGAGACCAAGGGCTTCATCGGTCGTGCCGAGTTGCCACATCGCGCCTTCCAACATTCTGGCAAACGCGTTGTTCGTGAGGTCAATGCCATCAGCGAGCCGCTCTTCCATCGTCTGCTTGCGGGCACGGAGAATCTTCTCGCGGTAGATGTCGTCCTGGAGCGCCTTCAATGCGGCAGGGTCGTCGTGGATATTTGGCATGTCTGTTTCATACGCGAATCGGAGCGCGGCGACAAGACCGTGCATCCGCTGCTTGCGCAAATCGTCACCCGCTCTACCGACTATGAAGGCCGGAATAGCCGTGATGCGTCGGGGGCGATTGGGCGGGCGGAGAGTTATTTTCCAATAAAACACGCGGGCGGTTCGTCACTCATTCAGACGCGAGGAAAGTAGTTAAAAAAGTAACGCATTTTTACTTGCCCTCTTTTTTGAATGCGTTAAACCCATAACGTTTCAACCGATCAAAACCATGCCAAACTCATCAGACCTCAGCCGCCGGGAACGCCAAATCATGGACATTGTTTTCGCCAAAGGCGAAGCGACCGTGAACCAGATTTGCGCCAACCTTCCCGATCCACCAACGACAATGGCGGTGCGTCGCATGATGCACATCCTCGAGGAAAAAGGGCATCTCAAGCGACGCGAAGAAGGCCGCGAGGTCGTTTATTTGCCGCGCGTGGCAAAGAAAACAGCGGGGCGCAGCGCGCTTCAGCGCGTGCTGGAGACGTTCTTCGCCGGCTCGCTGGAGGACGCGCTCGCCGCGCACTTTGTCACGCGGAAAGAAGGCGTGAGCAACGCCGAGCGCGACCGGCTCGTGAAGCTTATCGACCAGGCGAAAAAGGAGGGCCGTTGACATGAATCGCTATCTGTTTTCAGCGGCAGCGTTGTTCGGCGCGCTCATGCCGCTTGTTTTCGATTCCGCCCTTAAAGGCGCTTTGCTTCTCGCCTTGGCGGCTCTCACCGCGCTCGCGATGTGGCGCGCGTCGGCTGCGGCGCGGCATCTCGTGTGGCTCGTTGCGGTGGTGGCTCTGCTCATCGTCCCGGTGCTTTCGGTGGCTCTTCCGCAGTGGCGGGTGCTTCCACAGTGGGCGAGCGGCACAGTCGCGCCGCGTGCGGAAAATAGGCCCTATACGCCCTCTACGCAGTATAGGCCCAATGAAAACGCCTCCCTCGAAGACACCGCCCCCATTCCCGAGGACGACCTCCCGCCGACACTCGCCGCCAAACCGCCCACCCAGCCCGCACCGCCAATCGCCGCCCTACCTGCTGCTCCCGCAATGCCCGCGCCCACCTGGCGCGAGTGGCTGCCGCTCGCATGGTGCATCGGCTTTGCAGCGCTGGCCGTGCGGCTTCTCGCTGCGCACTTGCTGCTTCGCCGCGCTTCGCGGCAATGTCCGGCTCTCACTGCGCCACCCGATGAAAAAATCGCCGCCGCATTTGCCGATGCCTGCGCGCGCCTCGGCATCCGGCAGCGCGTCACGCTTTTGCTCGATAAAAAGCGCACGATTCCCGTCGTGTGGGGAGTTTTCCGCCCGCGACTCATGCTCCCGATGGAAGCCCGCGAGTGGAGCGACGAGCAGCTTTGCTCCGTGCTTCTCCACGAACTCGGCCACATCAAACGCCGCGACACGCTCGTGCAGTGGCTCACGCAAATCGCCTGCGCGCTGCATTGGTGGAACCCGCTCGTCTGGCTCGCCGCATGGCGTCTGCACGTCGAGCGCGAGCGCGCTTGCGACGACCTCGTGCTCGCCAGCGGCGTCCGCCCATCCGCCTACGCCGAGCATCTGCTCAGCGTCGCCACACGCCTCTCGCCCGCCCGCTGGACGAGCGCCTGCGGACTTGCCATGGCACGCAAATCCTCACTCGAAGGCCGCCTCCTCGCCGTGCTCAGTGAAAAGCTGAATCGCCGCGGCGTGACCTCCGCCCTCGCCGCCATCGCGCTCATCCTCGGCGCAGGCATCGCCGTGCCCGTCGCCATGCTGCGCGCGGCGGATGAAAAATGGAACCCGCCCAGCGGCGCGCACATCGGCACGAACGACTTCTCCGCCTACTGCGTCCACGATGGGAACGACACATCGTTCGTCATCGCGTATCACGGATTTACCGGCTCGTCGTCCGCGCACGACTCAAATCCGAAGACCCGCACCTGGACCGACTCCGGCACGCTCACCGCGAAAAAGCCCGGCATCGCCCTCAGCTTCCACCGCACGCACACCGCGCCGGGAAAACTCAGCATCACCACGACCCCCGCCGAAGGCCGTGACCTCTCCAAGCCCGCGCCCGCGCCGCGCGACTTCGGGCAAAAGGAATACGACCTCGCGAAAGGCCGCGTCTTTCTCCTCACCGACAACGGCACCGTCCGCCAGTTCGATCTTCCCACGCCCATCGTCACCGACCAAGCATCCGCGAAGAAACTCGCCGCGCTCATCGCCGCCATCCCGCCGCAACAGCGCGAGGACATTGCGGCGCAGCCAAAACACAAAGACGCCCGCGCACTGTACGAAATCTGGCAGCCTTACGCCCGGGCGAATGGCGACATCCCCGGCGCGCTCATCGGCGAACTCGCGGCTGCCGTGAAAGTGTTCATCGGTTACAACCCGACTTGGGAAACGGTGCCGACGCTCAACGCGCTGCTCCCGCGCCTCGACGCCACGCGCGACTGGAAATCCGCCGACGCCATGGCGCTGCTCGACGAAGTGGCGGTGTTGAAGGATTCGCCGCTCAGCATGGCGATGCGGAGGGGAACGAGACACACGATTCGCAATGGCGAGGCGCTGCCGGAGAAGTTCGCGGATGCGGCATGGAGCGGCGGTAAGGCGAATGGCTTGCGCGCGGCTTGGGTGCTGGAGCCGGGTGCGGCGGAACACCGCATCGGTGCGGCGCTCAAGGCGCGGCTGCTTGTCTGGAATCCGGGCGCGGTCGCCGTCATGCTTCAGGTGCCGACGTGGCATCAGGGCGGAGTGAAGGCGACCGATGCGAAGGGCGCGGAGGTCGAAGTCTCCAGCGTCGAGTGGACGACAATGGCGCAGCTTGTCCCCGTTCGCCTAGGGCCGGGCGAATACATCGAAATCTACACCCCCGGCATCGGCTTCGGCCCGCGCGCTGGCATGGGGCCGTGGGCCGGGCCGCGCATCGGCTCGAACGTGCTCGCGAAGCCGGGCGACGACGTCACGCTCACGCACAGCCCCGTCCCGCTCGACGGCAGCGAAGTCGGCATGAGTGAGGACGACCCGCACGTCATCGGCCCCGGCTGGTGGCAGGCGCACATCAAAACACGCCTCGCCCGCGAACTCCCGCTGCCGGCAGATGCTGCAGAACGCACGCACCTGCTCGACCGAGCCGTGCGCGAGCTTTTCTCCGCCGCTCCGACCGCGGAGGAAACAGCGGCCTTTGTCGCGGACACAACGCCGGACCCACTCGACGCGCTGATAAAGCGTCTCGCGGCGCGCGAGGATGTCGTGTCGTTCAGTGGCAAACTGCAACCGGCCCCCGCGAAGTTCCGCGTGCTCGCCGCCGATGCGAACGCGGACAAGCAACCGCGCGTCGTGCTCGGCCCCGGCGAGTATCCACTGCCCACTGCATCGGGGCAGAGAGGCAATGCCACGCTGAAAATCGTCGGCAGGCCGGTGGGCGACCGCCGGACAAACGATGCGCAACTGTTGTTCGAGCCTACCGAGTTCACCGGCAAACAGGCACCCGAGCCACACAAAGTCGAA
>JAYUSJ010000056.1:0-24923 GCA_043755735.1 Verrucomicrobiaceae bacterium | reverse complement strand
CACTTCATCATCATGGGATGCCACGTCGGCCCCATGAACCCGCCGTTCTGCCCCGGCCACACGATATTCCCGTCGTTCGCGATGTGCTCCGGCAGCACCACGGACGAAAGCGGCGAGCGCTCGCTGGGCTTCAGCGTGCCCACGACCGATGCGATGCTCGGCCAATCGTCGGGGCTTGCCGGGACGTTCTCCGCCTTCGACTGCGGCACGTAGCCCGTGAGCATGAAAGCGCCGCTCGTGGAGTGCGAATTGATATCCGTCGTCATCGAGCGCACCACCGCCAGCCGGTCCGCCACCAGCGCCGTGTGCGGCAGAGTCTCGGAGAAATGCACGCCCGGAACCCGCGTCGCGATCGAGCGAAAAGTCCCGCGGATCTCCAGCGGCGCATCCGGCTTCGGGTCGAACGTCTCGTGCTGCGGCGGCCCCCCGCCGAGGAAGACGATCACACACGACTTCGCCCGGCCAAAGCTCGCGCCTTTCCCCGCAGTCGCAGCACTTGCGCGAGCGCCCAGTAAATGCGGCAGCGAAATCCCCAGCGCACCCAGCCCGCCCACGCGCAACCATTCGCGACGCGAAAAGCCGCGGGCGTTTATCGGTCTGGAAGATGAGTTCGGAGTCATGGCGAGACAACCACCGCCGGAGCAAAGCGTTAGTGGGAGGCGCAGTCCCTTTCGTCCTTTGCGTCCCTTTCGTCCTTTGAGCGATCCTCGAAGGACCAAAGGGACTCAAAGGACGAAAAGGACACGCCCTCGCTAAGCAGGCCGATGCACCACCATCGTCGCACTGCCCGCGCGGCGGCCGGTATTGAGCACGACATACACTTTCAGCGCGATGAACGTGTCGGGCTGCGTGAGGCCAAAGGTGACGGTGAATTCGTTGGGCTCGTTCGGCTCGTGGCGGCCCAAGTTCACCGCGTCTTCATCGCTAAACTCCGGCCCGATGTTGCCTTCCAGTTCGTAGTGGCTCACATCCGCGTCGGCGGAGGCCGTATGGACGATATGGGTGACGCCGGGCATTGGCGAAGTAGCGCTGGCCGTGACCGGGTCCGGCGTGTGGCCGGGGTCCGGGGTCAGCTTCGGAATCGTCGAAGCCAGCGCCGGGAACTGCGAAAGCGCCTGCGGAGCCGCCACACGATACGCCTTCATAATTGCACACGCACTGTCCTCCAAAATCTTGCGTTCCGCGCGCACCGTCTTTAGACGACGCTCCGCTTTAGCCGAGGCAAGATAGGCAAATTGCAAAGCCGAAACCATGGAGGCAAACGCCCCTTGTGTCATCCCGCTCGCCAGCACCAAAGGCAGCGTAACCTGCGGAGGCGCGGGCTTGGCATTGAGATCGTCCCACAAAGTCATCGCATCGATCAACGGCTTCGTAAACTTATCCTGCCCGTCCCCGAAGTTAGGCATCAAAGGCCGCCCCGAGTACTCCGCAGTCGCCTGATAATAGCCATCGAACTTCCCCAGGAAATCCTCCAGCACCTTCAAAAGCGCCGTCTTGTTAAGGGCAATCGACCCGCGCGCCGTCTCCAAAGTATTGAGGTGCGCCTGAACGTTGGTCTGCGCAGTCAAAATCGTCGCGCGCAGAGCCTCGAACGCTATCAGGGTCGTCCCCGCCTTCCCCGGCACGACCGGGACAAACGGATTCGCCCCCAAGTCGTCGTTACAATCCTCCCAGTGACCGATAAAATCGTCCATTGTGGGCACAACCGTGGCTGAAGAAGATACTGGCATAAAAAATAAAGGTTAAAATTGCTGTTCTAGGGTGTTATAGGGCCGCTAAAACGCCCTGTCAACATAAAACAACGCCTTGCCCCCTTCCTAAAACGCAACACCATTCCGACCAAACAGGCTACCTTTGTCGTAAAGACCTCCACCTTCCTTCTAAAATGACAGACCTTGTTTCTAAAATCACTCGCAAGGCTTCTAAAATGGCAGACATTGTTACGGTCCCAGCCGTTTTCTCTTGCGGATGCGTTGTTTTGTTTGCAGTGCAATACTTCTCGTTGTCCGATTGTTTGAACACAGAACCCCCGCTTATTATTACAGTATGCAGCTTGCCTCCAAGACCTCCGTTGTTGAGCGCACACTTCACAGTCTCACAAAATTTCAGAGCTGGCTTTGTTTCTTGCATGGCGGGGCGGGGTGTTCTGGGAGCGGGGTCTTTCAAGTTCCGTAGGGAGATTGTATGTAGGTTTGGGGCAGGGCTTCTTCCGCCGCAACGACAGCTTCTTTTCTGAGGCTTTTGCAGCCGCTGAGGTCGAGGGTGTTTAATTGCGTGAGCCCGAGGATTCCATCCACGTTCTGAAGTCCGGCACATCCTTCGAAGCTCAGGAATTGGAGTGTCTTGAGGTCGCGCGCTGCGTCCACATTGCTCAGCGTTTTGCTGCCCGAGAGGCGCAATCTTGTCAGGGTCTTTGCTTCTTTGAGCCCATCAATGTTCACGAGCACGGGGGCTCGATAAATGAAGAACCTTTCGAGGCTCTTCAAGTCTTTGATGGCGTCAATGTTTGTAAGATTAGGGCAGTTGAATAGGACGAGGTCGTTCAAGTTCGACATCCCCTTCAGCTCGGATAAGTCACGGAGAGGATAGGTTGCGTTGATGGATAGCTGCCAAGGCTCCAAGCGCCGAATTACGTGGTAGTGGCCGTCGAGGGGTTGGTTTGGCAATATGTTTAGCAACCGCTGGCGATTCCCCCATGTCTCTTTGCGAAATACTTTTCTCCAGTCTGCCCGGATCAGCGCGATGGGGTCTTTGTAATAGAACTTCCAGCCAAGCTCCTTTGCCTCTTTGACCGCTTGGTTGAAGTCATACGCTTTCCAACCATACCAGCCGAGAATGGCGAGGATGCCGATGAAGCTCCAGCGGACGAGGTGTCGGTAGCGGCGGGGCTTTTGGGCGGGTGATTCTGGTTGCATGGTGGCTTTTGCTAGCAGAGCGGGCGCGCGGGGGCAAGGGGCGGGTCATTTTGCGTCCGGGTGATCGATCTTGGTCCTTGGGATGGCCACTCTTAAGGCGTCCACGGCTCCCTTTTCGAGCCTGCGGCAGTGGAAGATAAAGAGATGATTCAACCCTGTGAGCCCGAGAATTCCGTCCACGTTCTTGAGCCCGTTACAATCAATGATAGACAGGACTTCCAGGCCCTTGAATTGCCGTAACGCATCGACATCGGTCAGTGCGTTACAGTTGTGGAGCAGCAAGCTTTTCAGGCCGGTTAAGTCCTGAAGCGCATCAATATTCTTGAGGTCGGGGGACAGCCTGATCGAGAGCCCATTGAGCGCCTTCATGTCTTTCAGCGCGCCCAAGTTTGGAAGCGTCGTGCAGTGGTCGAACGATAGGTCGAACGGATCTCGCAGCTCCTTGAGAGCGGATAGATTGCTCGGTGGAATTGTCGCGTCGATCACCACTTCGTTCGGCTTGAGGCGACGGAGCACTTCCACATGGGCCGCCAATTGGTCGCTGTTTGGAAGATATACCACCCGCACAGTGTCCCTCCATGTCTCTTCGCGAAATGCGTTTTTCCAATCCCTCCGGATTTCGGCGAAGGGGTCACTGTAGATAAACTCCCAGCCAAGCTCTTTTGCCTCTTTGACCGCCTGTTGGAAGTCGTAAGCCTTCCAGCCATACCAGCCGAGGATGCCGAGGATGCCGATGAAGATCCATCGGACGAGGTGCCGGTAGCGGCGGGGCTTTTGGGCGGGTGATTCTGGTTGCATGGTGGCTTTTGCTAGCAGAGGGGGCGCGCGGGGGCAAGGGGCGGGTGGTTTTTCCCTCAGCCGTAGCGGTGCTGGCGGGTGCCGAGGTAGGCGGTGAGGACTTCGTGCCAGGGCTGGTCGGTGGTGATGCGGATGTAGGGGCAGCCGTTGCGGTCGCAGGTGCTTTTTACGCGGTCGAGGAAGGCGCCGAATTCGGCGAGGTAGCTTTTGCGGATTTCGGCGGGGCGGGTGAGGAGTTTGCCTTGCGCTTCGAGGCCTACGAATTCGACGGTGCCTTGGAAGGGGAAGGTGATTTCATACGGGTCGAGGATGTGGAAGACGATGACTTCGTGGCCGGCGAAGCGGAGGTGCTGGATGCCGCGTAATACTTTGGCTTCGTCGTCCATGAGGTCGCTGATGAGGATGACGATGCCGCGGCGGCGGGTTTTTTGGGCGAGGGCTTCCATGCTGGCGGCGATGGAGGTTTGTCCGGCGGGGGCGAAGCGGGAGAGGAGGGTGCAGAGGGCGTTGATTTTGGCGAGGCTGTCGGTGCGGGGGACGTGTTCGCGGGGGGCTTCGTCGAAGAGGGTGACGGAGGCGGCGTCGCGCTGGAGGAGGATGAGGTAGGCGAGGCAGGCGGCGATGACTTTGGCGTAGTCGAGCTTGGCGACGCGGCTGCTGCCGTACTTCATGCTCTCGCTGCCGTCGAGGAGGAGGTGGGCGACGAAGTTGGTCTCCTGTTCGTATTGCTTGATGTAGTAGCGGTCGCTGCGACCGAGGACTTTCCAGTCGAGGTGGCGGGTGTCGTCGCCGGGGACGTATTCGCGGTGTTGGGCGAATTCGATGGCGAAGCCGCGGTAGGGGGATTTGTGGGCGCCGGCCATGTAGCCCTCGACGATGGTGCGGGCCTGGAGGCCGAGGTGTTCGGCTTTTTGGATGGCTTCGGGATCGAGGAGTGGTGAGGTCATGGTGGACGTGTTACCGGGGGGAGTGTTTCACGGGGGGAGTCGGGGCGTCAATGTCGGGGGTGGTGGAATCGGGGTGCGACAACTCCGTGCATACAGCGCGGAGATTCGCTAAACCGCTGGGAATAACGGAATGTAACCCGACTTCTTCGTTTTCCCGCCGGCATTTTGTTTTGTTCGCCGCCGCTGCCGCCACACGCTGCGCGTAGTTCTCCCCATCGCAAAAGCTGTCACGCGGGATGAACACATAGCTCCCCGCCCCGATGTCATACGAATCATCCACTCCCGAGTTGAAGCCGTTTGCATTCACCGCCTCCGGCGGCAGCGGTGCCCAGCCGATATGCGTCGCGCTCTACCGCCACGCCGCGCATACCCAGTCCCGCTTCGCGAGCCGCAGCCAGCGCCTTGGCAGATCAAAGCCGCCCGGCGGATCGCTCCACCGGGCGGCATTTTTTCGCCAGACTTTTGAAGTCTGTTTACGGCACGATTTCCAACGGACCGGAACCCGTGAACGGTTTTCCGATCATGTGTCCTCCGCCGATATTGCTAGAGCCTTGAATCAACGCTCCAGCGGCGGAGTACTTCTTCGGCGCAACGTAAAGACTTCCTTTGATGAAGCCGGTATTCAGGAAGTATTTCACCTCCGCCGGATGCGAACTTGCCGGGCCGTTCGCCTTCACGACTCCGTAGGATGTGGACTTTGAGACCATCGTCGCTGCGTTTGCACTGAGCACTCCGCCTGGCGGGATGAAATCCAGATCGCAATTCGGTGCCGTTCCCAGCGTCAGCGGCAGAGCAGGATGCACGGGCGGCGTGTAAAACTCGCCGTGCGCCGGGACGGTGACGAATGTGAACGCCGCACTTGGGGCTCCCACAGTTTGAGCGGGTTTTGACCACGCAAAGTTTCCGGTGATATTCGTCGCCGCCCCGGTCGGAAGCTGAATCGCGGCGAGGCAGGAGCCTTGGGTGCCGGCTGTCGTCGGCGAGAGATAGTTGAGCTGGCTGGCGAAGAACACCGACGTCCCGACAACACTGCCCGCTGAAGAAAATGCCACACCGTCCGGCATGGCGCCTTTCACATTGAAGGTGCCGTTTGCATTAATCGTAAGCCCGCCGTAGCCCTGCCCTTTGATTGCGCTCAGCGCAGGGTCCGTCGGTTGAGCGATGAGGAATGTGTAATAGCCGGGAGTCTGGTTGGTGTTCGCCATTTCAATCGGCCCTGTGGCTTGCTTGATTCCATCGCCCACGGTCGCAATCACGACGCCGTCGACGAGATCGAGGTCGATCGTGATCGGCGGCAGGCCGCGCTTTTTCGGCGGGATGACGATGGGTTCCCAGTCATATGGACCTGTCACCATCGCCGCCTTGAACCGATAGGTCTGCCCGTCCCAAACGACCGTTCCCGTCGCATCGCCTCCGGTCCCGACATTCACATCCACCAAAGCGCGTGCGCCGCTCGCGGGATTGGAGACATCGCCGACCCAGTGCATTGTCCGGCCCGCGTGGATGAAGACATAAGCCGAGCTTGTCCCACCAAAGCCGTCGCTCACGGTATAAACGAACTGCTCTTTGCCGTTGAACCCGTTGTTGCAGGTGAACTTCAGCACGTTGTTGGCTGTGTCGATTACCACTTTGCCCGTCAATGGCGGGATAAATCCGGTGATTTTCAAATTGGGCTGGTCGTTTGCATCCAGGTCATTTGCGGCGGCATTCACGGTGAATACCGTCGAAGCGGAATAAAACGGGCTCCACCGCCTATCGTCCACCGCAGTCGGCGGGCTGTTGTCGAAGCGGACAGTGGCAACTGCCCAAGAACTGCACGGGCCGTTGCTCACTTCGTACCACACGCTCGCCGTGCCCGTGAAATTTGAGGGAGGTGTGAATTGAAGACTAGTGCCATTCGGAGAGATGGTCGCTAGTTCCGGCGGAAATACATTTACGATAAAGAGCGGATACCCTTTCGGTTCAGTGTCGTTCCCTAGAACATTGAGCTGTAGCGGAAACGTGGGGCGCTCTACTCCGTAATTGAAGTTGTCGTTGTTCGCGGCGGGCGGATTGCAGCAGCAGTCATCCGCAGGTACTTCCACGACGCCGTTGATCGGGCCGACAAAATCAGCCTGGGTGATGCTTGCGACATCGCGGAAATTATTCCACTTCCCTGAGTTCGGAACTGTAGCGGCTCCGAAAATTAGGACGGCGCGCTCGGTGCCGATCAGGTCTGGCTGATCCGGGCGGAACCAATTTGTGTAAGTCGAAGGCCCCCCGACCCAATCGAAAGTTCCTTGAGTCGCGAAGTCGTTGAGACCGATCCACAAGTGACGCAGGACGCCTCCGTGGTTTTGAAACGCCGAGATGATCCACTGGTTTTCGGCAGCGTCGTTTACGGTGACGAGGTTGCCACCGAGCGTGACCGCAGCGGCCTGAGAGTTCGTCCATGTGTCGCTTTCCAGCAAGTAGTAGTAATGCTTCGTCGCTGAGTTGTACACCGGTCCCTTTATGACCGCAGGCGCTGCGAACGACGTATCGGCTGAAAGAAGGATCGCGCAGGTGCCGACGATTGCTGCGAGATGTTGTTGGATGGTTTTGCGTGTTTTCATGCACCCATCCCTTCACGCGGGGAACGCCGTTTTTGAGTGGGGTGCGCATTTTTTAAAAAAACTTACCGCTGTGTCTCGACGCGCGGTTTTCCGCAGCGGTCGAGCGGGGTTTTTACGCCGCCTTTTGTGGCTATGATTTTACCGTTGATTTGCAGCGTGCCGATTTCCTGCGCCATGAAAGCGTTGCCGCTGGCGTCCAGTATTTGTGCGAGTTTCACTTTGCCGCTGCCGGTGGCGATGCGGCCGTGAATGATGATTCCATCGATGCGCGATGACGCGGCGGTGTCTGCTTTCCCCGCGAAGTTGGCCTTGCGCAAGCCGGAGAGCGCCCGGGCCTCCGTGTCCGCTCCCGCATCCCGCAACGCGAGCACACAACTCCGGTGGGTGGACAGAAAAGGGCGGCGCTGCGAGCGGGATGCGTAAAGTGGAATCGGCTTACGGCTCGCCCATTGGCCAATCCCAGCCGGAAGTGGAAGTGAGGGAGGTATCGCCCCCACCGCCCATGATGGAATCAGCGGCGCCGTAGAAGTATTCCAAAAGCGCGTTCAGCGTCGCGTCGAAGCCCGCAGTCGCGCCGCTCGTGCGCAGGGCCTCGACGGCCTCCACGACATCGACGACGCGGGTGCCCACGACTTCCTTGAGTTCCTCGTCGCTGGCATCGCGCGCGGCGGCCTCTAGGAGCTCCATGGCGACAGATTCCAGTTGCGCACTGGCGGCGAGTGCGGCGGCGGGGGCTGCGCTGCCGGCTTTGCTGAGGTAGAGTTTTACGGCGGCAGAAGCACCGGCAAATGAGTAGAGTAGTGTTCGTTTCATGATGTTGTTTTTGTTGTATGTTTGGCTGGGGAAAATGCGTGAGGGAAAAGTCCGTTGGCCGGATAATCCGCGAGGTGTGCGAGTTCCTCCGCTGTGCCGGGGCAGCGTACACCGCCGGGCCACAGCGGGGTGATTTTTTCCGCAGGCAAGGCACAACCGGGCAACCGGCCCTGATGCCATGCCTCGCGCGCGGCATCGCGCAGCCAGAGCGCGAGCGCCAGACGGTCGGAAGGCGGCGGCGCGTCCGGTGTGCAGAGATGCGCGGCGTGCGTCTGCGCATCCATGCCGGTGATAAACGGGAGTCGCCAGTATTCGCCGGTCCACTGCCACCAGCGGCGGCGGTCCTGATGCCCCGAGATATTGCTCGCTCCTTCGTCCTGGCCAGCGAGCCACCATGTCGGCGCGTAGGCCGCCCACAGCCCGTCGGCCTGCCCGCTTCCCAACTGATGGTCCACATGGCAGCCGGGGCGTCGGCGATAAACTGCATCATTCCCGAGCTCCGCCAGCAAGCGGCCAAACGCCCGCCGGTGGATGGCCCATGCGTGTGTGCGCGTGATGTATTGACCCTTCACCAGCCGCGGATGCTCCGTGGGCAGTGGATGCCGCAAATGCTGACCGCCGAGAAAAAACAAATCCCAGTCCGCAGGCAGCAACGCCGTCACCTCCGGCAGCCACTCTGCCGCGCGCGGATGAAACACGACATCGTCCTCCAGAATGAGCAGCCGCTCCACGCCATCGCGCTGTGCGGTGGCGATGGTCTTCCAGTGCGAAGCCCGGCAGCCCCACGCGCCCGGCCCGGCCTGCCACCAGTCCGGCACTTTTTGCTGCCTGCCATCCACGGCGTCCACCCAGGTGATGTCCTCACTCTTCGCGAGATTCGATTCCAGCAAATGCGCGAGCAGCCGCTCCCGCCGGTCCATGCGGGCTGGGAGGGAAATGATGGCGATACGGTCAAATAATCGGGGAATTACGCTCATGGGCGCAGACGTTCGTCGGTTTTTTTTCGAGGGTCGATTTCCGACGGCGCAGGGGGCTTCGGACCGGACGGGACGTCCGGCTTCAGCGCATCGGGCTTTGGCAGAGCGTTCGGGATCTTCGGGATTAGCCTCGGGCCGGCCTCCCCCGGCTTTTTGTCAGAACGGGAATCGATCTCGATCCCTTTGCCCTTTGTTTCGCGGCGGTATTTCTCGAGCTCATCGCTGAGCTGTTTCACTTTTACATTCAGGCCGTCCGTGACCTTACGCCACTTTTCGTCAGTAGTGCGGATAGCATCCTTCACAGCGGCGGCGCACCTTTCCTTCTCGAGAAGCTGCCACTTTTCCTCGGCGATGCGGACAGCATCCTTCACAGCGGCGGCGCATCTTTCCTTCTCGAGAATCCGCCACTTTTCCTCAGCGATGCGGACAGCATCCTTCACAGTGGCGGCGCACCTTTCCTTCTCGAGAAGCTGCCACTTTTCCTCAGCGATGCGGGCAGCTTCCTTCACAGCGACGGCGCATCTTTCCTTATCGAGAATCCGCCACTTTTCCTCAGTGATGCGGACAGCTTCCTTCACAGCGACGGCGCATCTTTCCTTCTCGAGAAGCTGCCACTTTTCCTCAGCGATGCGGACAGCTTCCGTGACAGCGACGGAACTTTTTTCCTTCTCGATAATACGCCACTTTTCCTCAGCGATGCGGACGGCTTCCGCGACAGCGGCGGCACACTTTTCCTTTTCCTTCCCAATCTCCAACTCGGTTTTGAGGGTCGCTATTTCCCGCTGGATTCCAGTGTCTGTGAGCGGTCGCAGCGCCGCAATTCCCATCCCGGCAGCCACTCCACCGATGGCGCACAGTAATGGCAATACTCGCCGCATCATGCTCGGAGGTGGCGCACTGGAAGGTTTCGCGGCTGGCGCGGTATTGGCAGGGGTATCCACAGGCGAGAGGCTGCACACTTCGCCGTGCTGCGTCATGTAAACGGACACGCGTTCGCCAGTCACAGGATGCGGCGCGGTGAATTCCTTCACCGGCCAGTAGGGCAGAATGCTTGCAGCGCTGGCCTGCCAGACGAGGTTCCGCTGGTTCGGTTTCAGCTTGTTTTTTTGAAAACGGTGCCTTGTGCCGTCTGGCAAAGTCACGTCGTGGTTCTCGATTTTTTCGGCTTCTTTGTCTGTGGGAAAAGCGGGCGCTGTCCAGTCATTCAGTAGCGATGCCTCGCGCAGGCGGAGCGTCGTTGGGTCGAGCATGATCCACGCGGTGCGGCGGAGCGCGACGTCGGAGGACTGGACCGGCACCAGATAAAAATCATCCCGCGAATCGGCAGGGTCTTTTACGAGGATGGGCTCGCCGGGCTGCCCGCCATCGAGGACCTGCTTCCAGTCCGGGCGGGCGTGGAGGCCGTGGGCGCGGGCTTCTTCCAGCGCGGCTGTGCGCGGGTCGCCCGACAACGCAGCCCGTTCTGCCGGTACCACCGCGAGCACGGCAGCCGCAGCGCCTTTCGTAAGGACAGGCACCAACGCCAGCGCGCCTTTTCCTTCCCAGTCGGGACTGCCCTGGAGACCGCGCGGGCTGAGCAATTCCTCCAGCGCCATGTAGCGCTCATGGACGCTGCCGGGCGGATTATTGGAGGCGAGACACGGGCATGGATCCGCCGCAGTGTGGCGAAACGTCGGCTGGTCCGGCATCGTCGTGAGTCCGAAGAATTTGGGCATTCCCGCCCATGCCGGATCGCGCAGCAGCACGCCGGCCACACTGCCGTCGTCCCGCAAAGTACGGCCAAACGCCACGACCCAGTGCATGCCTTTACTAATGAGCAGCAGGCAGGGCCGACCTTCCTGCTCGACGGCCTGCACGATGCGTGTGGCCACCGGCCCCGGTTCTGTGCGGAAGAGCTTTTCCCATGCGCCGTCGCCGGTGTTCAGGAGCGCCAGCAGACTCTCCGCAGGCGACTTCACCGGGCGCCGGTCGTTCGACTGCCGCGCATGATCGCGTACCCGTCGGAACATCTGGTGCTGGGACTCCACGGCATTATTGCTGCCGCTGTGGACCATCATCACACACGCCGGCCCGCAGTAGCCGTTGCAGTCCTGAAGATGGCGCGGGATGCCCAGACGGACGGGTGAAGATGGAGTGGTGGATGGAGTCATGGTAGTGATTCTTTTTCAAACTCAGTCAGCCACACTTGCGCCGCCTCTGCGCCGATGGCCTCCGTGAGCAGTTCCGTAGCCTTGGTCGTCCGCTCGCGAAGAATATCCACAAGGTCCTGCGCACCGCTGAGTCGCGCCGCCCGCCGGATACTGCGCAAAGAGAAACGCCAGTGTTCCTGCACCTTCGGCCAGTCCTTCTGTTTGTAATAGAAGCTCCCGCAAAACATGCCAAAACGGTTGAGCATCCGCAGATGTTCGAGGTCGGAGATGTAAAGTCGGTGAAGTGGTAGCGACCGCTCCTCAGCCTCCAACGCGATGCGCTTTAGCTCTTCTTCGTCCGCGGATTTCTTTGCTACGTCGTACCGCTTGAGCGCCGACTCCGACGCAGTGATGCGCCAGTGGACGTTCGATGGATCCTGCCCAATCAAACCCACTAAAAGCCGATCCGCCTCATCAAAAAGAGTGCGCTTCGGGCGCGGGGGAGCCGCCATGAATTCCCCGGCCGTAAGGAGCGTGAGCGCCTGATGATAAGTGAACCGCAGGTTCTCCGCTTTCCAACTCACAAGCTGCGCGGCTGCTTCCATCGCCTGGCTGAGCGAGGCATCGTTCGCCGTCTGATCGCCCAGACTGCGGTGACTTTGCGCGAGCATGACGTGTGTCTGCGCCGCCGTGATGAGCGCCTCCTGGCTTTTCGCCGAGCCATCCGCCATCAAGCGCGGGCGCAGCGCCGTCCACTGCCGCAGCGATTCCGTAGCAGCGGCGAGTGCCTTGTCGTGGGCGCTTTTTTTCCCCTCAAGGAAGGCGGGCTCCAGAGCCAGCCGCGCCACCAGCGCGCGGAATTCCAGATCGTCCGTTTGCTGTGCCGCAGCAAACGCCAGCGTTTCATTGAGCGTGGACGCTGCGCGATCGAGTTCGTGATTTTTAATCAGAGCCTCGCCCATGCGCCAGCCCGCCAACACTCGGGCCCGTGCCGCGCGGGGATCTGCGGAGGCTTTATCCGGCGCGGCTTTGCGGGCCAGAGCCAGCGCTTCCTCCAGCCGGGAGAGCACGCCTTTCGCATCGCCACGCGGCGCGAGGTTCTGCGCCCACTGCGTCAAGAAATCCGCGCGTCGTGCGAGCTGCTCCGGCGTGGAATCAGCATGCCGGGAATAGTAATCACCGACGTTTTCAAAGACCGTATCCAGAAGGTCCAGCCGCCCCAGCGGAGCAAGAAGCGGAGGCAATTCCCGCGTCATAAAATCCACCCGTGCCTCTGCAGCCGCCTGCGCCAGACGAGCCGCCGCGAGGTTTTGCAGGGCCGCATTCGCATTTGCATCTGCCCGAATATTAGCCCGCCGCGCGGAGAAATAGCCGACGAGCGAAAATGCCGCGACGACCATCGCGAGCGCGCCAACCCAACGCACCACCCGCAGCCGCCGCTCATTTTCCCGGAGCCGCCGGATGGAGTGGCCGCTTTGCAAAAGGACGAGTTCATCCCGCAAAGCCGCCGCGCTTTCATGCCGATGATCAGCCCCGCGTGCACACGCTTTATTAATGACGAGGTTCAGCTCGCGTGCCATTTCGGCGTCTTCTTCATCGAGACCAAACGACGAAGGGATGTCGGGAAACTGCCGCTGCGAAAGCCCCGTGGAGATTTCATAAAGCACCCGCCCGAGGCTGAAGATATCCGCCCGCGAAGAGCCCGGCCCCTCGATCGGCACATACCCTTCCGTCCCCACAAAAGACATCGCATCCGCCGCCTCCGCCACGAGCCCGATGTCGGCGAGCTTCGCGTGACCATGGACGAAGATGATGTTCGACGGCTTGATGTCGCGATGGATGAGCCCGTGCGCATGCAAGTGATCCAGCGCCGTCGCCAGCGCCAGCCCGATGTCGATGCACTGCCGCGCGGGCAGCCGTTGCTTTTCCTTCAGCTCGCTCTCCAGCGTCCGCGGCGCGTAATTATCGGGATTGATTTCTTGGCCGGAGTGAACGTCATCGCCCAGCTCCATGACGTAGTAAAAAAGCCCCGCCTCATCATCGCGCCCGACATGCAGAATATCCACCTGCGTATCGTGCGCCCGCGACACCGGCTCGAATTTACGGATACCATCAAACTCCCGTTCATAAGGCCGCTCACTGGTGAAACTCTCGCGCCGGACAATCTTCACCGCGCGCCAGGTGCCCATCACGTTTTTCGCCAGCCACACTTCGCCATACGCCCCACGCCCGATGATGCGGACGAGCGTGTGGTCGGGAATGTGACAGGGTTCGGGTTTTTGGGACATTGAGTTGTTTGATTTGTGTGCCTGTTCCTGAATACGAAGGCGTTCGCTCGCAGTCAATTGCACGGGCGTTGCTGGGATCGTTCTGGGTGTGATTAAAAGTGGAAACCTGTCTTACTTTGCGCATCCACGTTTATTTAGTCACACTCCGACTCGCAGCTTTCTCGGGTGGGCTGGCCGCCCGGCGAAACGACTCCGCCGGACGGCTTCCAATCACCCATTTTCTACTGCGGGGATTTCGTTAAATGACCACCACAGTATCAGGGCCAATCGCCAATACGGAATCCAAGCCTGCTTTTCGGAAGAACAAGTTTGCTCCGGTATTTCCGATCAACACGTCGTTCGCTCCGTCGTCGAGAATGGTCGATTGATTGAGCGCATATCCGCCGACTCCGGTGGCGGATGTGATTGTGGCAATCTTCGTCGCAGTGGCAGTCGCCGAAGCCCATTCGCCGATGATGGCGCAGAGTGCCCTGATGTCGCCGTCGTGGATGGTGCGTCCGCCGATGAGGATGTCTTCGTCCTGCCCGCCGTAGAGCATGTCTCTGTCGCTTCCTCCGATGAGTAGGTCGTTGCCTTTTTCGCCCTTGAGGCGGTCTCTTCCGGCGCCGCCGAGCAGCACGTCGGCCCCGGCCCCGCCTTTGAGTTGGTCGTCGCCGTCGCCGCCGTGGAAGGTCACGGGGATGGTGAATGGCGAGGTGTTTGAATTAAGCACTTCGATCCTGTCGTTGCCGCCGAGTCCTTCGGCGATGATGTGCGTGAAGTCCGCTGGATAGATGAGGTAGTTGCCGTTGTTCAAGATGCCGGTGAAGCCGCTGACTGGATCGACTTTCATCTGGATGACATCGTTGAAGTTGGTGCCGATAATCCGGAGAGCAGTTCCATGGGCATCGCATGGGTCGGCGATTTGGCTGACTTCGATGGTCGGCAACTTTTTCGATTTGATAATCTCCGCGTTCACCACGGCAGTGCTGCTTCCGTATAGGGTGCTGAGTGTCGCGGTGTTGGGCACCACTTTGCCGGGCGTGTTGCCGGGATCTGCGGTCACTTGCGCTTGCACCTGCATCGTGATCGTGCGGCTCGCCGGCGTCGCGCCCGTGGAGGTCACATTGCCAAAGTTAAACGACACGCTGTCCGCAAAGCCGTCGCCGTCGCTGTCTGTCGCGACGCCGAGGCTGTTGAGCGGCGCATTCGGTCCGGTGATGCCTGTGATCCCGTTTCCGATTGCCGTCACTTTTGCGGTGCCGGGAATGATTGCGAGTTCGCCCGCTGCGCCGAATGGCACCGTATCAGTGAGCACAGTGTTCAGCGACGTGCCTTGGGGCAAAATGAACGAGATTTCGTAAGTGACGATTTCACCCAGAGCGAGGTCTTCGACCTTTGGGTTGAACTGGCTTTTGTTCGTATTGCCAAAAGATGTGTTGAGGATCTTCTTCGAGACCGTCGGGCAGTTGACGGAGAAGGTCGTGCATGCTTCGCCGACGTAGTTATTGAGTCCGCCGACGCCGTTGGAGCCATCGCGTTCGCCAGTCGGCGAGCCGGGTGCGCCGGGCGTTACGCCGCGTGTCGGATTCGGGTTTGTGCCGTTGGTGCCCGGCAAGCTCGTGTAGCTGAAATGCGCTTCGTTCTCGATATTCTGGCAGGGCGAGACGGTGTTGCTGACGTTCGTTTTGAACGAGACTTCGATGTGGTCGCCGGGATTTACGCGGTCGATGGTCACGTCTTCCAGCGAGCTTGTGGAGGCGTTTGTAAAGCCGCCAGTCATCAGGATTCCGTTGCGTTTTACGACAAGGGAACCGGTGTTCATGATGAAGTTTGTGCCCAGCGCATCGGTAACGTTTACGTTGAAAGCCGCTGTGTCGAGCGGACCATTTCCCGCCGTGAACGACAACTTAAACGGCACGAGGTCGCCCGCATCGCCCGTCGCGCAACCGGCGGTCTTGCCGAAGTTGAACAACCGTGGCTCGACGACGCAAACTTCCACCGCAGGAGACGGGTGACCGATTGGTGTGAGTTGAGGAGGCGGGGCTCCGACGACTTGCCGACCGGTCGCTGCTTCAAACGTATTCGCAAGTTTTGTCCCGGCTTGGTTGCCGATCACGTTTTCCACGAGAGCATTGAACTCGATGACTACGTATTCCTTGTTCGCGTCATTATCCAAATTCACAAAGCTCGAAGGCAGCGTGAATAAAACATTAGGCCCGCCGGTGCCGGTGATTGGGATGGAGTTCGCGAGGTTGACAGGTGAACTGCCGAAGTTCTGCGTGCCTGCTGGCGCACCGACCATCGCGGTATTTGAGACGATGGCGAGTCTCTCGTTGCCCGGGAGATACTTCAGGCCAGCGGGCAAATGATCGGTGAGAAACAACTGCGGCGTGTTGCCTTCCGGCAGTTCTACTTCGAGGCGGTAGCGGATGATTTCGCCAATCGTCACTTGCTCGAAACCGCCCTTGAAAGTCGTGTGCGCTTCTGACGTCGTCGCGATTGCTTTGGTGAGTTCCGGGCAGCGGATCATCGTGTTTGCGACTGCATTCACATCGGTTTGCGTGAAGTCCGTGTTGCCCTCGACGTTTGTGTAATTGAAGAGCGTCGCGGTGTTCACGATGTTCTGGCAGGCGGTGACTTCGCGGTTCACCTCCAGACAATATGTGACAATCACGATGTTGTTTCCGCTGGTTGGATTAAACGCATCGAGCGAGCCTTTCGGGTCTGCCGGGTTAGTCGTGTCGTCTGTGAGTTCGATTCCCGCGTCAAACAACCCGGTACCGCTGCTCACATTGGTAAATGCGACGGCAGTGCCGGTGCCGTCGAATACTTGGATATTGATGCCGCCGCTCGGGATGGTGAATCCCGCAGGCAGGATCTCTTTGATCTTCACATCAAACGCGCCGTCCGAGCCCGCGCCGACATTTTCGAGCACGATTGCAAACGTCACTTTGTCATAAGCATCCACGCCATCCACCCCGCTCGTGAGCATCGTCAAGGTGCCAGGATGCAGGTTCGTGGAGTTGATCACCGAGCCAGGCGTGAGTGCGCCGTTGGTGAATGTGACGCCAGATGGAATGTGGATGTTGGAGGTGAACTCTTCGCTCGGGCTGTCGGTATCGATCACGCCTTTGGTGATCTTCACGTTTGGCTCCTTGATCTTCACCTGCACGATTGCGTTTTGGCCGATGGCTCCATTGTTCGTCGTGCCTTCATCGGAGTGCACGAGATTCGTCAAAAACAAGCCATCTGCGAACGGCGCATTTGTCGCGGTGACGGTGAACAAAATGTCCACCTTGCTTGCCTGCGCATTGGTCCCGTGTGACGCAGTGGTCACGTCGAACGCACCGAAGCCTGTGAGATTTCCATTGTCGGGGTAATTGGTGTCGAAAAGGAATTTGATGCTGTTGTCGACGGGGTCTGGAATCACTGTTGGTTGTAATCCCGAAAAGAGGGTGGTGGTGAACGCATTCGGCCCGCTCAACGTATTGAATGTGGCAAAGCCATTTATCGGGATTCCGCCAAGCAAATTAAACCCAAACGTCGGGTTCGTCGGACTTGTCGAACTCACGTCAAAAATTGGCTTCGGGAGAAAGTCCTCAAACCTCAGTCCGTCCGAATCCGTGTTCGGAAGATCATACTCGATGCGGAATGTAACGAGGTCTCCCGGATCAATCGACGGAGGGTTTGAGAATACCTGATTCCCATTGATGGCGAAGACGGTTTTCCTCAATTCACCGTTCGGGATTTGGATGGCCGCACCGCTGGAGTCTTGCTCAAGTTGTCCGGGAACGGTGGGTTGCAGAGTCGAGGTGCTCAGCACGACTCCAGACACATCGACATCGTTGAAAAGCAAATCGCCGTGATCGACCGACAAATCGCCAGAAGGCGCATTGCTTGTGAAGCTGTCTGCAATTCTCGCGCAGAACGTGATCTGCGCGGTCTTTGGCCCATTGCCGAGACCCGGGAGAAAGCCAAAAGGAGTGGTCGGGTTCACAATTCCTCCGATGAGATTTGGCAGGCTGAAATTTAAAACCGTGGTGCCGCCTGCGCCGCCGCCGCCCGATGGATTAATCGGAATAGTGCTCCCACTTACTGTGAGCATCGGTTGGTGCGAAGCATCGAAAATGAGACCATCTCCAAGCGTGTCCCGGACATTGACGAACGAGAACGCAAAGTAGTCCGATACCTGCACGTTCAGCGTGTATTGGAGCAGGTCGCCGGGCGAATACCCGCTCGGCCCGACGTTGGATCCGAGCAGAGGTGCGAAGCCTACAGACTTCTGAATCGCGATGGATTTGATGCTCAGTCGATGATCGACTGGTGTGATGTCGCTCGCGACGACGACCGGAATATTCGGGCCGTTTACATGGTCCCGCGAATCAATCGGAATCCATTTCCCCTGCGCGCTCGCGTCGTCCGTAGAAATCCCATCGTCTGCGGTGACCGGATTGAGAACCTGTGCACCTGAAGCGTCAGTGAGGGGAACGAAAAATTTGAACGAATAGCTCGCATCCACTCCCAACGCGCCCGTGACGTTTGTTCCGGGTTGAAGCCCGACAGTCAAGGTCCCGCCTTTGCCGCCGACCGCTCCCGTGAGAACAGTCGCGCTCTGACTTGTAAACGGCGCATTTCCGTTGTGTGGATCGAGAATCTGCCCGGCACTGACAAACTGCATGTTCGAGGATAGCACGTCCTTAATCACCACATCGCTGATGGTCTGCCCCTTCGCGATATCCACATCGATTCGATAGTCCTTCGCGAAGTTCGGGCCCGTGACCGTCTCGTTCTCCAGCCCGAGATACGTCTTTTTCAAAGTAAAAAGCGCGGGCGAAACCGATGCGTTTACCGCGGCACCGATAATCGTCGGGTCCGGTAAGGATGGATTTGCCAGCGCATCCATCCCGTACTCAAAGCCCGCGACCGCGCGAATGTTCAGCGCGTTGGTCGCACCCGTATCCGCCAGATCGCTCAATTTGACGGTGACTTGGACAGACACCTCCGGTTCGTTCGGCGAGAAGCTCCCAAATGGAAGCTGCAGCGTCACAACTTGGTCGCCATCTTGAAAACCGGTTGTCGTCACGAGAACCGGTGCTCCAGTCGAACTCTTTGCAATTAACGACGGAACGATGCCGGAAGCCGGTACAGTCTGCGGCGAGCCCATAGGTTGATCCGGTGAGATGCCGAAAATTGACGCACTGACAAAGCTGATTCCGTCATCGATGTTGCCCGCGACTCCATCCTTCCCAGATTTCGGCAAAAGTAGTTCGATGTAAGGCCCGTAGCCAATACTGGTCCCAGCATTGTCAAATTTGACAGTGAAGGTGAAGTCCTCGCCGATGAGTGCTTCGTTCGGCGCCGAGATGCTCGCGATCGGGAGTGCTGCCGGAGCGATGCGTTGTTCGAGGGCTTCGATGCCGCGCGACTGCCTGCCTAGACGAATGCTCCGAAGGAGTGATGGTGCATGGGATTTTTTGAATGGATTGAATAGTTTCATGGCGAGTGTTGGTTGGATTGTTTTTGCAAAACGCCAGCGCGACATCCGCACCGGCTCACTTTCCATTCACGCGGGAGTTGCCGTTTTTGAGTGGCGGGTGATTTTTTCTTAAAATAAAACGCTGAGGGATTTCCGGACTCGCTCACGGACGTAGTCCACTTGGCGGCGTAACTGCTTTTTCGGAGGGTGTGACCGCACCATGATGTGATGTGTCATCGCGCGAAGCGCCGTGGACTGCTGGAACTTGTTCCAGCCCTGAACTTTGGCTGCCCACTAGACATTTCCCCATAGCACCGCCGGATTTTTGATCGATGCCGCGTTTTTTTCTCGACAACACTCTAGTCATATCACTAGAGTTCCGCCATGGGATTTCCAACCAAAGTTCAACTCATCAAACGCTCCACCAGCGAGCAGTGGTACATCAACTTCCCCTCCGCCATCGCCCAGGCCATGGAGTTTTCCAAGGGCGAGACCGTCGAGTGGATCATTTCCGACAAGGCTCATCTCATCCTCACTCGCGCAGCTCCGCCGCCAGATCCGGTGGATGTTCAAAAAAAAACGCGTCGCCAAGTCTGAGGGCGCAGTTGCTCTCGCAGCTCTCCGTCGCTTGCTCCGATGCCACTCATTCGCCGGGCGCGGCTCGACGCCTGGCGGAGCATTTGCAAGGCGCGTTGCTTTGTCCGGAGCGCCTCACTTTGACGAATATCATCTGCACAAACGGCGGGCAGTTTTCCGATTGGTCCGCCGATTGTCGCCTCTATTCCATGGGTCGCGTGGAGAGCGATTTGTTGTTCAAATCCGTGCGCGCTTCGCTCGACTCGCAGTTGCCGCCGGAGCGTCCGCTCGTCGTCGCCGTGGACGATACGCTCGTGCGCAAATCGGGGACGAAAATCACCGGCGTCGGCTGGAAGCGCGACCCGCTCGGCCCGCCGTTTCAGACGAACCTCGTGCGTGGGCAACGCTACGTGCAGTTTTCCGCTGCGTGGCCGCTGGCAGAAGGTTCGGCGAAGCTCGTACCGATTGCTTTTCACCACGCGCCGGGTGCGCCGAAGCTGCCAAAAGGCGCGTGCCCGGACGAGCAAACGAAGGCTCTGCACCGCGCAGATCGCAAGCGACTTTCGCTCACCGCGCAGACGCTCGGGCATTTGAGAACGCTGCGTGCGACGACTCCGCCGGAGCGAAAACTCGTGCTCACCGGCGACGGCGGATACACCAACGCGAGCATCCTCAAAGGCCTGCCCGAGCACACCAGCTATATCGGGCGGATGCGAAAAGACGCCGTCCTCCACCACCCGCCCGCCGCCCCCGAACCCAGTGCCAAAGGCCGCAAACACAGCTACGGCGAGCGCGCCCCTACGCCCGAAGAACTCCTCCGCGACGCCTCAATCCCGTGGCAGGAAGTGGAAGCGTTCGCAGCCGGAAAACGCCACATTTTTAAAATAAAAACGATGTCCGGAGTGCAGTGGCGCAAAGCCGGAGCGGAGAAAAAACTGCGCATCATCGTCATCGCCCCGCTCGGCTACCGGCTGCGAAAAGGCAGCAAACTCCTCTACCGGCAACCCGCGTGTATTTTGACCACCGACGCCGAGCTGCCGCTCGCCGAAGCGCTCCAATACTACCTCTGGCGCTGGGGCATTGAGGTGAACTTCCGCGAAGAAAAAAGCCTCATCGGAACCGGTGAAGCGATGGTGCGAGGCGAAGCGGCCAACGAGCATCAACCCGCCATGACCGTCGCCGCCTACAGCCACCTATGGATCGCCGCGCTCACGCTGCTCAGCCGCGACCAGACAATCACCCCGCTGCGGCGCCCCAAATGGCGCGACCCCAAAGCGTCCCCGTCCCAAAACCTGCCCAGCACCGGCGAACTGCTGCGCCTCCTGCGCAACGAATACTGGGCGGGCGCACTGCGTCCCGGCAATTACTACCACTTCGCGACCGCCACACGCCCGGACACGAACGCGGAGAAATACCACCCCGACCTAGCCGCCACACTCTTCGCCGCCGCGTGACTCCCTGAAAATCGTAATTCCAAGCCCGCGCACCCTCGTGCGCGGAGCCAAAGTTCAGGGCTGGAACAAGTTCCAGCAGTCCACGGCGCTTCGCTGTACATCACGCTGCGGCCATACCCTTTTCGGCTTCCTAAAAACTATCCGCTTCGCTGATCGCTTTTTTCATCAACCGCCCGATGCGGTACTTCGCCCAATAGACTTCCATGAGTTTGACTCCGAGCCGCCGTGCGGTTTCGCCAGCGGCCACTCCTTTTACGACGTGGAGCTGGAATGCCTGGAACTGCACGGGCTCGACTTCGTGCTTCACGTGGTCTTCCGCGACGCGGAGTGCGTGCGAGCGCCATTCCTCGTCCCATAGTTTTTCGAAATCGGTGCATTCCTCAGACCCGGTCTCGATCTGCGCGGGGTCGGTGAGTTGCTCGCGGGCGATGCGCTCGTCGCCATGTTTGTATTTTTTTGCGCGCCAGACGTTGGCAATCCGGCGGCGCACGATCGTGAGCAACCAGCCTTTGAAACGTCCGCGCTTCCTGTCGTATCGGAACGATGGCATTTCCTTTGCCACTTCGATGATGGTCTCCTGCACAACATCGTGTGAGTCCTGCTCCGGGAGCCCGGAACGGATGGCGACGGCAAGCAGCATGGGGCGATAAAGCGTGTGGAAATGCTGCCAGCTTGCGTGGTCGCGCATGTCGCGCAGCGCGCTGAGAAGCGTGACGCTCGTCAAAAACGAGCCTTGGTTGTCGGCGGCGGAAGCAGTCATGCGGGAAACCTTAACTTGAATCCTATCATCTCCGCGCCTGAAAAATTTCACAATAATTCCGCTCCCGACTCAAAAAGGAGAAGTCTCGCGTGAACGAGGCAGATCCACAGCGACTGCGAAGCGGGCGGGATTATTTAAAAAGAGCACGGCTTGCCATTCGGGGCATGTCCGCCTCTTGTGTGGCCCGAATTTATGAGAGCTTTTTTCTTCCTTTCGATCTCCTTCGCAGCCGCCTTGCATGCACAGACCGTCCTGGTGAAGCCGTACGTGCAGCCGGGCGACGGCAGCACTTTGACGGGGAGCGATGTAAAGGTAATCACGTGGGTGACGGACCCGACTCCCGGAAAATACACCGTGGAATACTCCGTGAAAGGCGGGGCGGTGAAATCGGCGGCAGTGGATTGCGTGGCGCTGAATTTTGGGATGCCGGCGAAGAAGCCTGTGACGGCGGCGCCCGCGGGGAAGCCGGGGGATTCGCCCGCTGCAACTTCTCCAAAACCCGAGCCGGCGCTAACGCTGGAGGAGGTGAAGGACAAGACGATCGCGTCTTTTCCATCGCTGAAGGAGCGCGAGCAGCATTACCTCCGGCACCGCGCGGTGCTCACGGATCTGCCGTTTGACAGCGAGGTGCAGTGGGCGGTGAAAAGCGGCGCATCGACCGTGCGGCAGGGCTCCGTGAAGACCCGCGCGACTGCGGAAAAGCCGGTCACTTTTATCGCGATGGGCGACATGGCGAGCAACAAACCGGAGCAGTACGGAGTGTCGTATCAAATGGGGCTGGTGAAGCCGGACTTCATCGTCGCGCTCGGCGACATCGTGTATCCGGGCGGGCGCGCGCTGCAGTACATGAGTCACTTTTTCCCCTGCTATAACGACGTGGCGGCTGCGGGGCCAAAGACGGGCGCGCCGCTGATGGCCACGATTCCCGTGTATCCGGTGGTGGGAAATCATGACGCGGACACGCAGCGGATGCCGGATTACCCGGATGCGTACAGTTGCTTCTACTGGTTCTCCGTGCCGAAGAACGGCCCGGGCGCAGGTCCGTGGAATGTGCCGCTCGGGAAGAACGAAGCGGTGGCCTCGGCATTCCGGGCGGCCGCGGGCGCGGAGTATCCGGCGATGAGCAATTACTCGTTTGACTACGGCCCGGCGCACTTCCTCGTGCTGGATGCGAACAGCTACGCGATGAAGGAGAACGACAAGATCGTTCCGTGGATCGAAAAGGATCTCACGACGACGAAGCAGAAGTGGAAGTTTGTCTGCTTTCACCAGCCCGCGTTTCACACTTCGCGCGAGCATTACACCGAGCAGAAGATGCGGCTGCTGCAGCCGCTGTTTGAGCGCACCGGCGTCGATCTCGTCCTCGCCGGTCACGTACACAACTACCAGCGCTCGATGCCGCTGAAGTTCGTGCCCGGACCGGGCGGACGCGACAAGCGCGGCCGCGTGAACGGGACGCTGACGGTGGACCACACGTTTGACGGCGTGAAGGACACGACGCCCGAGGGAGTCATCCACATCGTGAGCGGCGGCGGCGGTGCGAAGCTGTACTCGGTGGATTTGGCAAAGACGGTGGAGTATCTCGAACGGGAGCATCCCGGCAATTACCAGCCGCTCACCGCGAAGTACGTGGCCGAGTACGGCTTCACCGTATTTGACCTCACGCCTTCGACGCTCGTGCTGCGGCAAATCAACATCACCGGCAAGGAAGTGGACCGCATCAAGATCACCAAATGAAAATCGCATCATTCATCGCCACGCTTCTCGCGCTATCCTTTCACAGTCTCGCCGAAGAGAGACCGCGACTTCAGATCATCAACGGAAGCAAGCAACCGCTCGATGCATTCTGGCTGAAGACCGACACGGAACGGATGCCCGCCGGATCGGTGAACGCGGGGCGTGATACGACGATCACGACGACGATCGGCCATCGGTTCGTGCTCGTCGGGCGAGAGGATAAAGCGGAAGTCGCGGTGACGTGCAGCGTGCCTGTGCAAGGCGTGCGCTTCGATCCGCCGCAGAAGGACGGCATCCCGGCTTTCTACACCCAGCGCGCGTACGTGGGCGGCTTCCCGATTGTGGCCTCCGCACGCGTGAGTCCGTTCGCGGTGAAAGAAGCGGTGTTCCTGCTCGAAATGATGCTGGCGAAACGGCCGGACGTGCGCGAGGCGATGGCAAAGAGCGGCGCACGACTCTGCATCATGGCGCGCGATGAGTTCACCACCGAACTTCCGGAGTTCGTGCGGCTCGGAGTCCCGCCGGATTCGGAATTTCCCGGCGTATCTGCAAAGGATTTTTGGGACGCACGCGCCCGTGGACTCGGCGGCAGCGAGCGCGATCCGTATTGCAGTTGCGCCGAGGAGAACCTGCTCGGCTACAAGGGCGACCCGTATTCCACCGAGTGCATTCTCATCCACGAGTTCGCGCACAACATCCACCTCCGCGGGCTAAACAATGTGGACCCGACATTCGACACGCGGCTCCGCGCAACCTACGACGCAGCGATGAAGGCAGGGCTGTGGCATGGCAAATACGCGAGCGTGAATCACCACGAGTATTTCGCGGAAGGCGTGCAGTCGTGGTTCGACAACAATCGCCAAAACGACCACGACCACAATCACGTGAATACGCGCGTCGAATTGATCGAATACGATCCCGGACTCGCCGCGATGTGCCGCGAAGTCTTTGGCGACACGGAGCTGAAATATACGAAGCCTGCCACGCGTCTCACCGGGCACATGGCGGGTTACGACCCGGAAAAGGCCCCTTCGTTTTCGTGGCCCGAGCGCCTCAAAAAAGCACACGAGGAAATCGGACGGAAAGCGCGCGCTCGTGGCAAAGCGGCAAAGTAATCGAAAATCTCGTCGCCACGACTGTCGGGAACGCTAAATGTGTCCGAAATGCGTAGTCTTCTCCTGCTCTTCGCCGTCATCTCTTCCGTCCACGCCCAACAGACCATCCGTCTGCCGCTCGGCGGCGGTGTGGACATGGAACTCGTCAGGATCGAGCCCGGAAACTTCACGCAGGGTGAGCCGGTGGATCTGCGGCGCGAGGTGAATCTCTCGAAGCCGTTTTACATCGGCAGGTTTCCGATCACGCGCGGGCAGTTCGCGCGGTTTGTCGCGGCAACGAACTATCGCACCGAATCGGAGAAAGGCGCGTCCGGCGGTTTTGGCTGGGAGGGCGGCAAGCTCGTGCAGAAGAAGCAATACAC
>JAYUSJ010000055.1:0-25188 GCA_043755735.1 Verrucomicrobiaceae bacterium | reverse complement strand
GGACTGCGATGAGTGCGATGGTCGCTGCGAGAGCGACTTTTTTAAGTTCGTGGGTGATTTTCATTTGTAGTTCTGTTTAAGCGATTTTTCGAGGCGCGCAAGGGATTTTATAAAAAATTATCGGCCACACAGCCGATGCATGCCCGCAGTAGTTACAATCTTCTATTCGTTGTGCAAGGGTAATTTGTTACAAATTTTCTTCAACCCCTTTCTTTGCACTGAATTCCCTCTGTTGACGAGGGCGCAAGGGATCAAAAAAATATCGGTTTTCAGTCTTTCTTTCATTTGATTTCGACCGGGGTTTCCTTCGTGATCATGTGTGCGAGGCGGGAAATGTCCCAATTTGCAGTCCTCATGCAGCCGTGGCTGGCGAAGGAGCCGATGCTGTTGGGATTATTCGTGCCGTGGATGCCGATGCCGGGCTTGCTGAGGCCGATCCAACCGACGCCGACGGGGTTATTCGGGCCGCATGGGAGCATGTAAAACTCGCTGGTTCGGACGCCGCGGTTGAGCACGCCTTTGTCCCAGCGGAATGTGGGCATGGAAGCAACGCCGAGGACGCGCCATTTCCCCCGGGGCGTAGGATGGGCGCTGGATCCTGGCGCAATGGGCACGCTGGCGATGAGCGCGTCGCCTTCGTAGAGATCCAGGATGGTTTCTTTCAGCGTGACGACGAGGCGGCGATTCGCAAATTCGGGTTTCTCGGGGAGGTTCCCGGTTGGCGGCATGTCTTCGATTTTGAATGGAGCAACGTTTGGGACGCGAATTTCGTCGCCAGCTTTCAGGCTGTTGAACTTGAGGCCGGGATTGAGCTTCATGAGGAACTCGATGGAGCAATGGTAACGCTCGCAGAGGAACTCACTGTAGCTGGCGTAGGGGAGGTATTTTACCTTGGCCTGCGCGGCGGGCTTGGTCTGGAGATTGCCGACGTATTTGAGCTCGGCTTTGTCGAATTTGTGGAAGGTGTAAACGGGATAGACGCTGTCGAGCGGCACGTTTTCATCGACGACGCCGGTCTCCGGGAGTGCACGGGAGCGCTGCCAGCGCTTCAGGGCGTTGGTGACGAAGCGACCGGGACTGCCATCGATGCGGCCGGGGCTGAACATCTGCTGATCCAGAAAAATCTGGAGTTGCGCGGTGAGTTCGCGCTTGTTGACGAGGATGGCGCGGGCCACTTCCGGCTCACCGGGGGGCGTGAGACTTGTGATGGCGGGCTTCTCCGCCGCATCGGCAGGTTTTTCTGCGGGCACGACGGTTGTTTCCTGTGCGAATACGGCGGTGCTGAAAAATGTGGCGGTAAGTATGAAATGTCGCATTGGCGAACTGACGAGTCGGGCTAGCATGTCGCCTCCTTATACACATGAACTCACAGAATGGAAGCCCGCTTCGTATCGCGCAAATTGCTCCGCTTTGGACGCCGATCCCGCCGTCCACCTATGGGGGCATTGAGTTGCTGCTCGCGCTGTTGTGCGATGAGCTCGTGGATCGGGGCCATGCGGTGACGCTGTTTGCGAGCGGAGATTGCTCGACGAAAGCACGGCTGGAGGCGGTGATTCCGGCAAATCTCTCGACGCTGATGGGGCGGGGCGAGGCGCTGATGCACGAGTATTATATGAGCGCTGCGCTGGCTCTGGCGCTGGCCCGGCAGGATGAGTTCGACGTAATCCATGCGCATCTTCCGACGGGATGGCTGCCGTTTGGCGCGGCGTCGCGAACGCCGTGTCTTTTCACCTTTCACACGAGCCCGCACGCGGATGATGAATGGGCGATGCGCCGGTTCCCGCAAGTGCCCGTTTGCGGAATCAGCCACTCGCAGCTTGCGGGCGCTTCGGCGCGGCTGGGGCGCAAATTTCCGGTGGTCTATAATGGCGTGGATTTCTCGCGCTACTCGGCGTCGTTCGAGCGCGGGAAGTATCTGGCTTTTTTGGGAAGGATGTCGCCGGAGAAAAACCCGCTCGGCGCGATCCACATTGCGCAGGCTGCGGGGATGCCCATCGTGCTGGCCGGCGTACCGCAGAATGGCTCGGAGGAGCATTACTTCGAGCAAAGCATCCGCCCTCTCATCGACGGCGAGCGTGTGCGTTGGATCGGTGCGGCGGATTTCGCAAAAAAGAACGCGCTGCTGCGGGATGCGGCGGCGCTCGTTTTCCCGATCCAATGGGACGAGCCGTTCGGTCTGGTGATGATCGAAGCGATGGCGTGCGGCACTCCGGTGCTCGCTGTTCGTCGCGGCAGCGTGAGCGAAGTGGTGGATGAAGGCGTAACGGGCTTCAGCGCGGCAACGGTGGAAGGGCTCGCGCCGCTCGTGGCACAAACGGTCGCGCTGGATCGGCAGGCCGTGCGGGCGAAAGCGGAGAGCCGCTTCGGCCATGGAGCGATGGTAGATGCTTACGAAGCGCTGTATCGGCGGCTGTAGCTTGACTTTCCAAAGTCGAGTTTGGACGCGCGAACTCTGAGCACGTTCAACGACATAGAACGCTGAGACTCGACATTGGAATGTCGAGCTACAGCGTCCCGAAATAGCGGTCGCCCGCGTCGCCCAGGCCGGGGACGATGTAGGCGCGTTCGTTGAGCGTCGGGTCTATTGCTGCGGTGTAGATCGGCACGTCGGGATGCGCGTTTCGCATTTGCGTGAGGCCTTCGTTGCAGCTCACACAGCAAACGAGGCGGATGCTCGTTGCGCCCGCTTCTTTGAGCAACGCGATGGTCGCGCTCGCGCTATGGCCGGTCGCAAGCATCGGGTCGGCGACGATGATGTCGGCGGCGGCGAGGTTTGGCGGCGGATTGAAATAATACGGCACCGGGCGGTGCGTCATTTCATCGCGCTTCATACCGATGTGGGCGACAGTTGCATCGGGCAAAATGCGCAGCATCCCCTCGGAAATACCGAGCCCGGCGCGGAGAATAGGCGCGATAATTATCGGCCGCACGAGCGCCGCTCCGTCGAACGGCGCAAGCGGTGTCTTGATGGAATCCACGCGGGTCGCCAAATCCCGCGTCGCCTCGAAGAGCAGCAGCGATGCAACCTCCGCAAGCCGCGCGCGGAATTTCTCCGAGCTCGTCCCCACATCGCGGATGCGGGTCATTTTTACACGGATGAGAGGGTGATCGACTACGGTGACGCCGGGTATCATGGGAAGGGTTGTGGCAGAAGGCAGGGCCTGTAGCCAGCAATTGAAAATTGAGAATTGAGAATTGGAGATTTCAAATTTCAGAGCCCTCGTGCCGGAGCCGGTCCGATTTCAAATTCTCGATCTACAATTTTCAATTTTCAATCTCCCCACGCAGCACCGCCTCTGCTTTCCTCCGCCGCACTATGGCAAAATCACCTGTTGTTCTTATCATCCGTGACGGTTGGGGCGTGAATCCTGGAGGCCGCGAAAAAGCAGTCGAAAACGGCGACGCGACCCTGCTCGCGAAGACTCCTTTTCACGACCATCTCTACGCCACGTATCCGCAGGCGCGCCTCTCCGCCAGCGGCATGGACGTGGGCCTTCCCGATGGACAGATGGGCAACAGCGAAGTCGGCCACCTCAACCTCGGTGCCGGGCGCATCGTTTACCAGGACCTCACGCGCATCAACAAAGCGATCATCGACGGCGAGTTCGACACCAGCCCCGTCCTCATCGAAGCCTTTGCCAAAGCGAAAGGCTCCCGCCTTCACCTCATCGGTCTCGTCAGCGACGGCGGCGTCCATTCGCATCAAGACCACCTCATCGCCCTTTGCAAATCCGCCACCGCAGCGGGTGTGAAAGACATCGCCATCCACGCCATCACCGACGGACGCGACACTTCGCCGACTGGCGGCGCGGGCTACCTCGCCACCGTCGAACGCGGCATCGCCGGCACCAACGCCCGCATCGCCACAGCCATCGGACGCTACTACGCCATGGACCGCGACAAACGCTGGGAGCGCAACAAACTCGCGTGGGACGCCATCGTCTTCGGGCGCGGCCCGTTGAGCCTTCAAAAACCGAGCGTCGCCGTCGCCGCCGCATATCCCGCCGACCCGCGCGGCGACGAATTCCTCCAGCCCATCATCTTCAGCGAAGCGAACGAACAACGCATTCGCGATGGCGACGTCGTCTTGTGGTTCAACTTCCGCAGCGACCGCGCGCGCCAGCTCTCCGACGCATTCCTTATTCCGCACTTCGCCGGCTTCGAGCGCGAAGTCACGCCGAAGGTCCACTACGTCACGCTCACCAGCTACGATAAAAGCTACGACTGCCCCGTCGTCTTCGGCCCGCAATCGCTCGCCATGATCCTCGGCGAAACCGTCAGCAAAGCCGGCAAACACCAGCTCCGCGCCGCCGAGACCGAGAAATATCCGCACGTCACATTCTTCTTCAACGGCGGCATCGAAGACCCCTACCCCGGCGAAGATCGCTACCTCGCCATCAGCCCAAAGGAAGTCCCCACCTACGACAAAAAGCCACAAATGAGCGGCCCTGACCTCGCCTTTGAAGTCTATCGTCGCCTCGACCAATACGACCTCGTCATCGTGAACTTCGCCAACCCCGACATGGTCGGCCACACCGGCGTCGTCGAAGCCGGAATCCACGCCTGCGAGACCATCGACCTCGCCGTGCGCCTGCTCGTGGAAAAGACCCTCGCTCTCGGCGGTAAACTCCTCATCACCGCCGACCACGGCAACTGCGAACAAATGCGCAACCCGGACGGCAGCCCCAACACCGCCCACACGACAAACCTCGTGCATCTGCTCTACGTCGCCGACGACGCCCCCAGCGTGAAACTCGACAGCGGCATCCTCGCGGATGTAGCGCCGACGCTGCTCGCGCTGCTGGGCGTACCGCAGCCCGCAGAGATGACGGGGCGGAGTTTGATACAATGAATATGATCGAGAAACTGAAACCGAGGAGTGTGAATCCTCCCGCCACCAACGAGCAAATCGGGCAGCTTGAATCGAAAATAGGCGTACAGATTCCAGACCGTCTGCGCGCATTTTTATATGAAGCCAATGGCGTTTGGGCTGGCGATTTGATGATTTCAGAAGAAGTGTGTCCGGGAGGACTACTCGCGAACGGGTTTTACAGCACCGACGAAATTGAGGAGAACTTCGACGCTTACGGTGCTCGAATCTCCAGTGATTTGCTGGCGTTTGCGAACGATCAGTTTGGAAATGAAATCTGCATCGGCATAACGGGCGAGCGCCTTGGGAAAATCTATTTCTGGGACCACGAGGAGGATGTCGCAGGAGGTTTGGAGATGGGTTTTGATGTCGATCCGTCCGCGATTCACCAGAATGAACACCTCGTCGCTGATTCGTTGGATGAATTCCTGTCGCTCTTTGTTGATTGGGACATCGGCCAATAGCGCACGAAGCTCGCTCCTCGCGAGAGCGGCGCGAGGCTCGCTTGCGCAACGTAGTTTCCGACTTTAGTCGGCGCGACGCTGCGAGCAGAGAGCGCGTCGAAGCTCGCTGGAGGCGGCATTCTGCGAAGCGTGCGCGTCTTTTCATCGCGACAGTTCTGCCGGCTAAAGTCGCTGACTACGTTCGCATGCGCGTTGCGTTCGCCCCTCGCGAGAGCGGCGCGAGGTACGCTTGCGCAATGTAGTTTCCGACTTTAGTCGGCGCGACGCGGAAAGCAGAGTTCGCATCGAAGCTCGCAGGAGGCATCTTTCTGCGAAGCGTTCCCGTTTTCTCTTTTCGACGGTTCTGCCGACTAAAGTCGTCGACTACTTTTGTCAGCCGCGATAATTGCGCCCTATGCCCTTCAAGCGATTCAATCCAGACGCAGAGGTTTACGGACACGAAAAAGGCAACCTCCCCCACTGGCGACAATGGGGCTGCACTTACTTCGTCACTTCGCGGCTCGCCGATTCGATTCCCGCTCCGCTGCGCGCGGAATGGCAGGCGAAGCGCGATGCCTGGCTGGCTGCACACGGCGTCGCCGATCCCGAATCTCTTCCCGAGCAAGAGCAGCGCGAGTATCATCGCGAATTCACAGCAGCCTTCCACGCACTTCTCGACTCGAGTCACGGCGAATGTCTCCTCGCCCGCGCCGCCTGTGCCGACATCGTAGCCACGCACCTCATCGCAGGACACAACCGCGCCTATCGCCTCGACGCGTGGGTTATCATGCCCAACCATGTCCACGCACTCGTCGAGCCCGGCAACGACAACACGCTCGGCGAAATCCTGAAAAGCTGGAAAGGCGGCAGCGCGAGGGAAATCAACGTATCCGTCGGTCGATAAGGCAAACTGTGGCAGGCAGAGCCATTCGACCACATCGTCCGCAGCGGAGAGCAAATGGAATACTTTCGGCGCTACATCGCACAAAATCCGACGAAAGCGGGACTCCGCAGCGGATACACGCTCGGCATCGGCGGAGAGCGAACGTAGTCCACGACTTTATTCGGCGCGACGCGGCACGCAGATTGCGCGTCGAAGCTCGCAGGCGACGCCTTTCTGCGAAGCGTTCCCGTTTTCTCTTTTCGACGGTTCTGCCGACTAAAGTCGCTAACTACTTTCGCCTCTCGCGAGAGCGGCGCGAGCCACGCTTGCACAACGTACTTAGCGACTTTAGTCGGCGCGACGCGGCACACAGATTGCGCGTCGAAGCTCCCAGGCTACGTCTTTTTGCGAAGCGTGCGCGTCTTCTCCCTACGACGGCTCTGCCGACTAAAGTCGTTTACTACTTTCGCCCCTCGCGAGAGCGACGAGAGCCACGCTTGCGCAACGTAGTTTCCGACTTTAGTCGGCGCGGCGCGACAAGCAGAGTTCGCATCGAAGCTCGCGAGCGACGTCTTTCTGCGCAGCGTTCCCGTCTTCTCCCTACGACGGTTCGGCAGGCTAATGTGACTACTCGCGCCCTTGACGCTGGGGCCAATCGCCATAGCTTATTCGCAAATCCTGCACTCGCCATGAATCGAATACTTCCAGCCATAATCAGCGCCTTCATTTTGTGCGGGTCGGTCCTCGCAATCCCGCAGAACTTTAACGGCGGTTTTTTCGGAGCGGTGGGGCAGCCGTTTGAGGATTTCGCGATTGCGGCGCTCGGTCCGGGCGCGGAGTTGAAAGGCAAATGGATCGCGGTGGCGAAGCAGGAGGGAAAGCTGCGGCTTGCCGTGGACGCTGTGGTTTTCGGAATCCCAGCGTCGGAGGTCGTTGTGGAAAAGTCCGGCGGCGGCGTGGCGAAATACACGGTGACTTACAAGGCTGCGGATGATCGCAAGCGCGGGCGGGCGGCGGCTTCGTTGAAGGACCGCGTTCTCAGTGCCGTGCGCGCCTACACCGGAGCGTCGATGGAATCGGGCCGTCCGGCGGATTACAAAAACGCGCGGATCTCCGTGGCGGAGTCGAAGGGAGACGTGATGCTCGAAATCACGAAGGCTCCGTGATGCTGCTGCGACGCCGGGAATTTGTCGCATCGCTCGCATCGCTCGCGGCGCTGGCTGTGCCGGTGCGCGCGGCAGAGCCCGTTTTGTTTCCGGCGGATGCGCTGACGCGTCAGTCGCTGTGGGACGATGCGGGATTTGTGAACCGGTGGGGCGCGGTGAATGCAAAGGTGCGGCTCGCCTGCCGGAACTGGCCCGGCCCGTGCGAAGCCCTGGGTGCAAAGGCGCACGGAGCGTCGGCTTTTTTCGAAGGGGGCCGGCTGCGATCGATCAGCCTTCTTTTTCTGGATGCGGGCGCGTGGTTCGGTTTTGCCCAGGCGGGCGCGGCGGAGAAGGTGCCCGAGTTTCTCGCGCTGCACCGGCAGACGGCTTCCAACGTGGAGTCCGCCCTCTCGGCGCTCGGCGGCAAACTGCGCGATGTGCCGCTCGGCGGGCGCCAGTTGCTGAAGCACACGGGCCGCGTGGTGCGCATCGGCGATGTGTGGGCGCGGCTCGTGGTGTGGCCGGATTACTTTGTGAAAGTGACGCTCTTTCGCGATGAGGACGCAGCGACACAGTTGCTCGCGCCTTACCGCCGCACACAAAAGCGCGACGAGCAGGCGCGCACATTTTCGGCGCTCGTGGAGAAGGAGGCGAACGGCGATCAGATCCTCCGCGGCATCCCGATGCTCCAGCAGGGCGACCGCGCTTATTGCGGCATGTCCGCACTCGCGATGACGATGCAGCACCTCGGCCTGCGCATCGAGACGGAGGAACTCGCAGCGGCCGCAGGCATCCGCTTTGGCAACACACAGGATGCGAAGACGCGGGAGACTTACGACGACGCTGCCGCTGTGGGCGCGCTGCGGATGGACCGCGTGCAAAAGGCGGAGTGGGCGCGCATCCGGGCGTCGATCGCGGCAGGGATGCCGATGGTGGTGTTCCGTCGATGGAGCCAGGAGAGGGACTTCGTCCACACGCAGTTCGCACGGCGTTTCGCGCAGGACCCTGCGGCGGTGTTGGAGCGCGCGGGCATGGAGGAACGGAAGCTGTGGCCGCAGCGCGGAGGATTTGCCCACGCGAGCATCGTGAACGGCTTCAACGCGGCACGCGGCGAGGTGATCTTCACGGAGAGTTGGAGCGAGCATGCGCGGGACCGGCGGATGCGGTTTGAAGAGCTGGAGGCGACCGGCTACATGGCGTGTCACCCGCGGCTCCCATGAGGTTTCCCGTGCTCGTCTTGTTGGTCGCCAGCGCAATCGCTGCGCCGCCTTCGCGGACTTGGACGACCCGCGACGGGCGAACGTTCGAAGCAGAACTCGCAGCAGCAGACGGATTGCGCGCGACGTTCACGGCTACGGGCAAACCACCGGTGATTGCGCCGCTTGCGTCGCTCTCCGCGGAAGATGCTGGGTTCGTTCGGCAATGGCGCGGCAACTGGCGGAATCCCCTCATCGCGCCGGGAACGCTTGCACCATGGCCCGCGCAGGCGGTCGCCCCCGTCGGCGCTCTGAAATCGTCCGCCGATGATGGAGGCGTCTTCACGTGGGAGAGCGCGAATTTCCGAATCACCTCCGACCTCCGCATCCCCGATGGCGCGGCCGAAGACATCGCGCGGGTCTTCGAGGCGACGCGCTCCGCATTGATCGCGATGCCGCTCGGGCTTCACGCGGGCGGCGAAACGGAGCGCTACGCCGTCTCGATGTTTCGCGACGGCTCCGCCTACGGAAATGCGGGCGGCCCCGGCGGCAGCGGCGGCCATTACGACGGCCGCACGCGCCGGATGCTGGTGCTTTTGCCGAACCTCGGAATCACCGAAGCCAAAGGAATCGTGCGCCTCGACTACGCGAAGAACCTGTTCATTTTGAAACACGAAGTCACCCACCAGCTCATCGCCCGCTGGCACGGTCGCATCCCCATGTGGGCCTACGAAGGCATCGCCGAATTCATCGCAGCGCTGCCGTATTCACCGGGCACGTATTCGCTTCAAAACGTCGCCCCCGCGATGCGCGACTATCTGCTGAAATGGCGAAAGACACCCGACGTCCGGAGCATCCGTTTCATCCCGCCCGCAGCCCTCATGGCGATGACCGGCACCGACTGGAAGGAAGCCGTGAGCCGCGGCGAAGCTTACGATCTCTACAATTCCTCCGCGCTGCTCACTTACTATTTCATCCAGCAGCAAGGCGGCGCGCCGCTCGCAGGGTTCCTCGATGCACTCCGCCGCGGCGAAGGCGAAGAAGTCGCAGAGCGCACTCACTTACTGCCGGGAAAAACTCGCGAGCAACTCGCGGCGGAACTCACCGCGCTCGCGAAAAAACTCGGCGTGGAGCTGAAACAATAGGCTCTACCGCCCGGCAAGGATCGCCACGATTTTCGCGCGCCGCGCCTTGCTCCGGCACTGCTTCAAGTAATCCAGCCCGCACCGCCCCGTCGCATCGCAGCGCGAGAAGTCGCCGCCGTGCTCCGCGAGACATTCCGCCACGGCCCACTTCCGCGCGGCGGTCGCCGCGGTGACCGGGGAAAAGCAGTCGTGGTCGCTATGATTTACGTTCGCCCCGCGCGCCAAAAGAAGCTGCACCACCGCCAGATGCCCGCCGTGAGCCGCGACTTGAAGCGGCGAGTCGTTATAGCGCCCGTTCTCGATAAAATCGACCGGCGCGCCGCTATCCAAGAGTCGCTCGACTCCCGCAACGTCTCCATCCGCCGCACACTGAGTCAGCCCGCCGATTGTCCAAAAGCTCATAAGCGGCGGAGTGTGAGTGAAATGTCGCCAGCGACAATTGCGAAATGAGGATTGAACGGGCACCCGCCCACGGCAGTCTCATACCCCTCATTCCTATGAACATCCGGTCCATTTTCCTTCCCACGATTGCATTCATCACCGCCGCGTTTGGCGGACCGGTGGAGGATGCGGAGACTTTGCTCCAGCGGCAGAAATTCAAGGAAGCAGGTGCGGCGCTCACGGATGCCGCGCTCGCACAGGCTCCGGAGAAAGGATACGCGCGGTATTTGCGGGCGCTGGCGCTCACGGAGTCGAAGCAGTTTGCGGCGGCGATCGCGGATTGCGATGCGGTTCCAGTGGACGATATCTGGCATCGGAAAGCGCTGTTTTTAAAAGCGCAGTGTCTTGCGGAGTTGAAGCGGCACAAGGAAGCGGAGGCGATCTACAGCGCGGAATCGGCGAGGCAGTTTGCGACCGTTCGTCAGGAGAAACTTGCGGCCGTTTTGGTGTCGCTCGCGCGGGAACTCGTGCGGCCCGCGACGCCCGGCCAGGCGGTGCCCGACGATGCACGCAGCAAGGCGCTGAATCTTTACCGGAAAGCGGTCGAACTGGAATCCGGCCCCGCGCTCAGGGAGACGCTCCTTTTTGAAACAGCGGAACTGCTCCGCCTGACAAAAAACGAAAGCGCTCTGAAGGAAGGATGCGAGGCGTATCTCGCGGAGTTTGACCCGGACTGGAAGTCCCCGGGCACGAACGCAAAACCGAAGTCCGCGCTCGTGGGCTCGCATCGATGGGCGGTGCGCGCGATGCTCATCGAAAGCTCGCTGCTCACTGGCGACGGCGGCCGCGCAAAGACGATGGGTGCGGACGTCCTGGCGCTCTGGAAGGCAAAGCCGCTGCCCGAGGCGAGTCGCCCCGACGAAGGCGACATCGAGTGGATGATTTGCCGGGCAAGCGGGCCTATGCAAATCCCCGCGCGTGCGCAGCTCCAACTGAATACGTCCAATACGTTCAATCAACAGCAAGGCGGGCAAAGGCGGGAAGTCCCGCGTGTCGCGTCGGACCCGGTGCGTTACATTGAGGCCATCCGCGCCTTTTTGAAAAAGTACCCGAATCATCAGCGTTCGGCAGAAGCCGCGCGGACTTTGATCGAAGCGCTCGAATCCAATGGCAAGAAGGATGAAGCCATTGCTGCGTGCAAGGTCCTCTATGACCGCGCCGACTGGCCCGCGCCGGCACCGCAGCAGGGCGACGCCCGGACGGCGGCGGAGCGCCTGGATGCATGGCGGCAGGAGGCATTTTACAAGGAAGGCGAGCTGGAGTTTTCGATGAGACGCTATCGCAAGGCCACCGAGCAGTGGCGCGCTTACATTGTTCGCCACCCCGACGGCGTGCTTTGGCAAAAGGCTCAGGCGGCGATCATCGATACGGAGTTTCAGCTCTGTCTGGAGGCGGTGGCAGCCTCGCAGCAGGAAGAGGCCGCGAAACGATTCGAGGCGTTCATCGCCGCGCATCCGCTCGATACGCGATGCGCGCAACTGCTTTTCCTGAACGGGCAGTGGAACTACGCCGCAGCGCAAGCGCTGGACAAGGCGGCCGCCGGAAAGCCGCGAACAAAGGAATCCATCGCGAGTCACGAACGGGCGATCGCGGAATGGGCAAAGCTGATCGCGAAACATCCGCGGAGCGACGAAGCGTCGCTGGCGCTCTATACCACGGGTGTCATTCAGGCCGATGTGATTGGCCGATTCGAAGAAGCGCTCGCGACATTTCAGCGCGTCAACTGGGGCCCTTCACAAGCGCCTACTTCTTCGCGGGCAGCTGCGATGACGCAGAAGGCGCTCGCATTGCGGACGCCGCGGGTCTTTCGCTCGAACGAGCCCGCGCACGTCCGTGTGGACACGCGGAACATCGAGAAACTGAAAGTGTCGCGCTACACGCTGAACCTCGAAGACTACTTCCGCAGCCGTCACCGGCTCGACGGCGAGGGCGGAATCGGCTCGCTGGATATCGACCTCATTCAGCCGGACAAAACGTGGGAAGTTCCTGTGGCGGATTATGCGCGACTAAAGCCCGTGGAGCAGGAAATCGCGGTGCCCTTTGATGGAGCAAAGCCCGGCGTATGCGTGGTGCGAGTGGAAGGAGACGATTGGCAATCTAGCACGATCGTGGTCCGCAGTGACATCGATGTAATTGTGCAATCCGCGTGGACGGAAGCGCTGATCTTTGTGCAGAACCGCGTGAAAGGCGCAGTGGTCGCCGACGCAGAAGTGCTCGTCAGCAACGGCAAGGAAATCATCGGTCAGGGTCGCACGGGCGCGGATGGAGTCTTCCGGCTTCGGGGCGAAATGGTGCGGGCGGCGGCGGACCTCTGCGTGTATGTTCGCACGCCTGCGGGAGAGGCGATTCAGCGGCTCGACCTCCGCGGGATGACGCAGGAAATCACGGGCGGTGAAACCGATCGCGAGTCGGTGACGCCCTCGCGTCAGGGCTTCATCTACCCGGACAAACCGGCGTATGAACCCGGCGAGACCGTGCATTTCCGGGGAGTGATTCGCGATGTGGTGAACGGCGCATACACGATTCCAGCGGGACGCGAATACGAAGTGCGCGTGCAGGATGAAGACCGTCGCGTGTTGCGCAGGGTGAAGGTGAAGCTCGGCGAGTTTGGGACCTTCACGGAGAGGGTTCCACTTCCTGCGGGAACGCCGTTGAGCGAATATCGAATCACTGTCCGCTCGGTGGAGGGCGACGAGGCTTACGGCGCGGATTTCAGCGTGGTGGAGTCTGTGCAAGACGAGGTTTCTGCGGTCTTTGAAATAAAGCCGGAAGCGGTGTTTCGCGGGGATCGAATCGACGGCGTAGTGCGGCTTCGCTACGCATGGGGACTGCCCGTTGCGGGCGAAGCGCTTGTCGCCACGATGCCCGATGGACGCAAGCTCGACGGAAGAACGGACGCAGCGGGAACGTATGCGTTCACGCAGGAAACTGGCGGTTTTCAGCCCGGCCAGTATGTGACTTTCGATATGGCGCTCAAAGGGCGCGACCTTTCGTTTTCGCACGTGGTCAGCATCGTCCAGGCCGGAACACGCCTTTCGTGGGAGCGTGTTCCGAGTCCTGCGCTATCCGGCGAACCGTCGATCATTCGCGTGAAAGCGCTCACCCACAAAGGCCAGCCAGCCGGCACGCAAGTGAAGCTGACGGTGGCCCTCAAGCCGGAGCAAAAGCCACACGCCGTGCTCAGCGGATTGCCGGGGCTCGGATACATTCCGGCAGTCGCCGAGCCCGCGCAAATCGAGGAGTTGACGCTGCAAACCGATCCCGTAACCGGAATCGCGGAAGCGCGGCCTGTAATGAAGAACGCAGCGATTCACATCATCACAGCACGTGCGACGGATGCGCGTGGAAATGTCGCCGATATTTCCACGGAAGTGCTGGTCTCGGGTGCTGATGACCCACAGAAGCTGCGCATTTTCTCCGACTTCGCCGATGTGTCGGAAGGTGCTGCGCTGAAAGTGGACGCGCACAGCCGCGTCGCAGCGCCGCTTGCGCTGGTGACCCTCGCTGGCGAATCGATCCTGGAGCATCGCGTGGTCGCGCTTGCCGCTGGGCACAACGATGTCGCAGTGACAGTCGGCAATGCGCATTGGCCGCAATTTGAAGTGAGCGTGCTGTATCTCGATGGTGAGAAGCTACACCGCGCACGCCGTGGCTTCGTAGTTAAGCGCCCCCTTTCGATCGAAATCGAAACACCCGCCGTTGCGCTGGAGCCGGGCGCGGAAATCGATATTGTGGTGACGACAAAAGACGGCCTTGGAAAACCCGTATCCGCGGAGCTGAGCCTGGGATTGGCGGGCAGCGAATTGTTCGCCCGCTATTCGGATGAAAGCGGCGCGATTCACGCGACCTTTGCTGACAACCTCCGCATGCACGGAAGCATCCGCACAAGCTCCAGCGCGGGTTCGGGGCATCGCGGTGTATCGCGAATGATCGTGAAAGACGGCGCGACAACTCCGCCGCCACGACCTCAGGCTGCGAATACTTATAATCAACAAACAGGCGGGCAAATGATGCAGACGTTTGGGAACGGACTGCAAATCCAGGGCAATGCCATCGATGGGCAAATCTTCCTGCAAAACGGGAGTATCGCGGGTAACTTCGCGCCGCCTCAGATTGCACAGGCCGGTCAGAACGACGAAGTTCCGCAGGGCTTTGGCGGCGCTTCGCCGGTAAGCAAAAGCGCCCGCTCTCCCGCGAAAGCAGCGCTTTGGTGGAGTCCCATCATCACCGATGCCGCAGGCAAAGCCATCATCAAAGTCCGCGTTCCCTCCGGCGGCGAAGAGTGGCGATTGCTGGCACGCGGCTGCACCAAATCCTCGGCGTTCGGAGAGGCCTCGAAGACCCCGTTGACAGAGGGCGCACCGGGCAACTTGGCGAAGAACCCGCCAGTTGCAGCGTCCGCCGAATACGATGCGGACCTGCGTCACGCAGGAATGATTTTCGCAAAGCCCGGCACGCTCGATCTTCCCGCAACGGAACGTCTGCGCACCGTTTTCTCCATCCACGATTCGCCACGCTCACTCCTCCGCGCGATGGCACTCGGACTGCACGATTCCGACGACGGTCGCGCTCGCACGCCACAGACCGCGAGCAGTCAGTTGCTCGCCGCAGTCGCTTCGCTGCGCGCGATCAAGGCGGACGGGAAAGACGACCCGGTGCTCGCCGAGCGGATTTCATTGCTCATATCGGCACTGCAAATCACTCAGCGCGATGGCGGCTGGACGTGGGAAGACGTGGAGTGGAAACGGGACAGCGTTGTGACGAGTGTGGGACTGTGGGCATTGATCGAAGCGCGGACGCTCGGATTCTCCGTGGAAGAGGCGACTGTAAATACCGCTGCCACCTTTCTGAAAAGCGCACTCGCAATCATCCCGCCCGATGAGCCGGAAAAGGCGGCGGTCATTTTGCACGCACTCGCTTTGGTGAATCAGGCGGACTTCTCCGTCGCGAATCGCCTTCTGCGCGATCGCGCAAAACTGAACGACCCAGCGCTTGCGCATCTCGCCGCGGCATTTCTCCGCATGGAGCGTCCGCAGGAGGCGCAGGAACTTCTTAAGGCGCTCGAAGCCCGTCCCGAATGGACCGGCAGCGCAGGCACCGGACGATTGAGCCGGGCCGACGATACCGTGGCCATCATCCTCTACGCAGCTGCACGCGCGCAGGCTGGCTCGCCGCTCGCAAAGAAAGCTGCGGACGCATTGGTGGAAAAACTCGGCGTCTCATGCGGGGCCGATTCCCCGTTGCGCGGACTCATCTCAGCAGCACTCGCGGAGCATTTTATCGGCACCGGACTTCACCGCATCGCGCCTGCGCAGAAGCTGGAAATCTCCGTGGACGGAAAGCGCTTGGAAGCTCCGTTGCAAACCGCGAATGGAGGCGCGGCGCAGCGCGTGGATGTCACGTTTGCGGATGGAAAAGGAATGCCGGTTCTGCTCGCAACATCCGTTGTTCGTGGTGTCGCACCGGCAACTCCGGTGGCGAGCCTACCGGTGATCGTTAAACGTGAATGGCAGCACGAAGGGATGCGGCACAGCGACCTTCCGCTCAAGGCCACGAGCACATCGCCTGTGACAATTGCGGCGCTCGGCCAGCGCATCGACGTGAAGCTCACGCTTCGCGGCCCGCAGAGCAATCAAAGCAGCTACGTGACGCTCGACGAGCCGCTTCCGGCCGGATGCCATCTGCGCTCGGAGACAGTCTCGTCCAAAGCCGTGCGAATGGAGGAACTCCCGGGGCGCATCCGGCTTTGGTTCACGCCGGGAACTTTTCGCCCTGCGGCTGAAGTCGTGATTTCGTATGAACTCATCGCGTTGCATCCCGGGGACTTCACGATTCCTCCGACCATCGTGCGGGACGCCTGCCGCACGCTTCGCCAGCCAGCCGGACCGGCAGGGACGCTCACAATTCTCGAAGCCGGAAAACCCAGCCCGGAGCCATATCAGATCAATCGCGCAGAGCGTCTCGAACTCGCCAAGCTGCTCTTCGATTCCGGTCGCTTTGAAGAAGCCCGTGCACACCTCGACATCCTCCGCAGCGACACTGCCGCGATGCGGGACAACGAGCGTGAAATCGCGCGGATGCTTTTGTGGGCGCACACCGCTCGGGCCCCGATGGAATCCAAGCAAGTCGTCGAGCTCTTCGAGACGCTGAGTGAGCGTCATCCCGACATCGTCATTCCATTCGACCGCATTCTCAAAGTGGGTGAGGCTTACCGGCAGATTGGTGAATTTGAGCGCGCATGGCTCGTGTATCGCGCGACGCTCGAAGGCGGCTTTGTGCGCGATGCGGGTGTGAGCGCGGCGCTGGAGGGAAACGGAGATTTTCCAGCCAGCGTGGAGCACAAACTCGCGCTGTGGCAGGAGTATCCCGACGTGCCCGACGTCTCGCTCGCATACTTCAGCCTCGCGCAAAGCTTGCAGGATAAATCGGCGGAACCCGGCGCGGTTCCGGTTCGTCCGGGTGCGGTGAAACCCACGAAAACACAGCTTCTGGAGCGCAGCCGCGATCTTCTGCGGCGCTTCGTGACTCTTCGTGCGAAGGACGATCTCGCCGACGATGCATCGTTCAGCCTCGCGAATGTGTTCTTCGATTTGAAGGACTATGCGAGCGTCGTGAAGACAGCGGGCACAGCCTCGGCGGCGTATCCGAAAAGCCCGTTTGCAAACAGCTTCCTCTACATGACAGCGCTCGGGCATTTCTGGCAGTATCAGTTCCCCGAGGCTCTCGCAGCCGCAGCTCCGGTGGCCGCTGGAACGAGCACCGATGCGCCCAACGCGCGCTACATTACCGCGCAGATTTACCACGCGCAGGGGCGTCCGGCCGAGGCCATCAAATGGTATGAGAAAGTGAAGGATGAGTTCGACGATGCCGAGGAATCCATCGCAGTGCTTCAGGAAAAAGGCGTGAAGCTTCCGCCGGCCACGAGCATCAAGCCCGGCCAGCCCGTGAAGCTCGAACTCGCCTACCGCAACGTGAAGGACGCCGCGCTCAAAATCTACCGCGTGGACTTGATGAAGCTGCACGAGCGGCAAAAGGATCTGAGCGAGGTTTCCGCAGTTAATCTTGCGGGCATCACGCCCGAAGCGGAGATCAGCGTCGCGCTCGGCGACGGCCTTGATTACGCATGGAAAAAGCGCACGGTGGAACTGCCGATGAAGCAGGAGGGAGCCTACCTCGTCATCTGCCGCGGTGATTCGCAAATGACGAGCGCGCTCGTGCTCATGACGACGCTCGATTTGGAAATCAACGAGGACACGGAAATCGGAAACGTCCGCGTGCAAGTGCGCGACACCGTCCGCGGAAGCTACGTCGCCGACGCCGACATCGCCACGTACGACAGCACCGGCATCGCCGAACCGCAGAAGGGCCGCACCGACCCGCGCGGAGCATTCAGCGCCAGCGGCATCCAGGGATACGCGACCATCGTGGTGAAACTCGGCGACACGCGATACGCCTACCACCGCAGCCAGACACCGCTCCGAAAGACGCAGATCGTCAAGACACCAACTCCAAATGCAGCGCCAGCCCAGCCTGCTCAAAAGCAGATGAGCAAAGGCGACTACCTCAACAACGTGCGCGAGCTGAACTTCTCGAACAGCTTGGAAAACAAGGGCAACTGGGAAAAGAAAATGAAGTCCGAAGGTCAGGGAGTGAAGGCCGAAAAGGCGTTTAAGAAGTAGCTACCGCTTCGCGGGCGATACTCAGTTTGGCTCAACCAGACGCCGCCGCCGTCGCAGCGTTCGGATTAAACTGAACAATGACGACTGCCGCAGCGCTACGGCAGCGTTGCCCGCAGTCGGAAATACAACTTCGGCGCACCCGCCAGCGATGGCGCTGCGGTGACGTCCACCCATTGACTATCGGGATCGCGCGGCGATGTCGCTTGCTCGACAGTCCACACCGCTCCCGGCGTTTCGTCGTTCCAATGCCACGTCGCGAGGTCTGCGGACACCTCGACGCGGACGGCCGCGTCGCTCGTATTATGTCGCGCGAAACGGATGCCCGCGCCGACAGCGGAGAGGATTCCCAAGGGCGCGTCGCGACGTTCTGGGTTTGTGAAAAACGCATACTCAGCGGCGTTTGTCGCGCCATCGCCATCCGGGTCATCGCCCGGTCCGGTGCCCGGCGCGGTGCTGGCGAAAAAGCGGCGTTTCCAATCTGCAAACGAGGTCGTCGTCGGGTCCATGGCGATGTCAAACGGCTCGGCGACCGTGCTCACCGAGCTGAGAAATTCGAGCCCGCCAGTGCCGTCCATTTTGAACCGCACCGCCCGATGCGCGCTCGGCTGCGAGCCGCTCCCGCGCTTGCCGGTATCGGCGACATACGCGCGACCAGCGCCGATATCGAGCGCGAGTCCGTGCGGTGCATTCAGTCCGGAAATCACCGTCTGCACAGGGCCGCCTTCCACAGCCCGTGCGTAGATCGCCCCGCCCTGGCGATCGCACCAATACACGCGCCCACCGGGAACGGTCGGATCGATCGCGATATCGCGGGTGCGACTCGGCGTGACCAGCGACCACCCGCTATCGACAATTCCCGTGGCGACCGAACCCCGAGAATACGCACTGTTCGTCTCGCCTGGGACCGTCGTTACCGCCCAGTATGCCGTGCCCGAGCCCGCATCCACGGTGAAGAAATACGGCCCCTGCCCCGTTGCGGTGTGGGTGAGCACGGTCTCGATGGCCGAGGCATCCGGCCGCACTCGCCGAAGCTGCAAGGAACTGGTCACCGCGACGTAAATCCAATTCGACGCAGGCTCCCACTCGACATCCGAAATGAATGTCGCGTCGGGAAAAGTCGTGACCACTGAGGGCGCGCCGCCAGCGGTCGGGATCGAACGAACGGACACCTCGGTGAGCGCGAGCGTTGTTGGATTCTGCGCGGCGTGGGCGAAGAAAAGGCGCGCATTCGCCGGGTCCACGGCGACTCCCCGCAGGTCGGTGACTTGCGCGGCAATCCAGAGCGGCACGGAGTTCGTGCCGTCGGGATTCACGGCGACTATTTGCCCGGCCTGAAGTTCGGGTTGGTTCACGTAGTAAACGCGGGCCGCGTGTGTGCTGGCGGTGAGAAGAGCGAGGGCGAAAAGAGCGCGCATAGAGAGCGAAGGTGCCGCGTTTCGGCGCGAACGCAAGAGTCCTCGCCAGCCGGTTTCCACACGATGAATCCTCGATCCGCCAGCCGCTTCGCGAGCACTTTGACACGCCGCAGAATCACCACGTCCTCACCCACACGAAAGGCGACGACGCGAAAAAGAAGCTCACGCAGATCGATCGGTTCCACGTCGCGCTCTTCGCTCACGTCGTCGAGAAACTGCGCGGCATCCGCGAAGGAAGCGGCACGCTGCTCGACTCCACAGTGCTCACAATGGGAAGCGGTATTAGCGACGGGGAAAACCACAACTACGCCGACCTTCAAGTCCTGATGGCGGGCGGAGCCATGCAGCGCGGCCATTTCCACTACCAAGGAAAACGCCCGCTCGCCGACCTATGGCTCACGCTCGCACAGCAAGCAGGCATCCCGCGCGAACGCTTCGCCGACAGCTCGGGCGTGCTGAAGGAGATTCGGGGATAGTTATCGCCGCGCCGCAGCAGCCTCGTGTTTGCAGTTCGGTGTGAACGCAGAGCGCGTTCCGTTTGACGAGCTTTGTGTACAGAAAAAAATGGGGCCGTCGCGGTGAGCGACGAGCCTCATTTTTACCAACCAAGAGTCACGCCGGAGCGCGACTACTTCGCAGCGACTTGCGCGACGGCGATCTTTGCGATCGCGAGACGCTCGGCCTTTTTGCGGCGAGCGGCGGTTTTCTTGACGTTGTCTTTGCCTTTGCAGTGTCCCATAAGGATCGCAGCACACACGGTTCACCGCCGGCCACCAAGCTATTTCGCGAAATAACTACGCCTTGACTGCACGCTGGGGCTTGTAATCAGCGGCGTGGTAGGAGCTTCGGACGAGCGGTCCGCTGGCCACGTAAGTGAAGCCTTTCTCGTAGCCGACGCGTTTGTATTCCTCGAATTTATCGGGGTGGACGTAGGCTACGACGGGAAGATGTTGGGCCGACGGACGCAGGTATTGCCCGAGCGTGAGGACCTCCACATTTGCAGCACGGAGATCGTCCATCGCGGTGAGAAGCTCGTCTTCCTGCTCACCGAGGCCGAGCATGAGCCCGCTCTTGGTGTTAATGTGCGGTGCGATTTCCTTCATGCGTCGAAGGACGTTCAGCGAGGTGCGGTATTTCGCCCGCGAACGGACAGCGGAGGTGAGCCGCTCGACGGTTTCGAGATTGTGGTTAAAAATGTCCGGCCCGGCTTCTGCGACGGCCTGGAGGCATTCTTCCTTGGCGTGAAAATCGGGCGTCAGCACTTCGATGACGAGTTCCGGCTGTGCGGCGCGGACGCAGTTAATCGTGCGGGCGAAATGCGCGGCGCCGCCGTCCTTCAGATCGTCGCGGGCCACGGCGGTGATGACGACGTGTTTCAGCTTCAAGCGCAAAATGGCCTGCGCCACGCGCTCCGGCTCGTCGGCTTCGAGCGCGAACGGCTTTGCCGTGGTCACCGCGCAAAACCCGCACGCGCGGGTGCATCGGTCGCCGGCAATCATGAATGTCGCGGTGCCGCTGCTCCAGCACTCCCATCGGTTCGGGCACTGGGCACTTTCGCAGACGGTGTGGAGATTCAGGTCGCTGATGAGCGCCTTGGTGGAAAAATAGACGGGATTCGACGGCAGCCGGACTTTGATCCAGTCGGGCTTGCGCGACTGGTGAAGTGCAGGATCGATCGTTTGACAGGACATACGCTCGGGATACTACCGCGACGGCGGCGAGTGTCACGCGTTGGAATTCCGACCAAGGATCTTAAAGGTCACAGGTAAACCCCGCGCCATGATTACACGTCGCTCCTTTCTCCGCCGAACCACCGTTGCCGCACTTGCATTTCCCGCTTTGCTGCGTGCGAAAAACCCGAACTCGCACGTCCAGATCGCGGTCGTCGGGTGCAAAGGGCAGGGATTCTCCGACATGGGCGAGATCGGGTCCCATGCACGTGCAAAGTTCGTCGGTTTTTGCGATGTGGACTCCTCCCGCTTCGATGAGGCGCTGAAGCGTTTCCCGGGCGTGCCGACGTTTGGCGATTACCGCGAAATGTTCGCAAAGCTCGGCGACACAATCGACGGCGTGCAGGTGAGCACGCCGGATCATTGGCATGCGCCAATTGCGCTGGCTGCGATGCGTGCGGGCAAACACGTTTATTGCCAGAAACCGCTCACACACACGGTTTGGGAGGCGCGCCAGATGCGGCTCGCGGCGGATTCGGCGGGCGTCATCACGCAAATGGGCAATCAGATCCACAGCCACGAAGCATACCGCACAGGCGTGAAGATCATCCGCAGCGGCGTCATCGGGAAGATCAAAGCCGTCCACTCGTGGCAGGCGAATCGTGGCAACCAATACTCCAATCTCGGAACCCGGCCGGCGGACCGGGTCGCGCCGCCGCCAGCCACACTGAACTGGGACATGTGGCTCGGCCCTGCGCCACTGCGCGACTACGTGCCGGACCTTTACGCTCCGTTCAAATGGCGCGACTGGATGGATTTCGGCGGCGGCACGATGGGCGATTTTGGCTGCCATATTCTCGACCCTGTTTTCTCCGCGCTCGACCTGACTTCGCCCGTTTCCGTTCGGGCGGAAAACGAAGAGCCACATCCCGAGACGTGGCCGAAAGCGGAGACTGTTTCCTTCATTTTCCCCGGCACCGCATTCACCACCGACAAGACGATCGCGGTGACGTGGTACGATGGCGGACGCCTGCCGGACGCGTCGCTCGCGCAATTGCCTGCGGATGGAAAACTGCCCGCAGGTGGCGGCAGTCTCTTCATCGGCGAAGGCGGCACGATGGTCCTCCCGCATGTCGGCAAACCGTCGCTGTATCCGGCGGACAAATTCCCGAAACAGGAAAAAGTCCCCGGCGGGAATCATTACCATCTGTGGGTGGACGGCATCATCGCGAACACCAAAACGACGGACGGTTTTCACTACGCCGGCCCGCTCACGGAGACTGTGCAACTCGGCAATATCGCCACGCGCGTGCCCGGCAAGCTGCTGGAATGGGACGCCGCCAAGCTGGCTTTCTCAAACTCCAAGGAAGCTCAAAAGCTCGTCACCAAGTCGTATCGCAAAGGATTCGAAATCTGAGCCGGGAAACATTCCGCTAAGTGACTGGGGCGCTCGCGGGTCGTTTGTCTCAACATGAAGAAACTTCTCGCGCTCATCTCGTCCTTGTTCGTCTCCACCGCTTTTGCCGATCCTCTCGCAGTCGGTGCCGCCGCGCCGGCAATCACCGCCAAGGACCAGGACGGCAAGCCCGTCGTTTTCACCGCCGTTTACGCGAAGGGACCGACGCTCGTTTATTTCTACCCGAAAGCGAACACGCCCGGCTGCACCAAGCAAGGCTGCTCCCTCCGCGATTCGTGGGCAGACTTGCAGGGCAAAGGCGTGCAGGTTCTCGGTGTGAGCGGGGATGCGCCGGATTCGCAGAAGAAGTTTCGCGATCAATTTACATTCCAATTCCCGCTGATCGCGGATGACGACGGTGCAGTGGCAAAGGCGTTTGGCGTGCCCTCGCGTTTGCCGGGCATCTACGCCCGCATGTCGTTCCTGGTGAAAGACGGCAAGATTGCCTGGACGATGACGGAGAAAACTTCGACGGCAGACCACGCCGCCGATGTGCTCAAGGCACTCGCGACGCTGAAGTAGTACCAGCTTGTAAAAATAACCGGGCAGAAGTCGTAGCTCACACGGCACTCCGCGCGAGCTACGGCTTTAGATCTCCAGCAGAACGCGCCGCCTTCTTCTCCTGCGGCCACGGCTTCGGCACCGAGTCCAGCAACCGGTGCCCCGTGCGAAACCGGCTCTTCACCGCCGCCGGATATCGCAGACAAATCTCCGCCAACTGCTCCCGCGTCCACCCCACAAATTCCTCCGCAATCTCCGCCGCGATACGCGCCTCCCTCGCCGCCTCCATCGCATCGGAAAACGCCCGCACCTCCGCGCGAAACTCCGCCAGCCCCGCGCCATCCATGCGCAGCAAAGGCCCCGGCCATCCCATCGGCGGCTCCTCCTCCAAATACCCCCAATACATCGCCGCCCCGAAAGCCGTCTTCCAGGTCAAAAACGGCGCACCTTTTTCATGCGGCAGCCGCTCCAGCAGCCGCTCCCACTTCGTCCCCGGCACACTCCCCCGCACCCCGCGGTTGTAAGAATGCAGCCACTCCCGCAACGACCGCTGCTTCTCCCTCAGCCCGCCCGCCACCAAGTCCGACTCCACCGCCAGCACCGTCGCCGCCTCGCGCAGAGACTTTAGCGTGCCGATCAACGCCTCCGCTGCTTCGAGCGTTGAGTCGGAAAACAAAACCAGCGGAAACTGCGGCGGCAACATCGAGTTTGCGATTCGCCAGTGCGAAATCGTTTCCTCAATCAGCGAACTCAAATTCGCGGACACCTCTCTGTGTATGTGATCCATTGATTTCGCCTTCATATCGTGTGAGTTGGATAGCAGTTCTTTTAAAAAGAATAAAGTGTCGCTCCGGCGACATGTCATTCCTGCGTCTGGATCGTTCATCGGAATCACTGGTGTGGCTACCGATATAGAAATCCCTGCCATCGGAACTAAAGCACACGCCATCGGAATCAATGGAATCATCATCGGAACGACTGGATCGACCATCGGACTCAAAAAAACCGCCTTCCGAGTGAATGGTGTCGTCTTCGGACTCAAACTGCGAGCATCCGACGGCACTATACGACCGCGCAAAAGCACCCAAGAGAGAGGCCGTCCCTACCCCCGACGCCCTGAGTCCCGCCGAGCCGTCGCAGCTCTTTGCCGACTCACTTCAGCCTCTTGTAGGGGAGCTTTGGGAGTTCGGCGATTGCGCGCAATGCCCCGGCGAGCGACGGCTGTTCCGTTCCGGCGTTGCTTCGGATGCGGATGAAGTAGCGCCGACCGGAGAACGGTGCGAAGAACCCGACCCCGAGTCCGCCATTCGTGAGCGCATCCAGAAGACCGTGCGAAATCGTGGCGAAAGTCAGAAACAGAACCGTCGTCCACGGACGTTCGCGCCCCACTTTTGAGACGATGCGAAATGCCACCGCCGCGAGGATAGCGAAGAGAATCGAGTGACTGAACCCCCGGTGCCCAAGCATCGCCTCGTATGGAATGCCCAGCTTGAAAGCCAGCACATCCAAATCCGGCAAAATCGAACAAAGAAGACCCAACGCCAGCAACCGCGCCGGAATCACGCCGCGACCCAATGCAATGCCGACGGCAAGCGGAACTGCCGGATGGGAAATGATCGTGGCCACGAAAAGAGAGCGTCGATTTACGCCGGGAACCAGCGGTAGAGGAAGAAATACACGAGCACTCCGGTGACGCTCACGTAGAGCCAGATCGGGAGCGTGATTTTGGAGAGCCGCCGGTGTTGTTCATATCGCCCGGCGAGCGCGTGGCGCATGGTGATGATGGCGAGCGGCGGAACCGTGATGGAGAGCAACACATGGCTCGCAAGCATGACGAGATAGATGTTCTTCCACGGCTGCGGGCCGGTGAACACGGTGTTCGCTTTCCCGGTGTCGTGGTAGAGCGAATACTTGTGGTAGAGGTAGCAGACGAGGAATGCGCACGAGACGACGAACGCTGCGCCCATCGTGTATCCGTGGGCTTGTTTGCGATCGCGCTTGATGAAGATCATGCCGAGAATGAGGAGCAGGGCGGCGGTGGCGTTGAGGCTGGCGTTGATGGCTGGCAGTGTCATTGGGCGTGAATACGTTGGATGTCGGTGATGAGACGCTGGCGGTTCTCCTCGGCCTTTGGCCCCACCGCGTCGTAGTAGCCGCGGATCATCCCGGCGCGATCGATGAGGACCAGCATGCCGCTGTGGATGAACTGTTCCTTTGCATCGACGGCGGTGTTGTCGGCCAGCACGAGCTTGAAGCCATCGTTGCCGAGACGAAAGACATCCGCCTTTTTTCCGGTGAGAAAAAACCAGCGGTCATCGGCGTTGTAGCGTTTTGCGTAGTCGCG
>JAYUSJ010000054.1:0-7488 GCA_043755735.1 Verrucomicrobiaceae bacterium | reverse complement strand
AGTCGTTTTTCAAGCGGATGTGGAACGTGAGCTACTTCATGAAGTCGCTCAAACAGCGGTTCACGGCCTATTACAACAAAAAGACGGCGAGGAAAGGGACGCTTTGGGAGGAGCGATTTCGAAGCGTGCTCGTGCAGAGCGGCGATGCGTTGATGAAAATGGCCGCATACATCGACCTGAACCCGATCCGCGCCGGGATGAGCGAGAAGCCGGAAGACTACCGCTGGAGCGGGTATGGTGAAGCGATGGCGGGACGACGTACCGCGCAATCAGCGCTCACAGCCGTAGTGGAAACGCATCAACGCATCCCCATGAGCCACAAAGCAGCATTGGAAAAGTACCGCGAACTGATCCATGGCGACGCTGAGCTGAAAGAAGCTGGCCAAAACGGCGAAAGGAACCGGAAGGGGATGACAAAAGAACGGGTGCAAGAAGTCATCAAAGCCAAGGGCAAACTGAGCACATGGGAGATGCTCCGGTGCAAGGTGCGATACTTTACCGATGGAGTGGCGATAGGGACGAAAGAATTTGTGGAGCAGGTATTCAAAGCGGAGAGACACCGATTTGGACCGAACCGAAAAAGCGGAGCACGGAGGCTCAAGCATGTCGATGCCGGGGAACTCCGAACGATGCGCGATTTGCGAATCGACCCGGTAGGATAGGATAGCGAAAATGAAGACAGGTGCGCGATTGAAAGGCGAGGCTGGCGGATCTGCGGTGCCCCTGACTAGCAGAAAGTGGCACAGCTGGTCAGGCTGTGCCACTTTCATCGCGCATCCCTCGATGCGGCGTGGTTAGTTGTCCTTGCGTTCTTCGACGATGACGAAGTCCGGTTTGCCGCCGCGAAGGACGCGGAGGCGGACGGTGCTGAGAGTTTTCACTTCTTCGCTGACGTTCACTGCATCATCGGCATTCTTTACGGGCTTTCCGTTGATGGAGAGGATCACGTCGCCGCGGCGAAGTTCCGCATCCGCGCAGGCTGAGTCCGGTGCGACAGAAGTGACAAGGGCTCCGTTCACGGAGTCATCGATCCGCAGTAGTTTGCGTTGTTCGGCCGTCAAATCCCCCACTTGGACGCCATCGAGAACATCAGGCACTTTTTTGCTCGGCTCGACGCTTGGCGTGCGAGCCTTTGCTATGGAGCCCGAGCGATCCGCCAGGGTGACCTTGACTTCCGTATCCTTGCCGTCGCGGATCAACTTTAATGTCACTTCCGCGCCGGGCGGGGTCGCTGCGACGCTGTTGCGGAATCCGGTGATGTTATCGAATTTCTTGCCGTTGAGTTCGAGGATCACGTCCTCGACCTTGATGCCCGCCTTTTCCGCTGCACCGCCCGGGACGACCGATAGAACAATGATGCCCTCGTTCGTCGGAACTCCGAAGCTCTTTGCCAGCGCGGCGTCGAGCATCTTCATTTCGATGCCGAGGAATCCGCGCTGTACCTTTCCGAATTTGAGCAGACTCTCCATCACTGTCCGGGCCTGGTTCGATGGAACTGCGAAGCCGATTCCCAAGCTGCCGCCCGTGCGCGAATAGATGGCCGACGGGATGCCGACGAGGCGTCCTTGCGCGTCGATGAGTGCGCCGCCGGAGTTACCGGGATTGATCGAGGCATCGGTCTGTATGAAGTTGCCAAACTCCGAGATGTCCGTGCCGTCGCGTCCGAGGGCGGAGATGATGCCCTTGGTCACCGTCTGCCGCAGGGCGAAAGGACTGCCGATGGCGATGGCGACATCGCCCACTTTTATTTTGTCGCTATCGGCAAATGTGATGGGCGGGAGGGCAGTGGCCTCCACTTTGATCACAGCGATGTCGCTTCCTTCGTCGCTCGCAATTCTCTTCGCCTTGTACTCCGTCTTGCCATCGGCGAGGATCACTTTGATTTCGTCTGCCTCGGCGACGACATGGTGGTTCGTGAGAATGTAACCATCCGCGCTGACGATGACGCCGCTTCCGAGACCGGCGGGAACGAGTTTGCGTCCCTTCGATTCGGGCTTCTTGGGCGGCTCGGCACCAGGCTGCTCCGGGTCGGGCAGGCCGAAGAAACGACGGAAGAACGGGTCGCTCAAACCTTGTTCAGGTATTCTGCCACCCCGTTGAAGCTTGTCTGCGCGGACCTCCGTCGAGATCGTGACCACGCTCGGTGCGACGCGCTCGATGATCGGAGCGTAGCTGGAATGTTCGTCGCGTTTGAGGACTTGTTCATCGACTTTTACCTCGGGCATTTTCGCTTCGTCGGCGAAAGTCGTGGCTCCGAGGAGGAGTGGCACGAGAAGTATGCTGCGGATCGAGCGGCTGAGGATTGAATGTTTCATATTTTGTAAATGATATCGTTGAATTTCATCTGGACAAGCGGCGGTTGTCGGCACTTTTGTCTAAAAATCTTCGGCCTTGAAGTGGCCCGCTTCCGGCTTTCTCATGCGATACGCGACACTTATGGGAGCTTCCAATATCAATTTAGACGGTTCAGAAACGACGGTGATCAAAGGACTTGGGCTCATGGGCTCCGATATCGACGGTGCGACCCTGTTCGAGCGCTGCAAGGGGATGGACGAAACTGATTTTCTCGACACGCTGAAGGGCTTGATCGATGTCGGCTATATTGATTCCGACACGTCGTCGTTTTATTCCGTGGCGGAAATCAGCGGTATGAAATTCCGAATCAACCCTCCGTATTTGAAGGCGATCCGCGAGGCGATCGACCCTGAGGAAGAGACGCGGAAGAGCAAGCGCGTGCGTCGCGACTAGATTATTGGATTGTTGCGGCGGGCTCGGGATGCCAATAGGCGGCATCGAAACGAAATCTCACTCATCATTTCCCGCGCGGCATTGGCCGCTGTTTGCCGCAATTGCCAGCGGTGTCTGGCTGGCGCTCTGCTTCCCTCCGTTTGGGTTCGGCAAGTCTGCATTTCTCGCGCTCGGTCCTCTGCTGTGTGCGGTGTGGATTCCGCGGGGCATGACACCGTGGCGGCGATTCCGACTCGGCTACGTGACGGGCCTTATCGCTTACACGATCATCTTTTCATGGCTTAGCGAACTCGCTCCACTTTTCCATGCGCCGGCGCTCAACGCGCTGCCGCTCGGAATGGGTGTGGGAATCGCGCTGGTCCCGGCGATATGGGCGATGTTCGTGGGCTGGTTTGCCGGGCGGCAGATCGTCGTGGAACGGCCCGATCCGCTCGCGATGAATGTGCGTCCTGTGTTGCTTTCTTCCACGCGCAATCTCGGGCTCGGGGTCGTGGTCGCGGCCTCGTGGGTGGCTCTGGAATGGGTGCGAGGCTGGGCGCTGCTTGGGTTTAGCTGGAACACGCTGGGCGTCGCTTTGCATGAAGATATCGTGCTCATCCAGATCGCCGATGTGACGGGCGTGGCCGGCCTGGGATTTCTGCTCGCGATGTGCAACGCGATTGCCGTCATCACCATCCTGCGTCTTCGCGCTGAAGTGGGGCGAATCAAGCTGCGGCCGCATTTCGATTTTCTTGTGACGATCGCGCTGGTTGTCGCCGCGTTCAGCTACGGTGTGAGGACTTTGGTGAAAGTGCCGCCGCGAGAAATTGCGGCGCTACGCGTTGCGGCCATTCAGCCGAATATCCCGCAGGCGATGAAGATGGACCCGGATAGCGATTCGGAGATTATGGCGCGGTTGGAACGGCTCAATTTGGCTGCGGTGAAGGAGAATGCCGACATCGTGCTCTGGCCCGAGGCGTGTGTGCCCGGCGGAATGTTCAGCGATGTGGAAATGACCGAATGGGTGCGAGCCCAGGCGGGTAAACACAAGGCGCTGCTCATCGGTACGGACGATCTGAATCGCGGCGGGGCAGGGGACGATCACAATAGTGCGGCGCTGATCATTCCAGGTCGGCCCGAGGTGGCCATCCACGATAAAGTGAACCTTGTCCCGTTTGGAGAATATTTGCCAATGCGCCCGCTGCTCGGCTGGGCGATAGGTGGTCTTGTTCCGGGCGATTTCGTGCCGGGCGAGTTTCCGATTCAGCTCCTGCTGGAGTCGCCAAAGGTCACGCTCGGTCCGCTAATTTGCTTCGAAGATACGCAGGCCGACATCGCACGCGCCCAAGTCCGCGGCGGTGCCGGTTTGCTGGTGAATTTGACGAACGACGGCTGGTTCGGTCAGTCCGGCGAACTCGAACAGCACCTCGCCAACGCAGTCTTTCGTTGCGTGGAGACGCGAGTGCCAATGGTCCGCTGCACGAATACGGGTATGACCGCCAGCATTGATCCGAATGGGCGCGTGGACCGCTGGCTGCCCGCGCATACCGAAGGCGTAAAGAGCCGGACGATTCCGATCGCAACACCCGGAGAGCCGACGATTTTTCTTCGCTACGGCGATCTGTTTTCGCCCGGATGCGCCGTTATCACAGTGATTGCCGCGCTCGGGCGTTGGCGGCGGAAGTAGTGACTGGCGGGGAAAGCAAACAGGCCGCTCAGCGAAGAGCGGCCTGTAGCGCGAAGAAATGAGCCGAACTGAGAGCTACTTTGTAGGCTCAGGCGTTTTTGGAGCTTCTGGTGCCGGTGCCGCAGGCGGCGGAGGATTGCCAGCCGCAGGTGCCGGCGTTGCAGGTGCCGGTGTTGCAGGTGCCGGTGTTGCAGGTGCTGGTGTTGCAGGTGCCGGTGTCGTGGCTGCGGGCGTCGTGGCTGCGGGCGGAGTAGGTGGTGTATTCGGCGCGCCGGGCGTGGGTGCTGGCGTCGCGGGTGGTTCCGGCGGTGCAGGGCGGGGAGTCCCGCCAGTCTTTTTGCCGTTCGAGTTCTTGAGCGATGCCTGCACGCGGGTCGCTTCATTCGCAAAGCTGAATTGATTTCCAGGAGTCGAGCGCTGGATGAGCGCGTCCAGAGTCTTCACTGCCTCGTCGGTTTTACCCTGCGCGGCCTGAATGCGGGCGATGCCCATAAGGGCGACCGCCATGTGGGCGCTTTTCGGGTAGCTGCTCTGGATGCGCTGATATGCGGCCAATGCCTGTTCCTGTTTGCCGGCAGACTCGAGTGTCAGGCCGAGGCTTGCGATTGAGCCTGCGACGAGCGGATGGGTCGGATTCTTCGCGGCGAAGTCCTGATATTCTTTCGCGGCCTCGTCGGCTTTTCCAGCAGCGCGAAGCTCATCGGCCATCCGAAGATGTGCGGTCGCAGCAGCAGCGGTTCCGGCCCATTCGGTGGTGACTTTACGCAGTTCGTCGGCGGTCTTTGCGCCAGCAAGTGCAAGTTCGGAGCCCTCTTTTTTGCGGGCATCCATGTAGAGGTAAACGCTCCAGAGAACGATACCCAGGATGGCGACGTAAATGCACCCTTTGATGACGCTGCGATACTGGATCCAGAAAGCCAGAAGGTCGAACTCCTGCGGTGGCGGTGCAGCAGGCGGCGTGGAGGCAGATTTTGCCCCGGTGATAATTTGCGGTGGTGTTTTGGACTCCGAAGGTTCCGACATAGGGCGGCGGAAAGTGCCAGACGCCGGACAAAAGGCAAGCGTCCTCCGAGAGATTCGTTCAAATGGGTTATTGGGAGCGCCGGGCAAATGGTGACTATTGGCCGGAAATTGCCGGTTAGCGCCGGGTCAGTCGAGTCTGTTGGTTTCTTGGAAATTGAAGGAAAAGTGACTTGCCGCTGTCGTTTTGCGCCCTAACGTCAGGGCATGATCAAAAATCTGATTCTCGCCGTTACCGCCGCAGCTTTCACATTCACCGCCATCGCCAAGGATGAAGACGACAAGCGCCCGGTCATCACAAGTGCCAACTTCTCTGAGCAAGTGGAGAAGAGCAAAAAGCCCGTGCTCGTGGATTTCTGGGCACCATGGTGCGGACCTTGCCGGGCGATCGACCCTTCGCTGAAGGCGATCTCGAACGAGAACAAGGAAGTGACCATCGCGAAGCTGAACGTGGACGATAACAAAGAGCTGTCCCAGAAATTTAACATCACCGGCATCCCGTGCATGATTATGTTCAAGGACGGCAAGGAAGTCGCACGATTGGTCGGCGGAGTGCCGAAAGCCAAAATCGAAGAGTTCATCGCGAAGAATAAGTAATTCGGCCATGCCGATCCCGCACGGTGGGACGGGACGAAAATAATGATGCCAGAGACTCCGCGCAAAGCGTTCGTTTCCAGCCCGCACCACGCCGCCCTCGGCCTCGCCGCCCTTGCCTCCATGGCGATTTGGGGCCCGATTGGCGTGGTTGGCGGCGTCGTGACTTATGTGCTCGGCTGGGTCTATTTACCCGACATGGGGTTCTTCACTCGCTGGCGGGAAATGAAGGCTGCCGCGGCAACGGAAGCGGCTAGACAGGCGGAACTCGGAGATTTCGCGGTGGAACGCGATGCGCTGCTCTCCCAACTCAAACCGTCACGTTCCCAGCGATATTCAGCGTTTGTAAAGACCGGGCAGCAAGTAGCGATGGGGCAGGATCCGCGTGCGCGAAAAGTGGAGGAGATGCAGTGGACTTATCTACGGCTGCTCACGATCGAGCAGTCGCTGGAGGTTTTTCTGGAAGGCGACCGCCGCGATGGTGTGCCGATGCTGCTCCGGGAAGCGAACGACGAAGTCGCCGCACTGGAAGGTGAAGTCGCGGAGTTGAAATCGCAAAATTCTCCTGCACTCGCCACGAAAGAGCGACTGCTGGAAAGCCGCAAGAGCCGGCTGCAAGTTTTGAATCAGCGCTTCGAGCGCATTCAGGAAGCCAACGCGAATCTCGAACTGGCCACTGCGGAACTGGATCGGCTCGACGAGCAAATCAAGCTCACCCGGGCCAACGCCGTCGCCAGTCGCAACGCCGGAAATATCAGCGATCGGATCGACTCAACATTTGAGCATCTGGAGCAGACGAACAAATGGCTCGCCGACATGGATCGCTTCCGCGACGAACTCGGCGAGATTCCCGAAGGTGGAATGGGAGTGCGATCACCGCTCGCCACGCCGTCGGCGATGCCGGGGAATCAGCCAGGCAAGCAGGCGCAGAGGTAGGAAATCGTTGGTTTTGTCACACGACGAAACAAGAAACCGCTAATCCTCGATCATCTTCGCCCATCATTGCAGCAGTGCTGCCGACAGATTAGCGATAATGAGCGGAGATTAGCGGTTCCAAAGTGTGGGGCCCGTTTCTCAATCCGCGACTCTTGAACGAGTCGCGGGGATCCGAGGAGTCTCGCCGGCTATTTCAACGAGTCCGGAAGGAGGCGTTTCGTGCCCAGCAAGGAGTCCAAAATAGTAAATCTGCCCACCGTTTGAATGGGCTGACCGGAAAAACGTTTTCCAGACGAGAGTCTGGAACGTGGGCCCGACTACTTGAGAGCGGCGATCCGGCTGGCGAGGTCGCTCTTGTGGCGGTTCGCCTTGTTTTTGTGGATGCGGCCGGTCTTCGCGGACTTGTCCAGAAGGCTGCTGACACTCGCGAGGAGCTTGGCTGCGTCTTCTTTCTTGCCGCCAGTGATTGCTGCACGGATGTCCTTGAGTTCGCCTTTGATGATGCCCTTCGCCTTGCGGTTACG
>JAYUSJ010000053.1:0-25326 GCA_043755735.1 Verrucomicrobiaceae bacterium | reverse complement strand
TCATCCTCCCATTTCGGAAGGTTTTTCGGGACCAATGTGTTACCCATGTCCTGAACCACTTGTGTTACCTATGTCCTGAACCCGCACCGCAAGGCGTGAAAACCACGCCAACACGCTTGCGACCAGTCACCACTCACAAGTCACAAGTCACCGCCGGATTGCTCAAGCAGTTACCATCAGGTCACGCCTGACAAACCACTACGGCTTTTCCTTTTTAAGGCGTTCATTTTCCGCCTTCGGGTCCTCGCGATAGGGGCGCTTCTCTTTGTAAAGCAGTACACGCTCGCGCATCCCTTTCACGTCTTTCGGGTGCGTCTTTTCCGCAAGCTTCACGGCTTCCTCCTGCCACTTTAATGCCTCGTCCCAATCGCCCGCTTCGGCGTACGCGGCAGCGAGTGTGTCGATCGTCGGCGCGTGTTTGTAGTCACCCTGGTGGCAGGCATCCTTCGCGTATTTTACTGCTTTGCGCCCATCGCGAACCTTGTCGTTCGGATTGGTCGCGAGCGTCCATGCGTAGTCATTCGCAGCACCGGTGTACTCCGGAGCCCGGCGGAGCACTTCTTCGAAATCCGCGAGAGCGTCTTCGGCCTGGTTTTCCACGAGATAAAGGTGCGCACGGTAAAGGTAGGTCGCGGCGTTGTTGGGGTCGAGGTTGATGGCTTCTTTATAGTCTGCCAGCGCTTCATCTTTTCGCCCGGCATCGGCATGTGCGGAGCCGCGGAGCTGTCGCGCCATCGGGCTTTTCGGCGCAATTTTCACCGCCTTTTCAAAGTCCTCGAATGCCTTCGCATCTTCGCCCGATTGCGCAAGGCAGATCCCGCGACTGCAGAGCGCCTCGACATCCGACGGCTTACGCTTGATGAGCTCGCTGTAGTCCGCGATCGCTTTGTCGTAGGCCTTCATCGCCTGATAAGTCGCCGCGCGGAAAATGAGCGGGCGATCATCCTCGGGCTGGAGCCGGATCGCCTCCGAATAATCCTCCACAGCTTTTGCGTAGTCTTCTTTCGCTGCGTGGGCGAAACCACGGAGCACGATGGCGGGTGCGAGTTTCGGGTTTGCTTCGATGGCTTGGGTGAGGAGCTTGATGGCACCATCAAAATCCTTCCGCTCGAAAGCCTCCTGGCTCGCTTTGAGCACTTCCGCAGGGTCACGTTTGATGGCGGCGGGACTGGCCGCAACTAGTCCAATGAGCAGAGTAGCGATGAGAGCGAGACGTTTCATGACCTTTACTGTGGGCAATTTGCGCGCCGTCTTCAAGCGGCGGTTTTTAGAAAGGGATGCGGCGATGCGGCACGGCGGCGAGGCCTCGTGAGAATGCGCTGCATTCAAGTTCGGCAAAATTGCGTCTTGGCAGATGCCGGATTTCGGATATTGGTTCCCGCCTTGAGATGGTGGCCATAGCTCAATGGTAGAGTACCAGATTGTGATTCTGGGCGTTGCGGGTTCGAGTCCCGTTGGTCACCCCCTCCTCCCTTTGTGGTCGCCAGCAGGGTTTGCAGCGGCTCATTTCCTCTAAGAGAGAGGCTCTGGAAGAGTCCTCATTCCGTCACTATGTCTCCTGCGAATCCTCGCACACACCTTACAGCCTTCACCTTGGCGCTCGTCGTTGCGAGCGCTCTCGCCGCGTGTGCACTGTTCGTCTGCAAGGATATCGAAGTCCGGTTCATCCATGCAGTGGCGACGGACCTCAGCGACTTGAAGCTCCAGGGCGTGGCGCTGCAAAAAGAGGCTTTTAAAAACGACGACCTCCTCGTGCTTTACGGCAGTTCGGAACTGGTGAAAGACGTCCCGAATCGTGCGAGCGAGTTTTTCGAACCCTACCCGACGGGCTTTCGCGTGTTTCCAGTTGGCAAGGCGGGGACGGTGTCACTCGCCATCCTGCAGAAAATCGCGTCCGTCGGCGGCAATCTGAGGGGAAAAAAGGTCGCGTTGTCCCTTTCACCGAGTTTCTTTTTCGATGAGACGGTGAACTCCGACTACTACGACGGCAATTTTTCCGCCCTTCAAGCCTCGGAGCTCGCGTTCAGCACAAGTCTTTCGCCCGAGTTGCGGCGCGACGCGGCAAAGCGGATGCGCCTTTATCCCGACACTCTCGCAGAGAATTGGACGCTCGATTTTGCAGTGGAGCGGCTTGCCGGCGACTCGCTCGCGGATCGTGCCCTCTACGGCGCGATGTGGCCGCTCGGAAAACTCGCCACAGCAGTCGGCCGTGCGCAGGACCATATCGAGGCAGGCATCCAGATTAGCGCGGAAAATCAGGACCCCGATGCAAAACCGGCCAAGATTGCCGGCATCAACTGGCGGGAAATCATGCGTGTCGCGAACGCATCGAAGAAGCGGCCGCCTGCTTCCCGTCTCACGCAGCGCCCGAAGGGTTCACGCGACGCGAGCTTTGTCGCGAGCCTCACTGCTGCGGACGAATGGGATGATTTCGAGCTGATTTTGCGCACCTTCCGGGAGCTCGGAGCGAAGCCGCTTTTGCTCTCTATGCCGCTGCACGGCGCGGATCTGGAAACCACCGGAGTCTCCGCGGAGGCACGCGCCCGTTACGGGCAGAAGCTCGCAGAACTCGCGAAGAACTATGCGACTCCGCTCGTGTATTTTCAGGAGTTTGAGAACGACCCGACGTTTTGGGATGACAGTCAGGACCATCCCGGCGAAAAAGGATGGGCCTACTACAACAAGGTGCTCGACGACTTTTTCCACGAACGAACCAATCTGTGAATACTGACCAAATCCTCAATGTCCTCGCCCAAGTCGCGGAGACAGACGAAGTCCGGAGCAATCCCGACCTCGCCCTTTACGACCTCCAAATCCTTGATTCGATGAAGACCGTGGAGCTGATCACCGCGCTCATGGAGGAATTGGGCGTCGCTATCTCGCCGTCGGAGTTTGACCGCGAAGCGTGGGCAACCCCCGCCCTGCTTGTCGCCGACATTCAGAAACGACTGGCCGCCTGATCATGGTCTCCGCGCGCAAATGGATTGAGGACCGCCCGCGAGTCCAGGTGACACTCACAGCGCTGTATTATTTCGCGATCATCGCGGCGCTGCTGTTGATGTATGGACGCGGGAACTTCGAGACCCCGGAGTTCGTCTATCAGGAGTTTTAGGCCGCAGTCGCGTCCGGCCGCTGGCGCACCGATGAGTGCTCGGAGCGCTCGTGTCTGCGGATCTTCGTTTCCTTGTCATCAGGGTAAGCGACGCGCGAATGCATCATGCTGCTCAGCGTATTGCGGAAACTCTCCGCGACTTCCTGAAGCTCGTTGAACTGAAGGTTGCAGTCGTCGAGCTGGCCGTCGGCGACCCGCTTGCGGATGATGTCCGTGATGAGCTGCTCCAACTTCTGCGGCGTCACGCGCTCCAGGCTCCGCGAAGCGCTCTCGATGGAATCCGCCAGCGCAATGATGGCGGTTTCTTTCGACTGCGGTTTCGGTCCACCGTAACGGAATGACGACTCGCTGACCTCGGGCAGATCCTCATCATTAATCGACGAGATCTTTCGCTCCCGGCGGGCGGAATCCTGCGCATCGAGCGCCTTTTTGTAAAAGAAGAACACCAACGAAGTGCCGTGGTGCTGCTGAATGACGTCGATGATCTCCTGATTCAGTCCATGCTCCAGCGCGAGTGAGATACCTTCTTTCACATGCGCAACGATGATGAGGGTGCTCATGGTCGGAGCGAGGTCGTCGTGCGGATTGCGGTCGTGCCGCATATTTTCGGTGAAATACTCGGGCTTCACGAGTTTCCCGACGTCGTGAAAGTAAGCGCACACACGGGCCATTGTGGAATTTGCACCGATCGCCTCGCAGGCCGCCTCGGCGAGATTCGCCACCGCGAGACTGTGCTGAAATGTCCCCGGTGCCTCCAGCGTCATTCGTTTCAGCAGCGGGTGGTTTAGATCGGCCATCTCCTGCCAGCGCACGCGGGTGGTGATTCGAAAGAGCCCCTCGATGGGCGGCAGCGCGCCGCTCATCAGCAGCGTGAGGACGATTGGCGAACCAATGGCCACGGCACTCAGCGTCCCCAGCATCGACCAGTCCATCACGCCCGTCTCGGCCCATAGGTGAAGAAGGATATTCTTTCGGAAAACAATCCCGAGCACCCATGTTGTCAGCCCCACAAAAAGCCCCGCACGCAGAAGTTCGCTCCGCTTGCGGACATCGAGTGTGAGGAAAACGGACACGAATCCACAGACCAGACCGGTCGTCATGTTCGAGACCACCAACGCGTAATCCGCGTCGATGCTCGCGAGCGTCGGAATGCTCATGAGCGTGCAAAAGACCGTCACGAAAACACCCATCGCACGCCCCAGCAGCACGCTGATGAGAAGTGGAGCGAAGGAAAACGGAACCGCGAGCCGCCACATATCGCGTTTGATGAAACGTCCAAGACTGTCGGGCACCGCATTGCCCGAGACGACAAGCGCTTCATTCGAGGAAAGGAAGCACCATTTCATCGCGCCCAGGTGCGCAAACATCACCAGGAGGAGCAGCAGCAAACGCGAGTTTCGCCCCCAAATCTCCGGGCGATTCAGACACAAATGCGCCGCGGCCGTGCCAAAGATCAGCACCGCCACTACGAGAATCTCGCTCGGAAGATTCGTAGTGTGCAGGAGAATCAACCAGCAGAATGCGATGGCGAAAGTCCCAAGAAGGAGCACTTTCGCGACAAGGCCGTGTTCCAGCGTATCGAGAAGTTCGCTCTCGGTGACACGACGTCGCGTTTTCTGCGGTGCGAGGCCCTTTTTTACGAGCCGCTGACGTTCAAAGAAGCCAAGCATGTGGAATCATTTAAGGATGCAGTCTCCGTGCCTGATGGCAGTCTGGCAAATGGAAAAATTTCCCCCTCAGACTCCGGACAATGAAATCGCAAAACCATCAGCGCCGCTGAAGCACGAGCGGAACTTACCGCCAATTCGATTTTTCAATACTCCCCGGCACCCAACCATTGGGCTTCCAAACTCAATAAAAGGCCCGTAGCGACTGGAATGATCGGACTTTCAGAGCGCAAGAACGGCACGGAATCCATTTGCACGAATCCCGCGCAAAACAAAACAGGCGGGGCAGCGATGCCCCGCCTGTTGAAAGTGGTTTGGGTTTTGGGTAGTTAGGTGAAACGACTAGCCCTTCAAATTCTTGATGGCTGCCACGACGTCGTCGAGCGTTGCTGGTGGTGGTCCGACTGGTGCTGGTGGCGCTGGCTTCGGTGCCATGAGTTTGCTCGCGGGCTTCACGATGACGAAGAAGACGACGGCTGCGAGAATCGTGAATGCGACTACGGCATTGATGAAGTTACCGATCATGATTCCACCCTCGAGAACTTCTTTTCCGTCTTTCATGACTTTCGTCGCGCCGATTGCGAATTTTGAAAAGTCAGGAGTTCCACCGACCATGCCGATCAGTGGCATAATCAGGTCTTTGACGACGGAATCGACGATCTTCCCGAACGCGCCACCGATGATGACACCGACGGCGAGGTCGAGAACGTTTCCTTTAAGGGCGAATGCTTTGAATTCTTGGATAATGCTCATAAGGCTCACAGTATGATGGCTCTACGGATTATAGTAAAGCGCCGATTTTAACGAAAAAATCATAATCCGAAATCGAAGATTCGTTGCCTTCGCGGGCTCACGAAGGATAAGCGGCGGAATGTCGCCATTTCTGCAAACAATCGGCCTGCTCGTTCTTTCAAACGCCTTCATGACATTTGCCTGGTATGGCCATCTGAAGACGCTCGGCGCGAAGCCGCTCTGGATTGCGATTCTCGTGAGCTGGGGAATCGCGTTCGCCGAGTATTGTTTTCAAGTGCCCGCCAATCGCATCGGCTACAACGCCGGGATTTCCATGCAGCGACTCAAGATCATCCAGGAGGTGATCACGCTCGCCGTGTTCGTGGTTTTCGTCCGGATATGGGGAGGGGAAACGGTGAAACTGGATTTCCTGTGGGCGGCACTTTGTATGTGCGGAGCGGTGTATTTTGTCTTCCGCTCGTAAGACCAGCCGGTCGCTAGAACGAAACGGAAAAACGCGGGCTGATGGTCTTTTGCTCCGCGACGAACACCTCGACGGAATCGGCGGCAGCACCCGCACCTTCCACGCTTTTGCGCACGGCGGCGGAGGCGAGTTCGGGGGAATTGCAGTCGCGGCTGAGGTGACCAAGTATCGTGCGCTTCAAATTCCCGCCGACCATTCCCCCGACAACGCTCGCGGCGGCGTCGTTGGATAGATGTCCGTGGCGGGACATGATGCGCTGTTTGGTGGACCACGGGCGCTTGGTATCGTTTTGCAGCAGATGCTCGTCGTGATTTGCCTCGATGACGAGCGTCTGCGCCTGCCTCACACGCTCGCAAGCGAGCTTAGTTGCAAAGCCGAGATCCGTGAGAAAACCAAGAGCAGCCGCGCCGTGGTGCAGGACAAACCCGACTGGGTCCATCGCATCATGCGGCACGCTGAACGTCTGAATCGCGATATCTTTGATCTCAAAATCCGACCCGGTGACGAAAATCCGCCAGTCCTTGGCGAGCTTTGGAGATTGCCGCTTGAGGGCCTCTGCAGTGAGGGCGTTTGCATACACGGGCGTCTGAAATTGACGGCACCAAACGTCGAGCCCGCCGGAGTGATCGCCATGTTCGTGGGTGAGCAGGATTCCATCGAGTTCCAGCGGATTCACCCCGCAGAGCGCAAGCCGCTGGCGGATCTGCAAGCAGCTCAATCCGCCGTCGATCAAGACGCGGGAATTCGGCGTCTCTACGAGCGCGCAATTTCCGGCACTTCCACTGCCGAGGATGGTGAGATGAAACATCGTTACCTCCTTTTGCCACAACGCCGCCGGGTGTCGAGTTCCCGATGGGCGCGCGGGCAACTTTTCGCCGCCGGATTATCCCCACAGCCACGCCGCAGCCGGCCATTTCAGCAGTGCGATGAGCGCGGTAACCGTAAACATGCTGAAGATGGTGGACCAGAAAACGGCCCCGGACGCGTATTCCGTGTCCGCTTTGAATTCATGGGCGATCAGCGCCGTATTCACAGCGGTGGGAAAGCTCGTGCTGAGGATCATCGATTTCGCCAGATCTCCCTCAAATTGGAACAAGCGCACGAGCATCCATCCGACGAGCGGACCGACGAGAAGTCGAAGCACCAAAGCCCAGCGAATCCGCGGGAGCGCCGCGCCGGCTTTGGACTTCGAGAGCTGCACGCCCAGGGTGACCAGCGCAACGGCGACGAGGCCGTCGTGAAAGTATTTCAGCGGAACCCACAGCCATCGCATGCCTTCGTTGTCCGGAGTGATCGGCCCCCAAATGGCGCGGACGGTGAGCGCAATAATCACTGCCCACACCGAAGTCTGCCGCAGGATCGGCGCGAGCGAGCGGAAGCCTGTATTTTTTGCCGACGAAAGGAGGAATACACCCAGCGTAAAATTCCCGATGTTTTGCACAAGAATCACGAACACTTGCAGCGCCTCGGCAGGCCCCGGAAATGCGAGGTGCATGAGCGGAATCCCGTAGTTCGCCGAGTTGTAAAAAATGCTGGCGATTTGGAGCGAACGAGTCTGCTCCCGAGTCGCCCTGGTGAGCCGGGCGACGATGGCCGCGATGGCAAACAGCACGAAGACGACCGAGACCGTGTATGCGACTGCCTTGAGTGCTTCGCTCCCCTTGAGCTGCGTCGTGGTCAGCTCGTAAAAGATGAACGCCGGCACGAACAAATTCAGGTTCAGCTTCACGACCGTGGCGAGGTCCACACCCCACTTCCGATCCAGCAGCCAGCCCGCGCCGAACATGATGAGAATCGGCAGCAGCACTTGTGCAAAGACGGTGAAGATGAGCATGAAAAGCTGCGGTGATACGCAGCCTGCCGGTATAGTTCAAATAGCGAAACTCTCCCCCCGAAAAATAGACCGCCCCGACAAACTGGATACGATGACGCCTTTTGCTTGGTAGCCTTTCTGGCACAGAAAGCGTATTGGGAGTTCACAACTGATGTCTGAACTTCCAATCCACAACCTATCGACCGCCTCCGGTTCGCAGAAACTGATCGCCTCGTGAAGACGATCGCAATCATCGGGACGGGTATCTCCGGGCTCGGCGCCGCGCATTTTTTGCACGGGCGATACGACCTTTCACTCTACGAGCAGCACGACTACGTCGGCGGTCACACGAATACGATCACGGTCGATGAGAGCGGACGCCCGGTGCCCATCGACACTGGGTTCATGGTGTTTAATCACGTCACGTATCCAAACCTCACGCGTCTTTTCCGCGAGTTGGACGTTGCGACGAAGCCGACCGATATGTCCTTCAGCGTGCGCGAATGCACGAGCGGCCTGGAGTACAATGGAGGCAGCCTGAATCTCCTTTTTGGCCAGCGCCGGAACCTTCTGAATTTGCGGCATTGGAAAATGCTGATGCAGACGAACCGCTTCAACGCCGAGGCGGTCGCGGCGCTCGACGACCCTCGCTATGCGACGATGACACTCCGCGAATACGTGACGGAGCGGAAATACGGCGAGGATTTTTTGCAGCGGTATCTCGTCCCGATGAGCGCATCGGTGTGGAGCACGCCACCTGCGCTGATGCTCGATTTCCCCGCGGTAACGCTGCTGCGATTCTGGCACAATCACGGATTTCTCGGCCTCGACACGCAGCACCAGTGGCACACCGTCGTGAACGGCGCGAAGTCTTACGTGCAGAAAATCACCGCTCCGTTTCGCGACCGCATCGGGGTGAATAAGAAAGCTGTTCGCGTCGAGCGAACCGCCACTACTGCACGCGTGACCTCCGCCGATGGAGAGGTGCGGGAGTTCGACAAAGTCATCCTCGCCTGCCACGCCGATCAAGCACTGGCAATGCTCGCAGACCCTGCGGATACGGAATCGCGCCTGCTGCGGGAATTCAAATACCAGCCGAACATCGCGACCCTGCACAGCGACGAATCCATCATGCCGCGCACCCGCCGCTGCTGGGCCGCGTGGAACTACCGCATCGAGGCCGGCGGCAATGGACTCCCGACCGTTCACTACTGGATGAACCAGCTTCAGGGCGTCTCGGACCGCGCGAACTATTTTGTCTCGCTCAACTGCCACGACCAGATCGCACCGGAGAAAGTGCATCGCCGGATCGACTACGAGCATCCGCTTTTCAATCTCGCCGCCATCGCAGCGCAAAAAGAACTGCCGGCGCTCAACCGCATCTCGCCCGACCAGACGACTTACTACGCCGGAGCGTGGTTCAAGTATGGTTTCCACGAAGACGGTTTCACGAGCGGGCTGGAGTGCGCGCGCGCTGTGACGGGCGAGCCGATTTGGACATGAACTCCTCCCTCTACGAATGCGACGTGATGCACCACCGGCTCGAGCCGAAGGTGAATTCGTTTCGCTATCGTATCTTCATGTTCTCCCTCGATCTCGACGAGATCGACACCCTCCGCATCCCGTTTTTCAGCCGCAATCGCTGGAACCTCTACGAATTTCGCGACCGCGATCACCTCACCATCGCGGGCTTCGAGAGTAAGTCGGTGAAGGAGAACGTCATCGGCTATCTCGCGCAAAACGGCATCCAGTTCCCGCCCGGCGGGCGTATCCAGTTCGTCACACTTCCGCGCGTGCTCGGCTATGTTTTCAATCCAGTCTCATTCTACTTCTGCTTCGACGCAGCACGGTCTCCTTTCTGTGCCGTCGTCCAAGTGGGAAATACCTTCCGGGAGATGAAGCCTTACCTCATCCCGGCACCGACTGCGGAGGGCTCCTTCCGACTTATCACGCCGAAGCACTTTTACGTCTCCCCGTTTTCCGCGCTCGACCTCTCGTTCGACTTCAAGCTCCGCGTCCCTGGCGACGTGCTCGACATTCATATCGACGACCGCGATGGCGAGCGCCGCGTATTGCTGAGCGCGCTGACTGGGAAACGCACGCCTCTCACCACCGGGCGGCTGCTGTGGCTCACGCTCAAGTATCCGCTCATCACACTGAAAGTGATCGCACTCATTCACTGGCACGCATTCATTCTTTGGTTGAAACGCCTCCCTTTTCACCGCAAAAGCGCCAACGCCGATATGCAGCGCGACGTCCTGAAACCACACTCTTCCATCGCTCCGAAAGCCCCATGAACGAATCGATCGCCGCCACAGCTCCACTGACCGCAGCCGCACAACCCGGCCTGTATCAACGCATCGTTTTGGAAGCTCTCGGGAAGATGACTGCTGGCTCGCTCACGCTGGAGCTTCCGGACGGCACCAAGCGCACCATCGGCACACCGGGCGCATCCACCCATGCGACCATGCGCATCCGCGATGCCGCGTTTTTCAAGCGCTGCGTACTGCACGGCGACATCGGGTTTGGGGAAAGTTACGTCGATGGTGAGTGGGAAACGGATAACATCGAGCGCGTCATCTCGTGGGCTGTCCTGAACATCGAGAACTCGCCCGCGATGTCCGGCTCCAAGACCCGCTCGTTTGCGCTGGGCCTGCTCAAGTTCACCAACCGAATCAATCACCTGCTGCGCCCCAACAGCCTCACCACTGCCCGGCAAAACATCGCCGAGCACTACGACCTTGGGAACGATTTTTACAGTCTCTGGCTTGATCCCACGATGACCTACTCCAGCGCGATTTTCACCGCACCGGACCAATCGCTCGAAGCCGCGCAGATTGAGAAATACGACGCGCTGTGCCGCAAGCTGCACATCCGCAGCGGCGACCATTTGCTGGAGATCGGCAGCGGTTGGGGCGGCTTCGCATGTCATGCTGTGAAAAAATACGGCTGCCGTGTGACGACCGTCACCATTTCGCAGGAGCAATTCCGCTATGCAAAAGAGCGGTTCGAGCGCGAGGGAATCGCGGAACACGTGGACATCCTGCTCGAAGACTACCGCAAGCTCGACGGCAAGTTCGACAAGATCGTCTCCATCGAAATGATGGAAGCGCTCGGCGACCGCTACCTGCCCACGTACTGCCGCCAGCTCCATCGCCTGCTCAAGCCGCACGGCATGGTCGGCGTGCAATACATCACCGTCCCCGACAACCGCCACGCCGAGCTTCGCAGCGGGGTGGACTGGATTCAAAAGCACATCTTCCCCGGCTCGCTGCTCCTCAGCATCAGCCGCGTGAACGCCGCCATGAACAAGACCGGCGACCTGTTTCTGCACGACATCAAAGACATCGGACTCAGCTACGCCCGCACGCTGCGGATGTGGTTCGACAGCTTCAACGCCCGCCTTGCCGAAGTCCGCGCACTCGGCTTTGACGACCGCTTCATCCGCAAATGGAACTACTACCTCCAATACTGCGAAGCCGCCTTCGCCATGCGCAACATCAGCGTCGTGCAGGCCGTTTACACGCTGCCGAATAATCCGAGACTCAGACGCGGGTGAGTCTTTCAGACCGTGCGCAGCGTAACTCTTCAAAGCCATGATCCTTTTTCTGCGCATCGCATTCATCATCGTCCTCATCAGCATGTTCGCCGTCACCGGATGGGCGAGCACGGAGGTCGCGCTTTGGAAGACGCCTCGCGCGGTCGCCACTCATCCGTGGTTCATCGCGACATTGTTCGATACCTACTTCGCCTTCCTCACGTTTTACGTGTGGCTGGCCTATAAAGAGACCACGACTCTGGCGCGTGTGGGATGGCTGCTCGGCGTCCTGCTTTTGGGTAACATCGCCATGGCTGTTTACATGCTCATCCAGCTCTTCCGCCTCCCGCTCACTGCGAAGATGGAAGACCTGCTTCTCCGCCGCAAATGACCGACGCCGTCCCGCGCGAATCGTGGTTGAGACGACGCATCGTGGCACCGGTGATTGCGCAGCTCAAGCAAGGCGCGACTCCCGAGAAACTCGCCCTCACGGTGGCTCTCGGGTTTGTCCTCGGCGTGTTCCCCATCCTCGGTTCCGCCACGCTTTTGTGCGGACTCGCGGCTTGGGCGTTGCGGCTGAATCAGCCCGTCATCCAGATCGTCAACTACCTCGCATACCCCGCGCAACTCGCGCTGCTCATCCCGACGTATCGCGCCGGCAGCGACCTCTTCGGCATCGCCCACATTCCGCTTTCGATCCCGTATTTGCTCGAACGCTTCAGCGCTGATGTAGGGAAATTCTTCGCTGATTTCGGCATGATCGCGGTCCGCGGGATCATCGTGTGGGCGCTCCTCGCACCGTTGGCAGTTGCCGCCATTTACTGCGCTATGGTTCCCATTCTCCGCCGTGCTGCCCGGCGCATTTCCTAGCCGAACATAGTCGCCCGGGATTATTGCACAATTTTTTGAAAGGTGCCGGAGGAGCGGGGAGGGAGCTTGGTGCGATTCCGGATGACATACGGCATATCGGTGGAGTGATGGATGGTATCTCTGACTCAGAACGGATCGATGCGACCCGCTCGGGGCTGCGGGAGCTTGATGCTGAACTCGTGCGGCGATATCAGTGCGATTCCATGCCCTGGCTTTGGCTCGGGGGCGGTCAGTTCGCCTTGTTTGCCAAACATCAACGGGGCGGCGGTGATGTCGTTGGTGAGGAGATACGTGCCGAATGCTCCTTCCTGCGCTTGCAGCTTTTGGCGATGGGTGTTGGCGACGGTGAGGGCCATGCGTGTGAGGATGCTCGTCTCGCCAACTTGCGCTCCGATGATGAATGTCATGCCGAGCGTCGTGCAGCGTTCGGCGATGGCGAGCGAGCGCAGCAGGCCGCCCATTTTAGATACGCGGATGTTCGGAATCCACCGCTCGGCGTCTGCGGCGATGGGCGCAAATTGTTCGATTCGGCAGAAGCTTTCATCGAGGATGATCGGGCGCTTCAGCACGGCTCCAAGTTCGCGCAGGGCGTCGTAGTCGTTGGCCCGCAGCGGCTCTTCGAGCGCCCAAAAGTTCGGGCCGAATGCTGCGAGGTATCGGATCGCTTCGGGCGCGGTTTGCCAGAGGTTGTTAAAATCAAATCGAATACTCGCTCCGGGACACTCCGCGGCGAGCGCGGCGAAGTTCCGCAGGTCGGTGGCTTCGTCGCCGGCGATCTTCATTTTGAATTCGCGGAACCCGAGATGCACGTATTGTGCGAGTTGTTTTGAAAACGTCTCCGGCTTCGAGGCACCGAGCACTGCGGTGAAGTGAAACGTTCCGGCGAGTGGCGGCAGTCCAAGCAGTTCTTCAATCGACAGACCCGCTGCTTTTCCAAACGCGTCGAGAATCGCCGTCTCAATGGCGCACCACGCGGCAGGGTTTTTGTCGAGGAGTGCGGCGTTTTCTTCGACCCATCGACGCAGGGTCGCGAGGTCGCGGATCGTCAGGATGCTTGCGCGATGTGCTTCGAGAAACTGAAAGCAGGATGCGGTGGTTTCGCCCGTCACGTAAACACGCGGGCAGCCTTCGCCATGGCCGGAAACAGACTCGCTCGTGGTGACGGTCGCGAGCACGGAATCCGTCTCGGCGCGTTCTGCGGATGCGTGTTTGAATGCGCTGCGAAAGGGAATGCGCAGGTGCTGCAATTCGATGGACGCTAGCATGTGTGTTCCTTAAACGAAAACGCCAGCTCGTCCGCGTATTGCAGGCTGATGGTTTTGAATTGCCCCGCCCGTTGTCCCGCGAAAATTGCGGCACGGCGCGCGGCGTCGAACGTGCCTGCCTGGACTTGTTTTACCGCTGCGATTGGCAATCGTCTGCTACGCACCTTTGCGGCGTATTCGATGTTGGTCGCGGCGAGGGCGTCGTCCAGCGCGAGGGCGATCCGAGCGAGGTCCGGCGTGAATTTTGTCTCAATGTAGAGCGTGTAGGAAAACGCCGCTCGGTCCGCGACCATGATGAACGCATCCAGCTCCAGCCCGAGCAGCGCGGAGGTCGCTCGCACGGCTTCGATGACGTGGCCTTCGTAGAGCTTTTCTCCCGTGAGACTGGTGACGCCTTTTCCCTTTTGCACGAATCCGATTGTCGCCGTATCTCGAAGGCGTCCGGTCACCTCGACGATGTCATTGATGAAGTAGCGATAGAGCCCGTCCGGAGTTGTCGCGATGATGTAGTAGTGGCGTCCGTGCGTGAGTTCGTGGAGCAGCAGCGTATCGCGCGAACCGGCGTCCCATGCAGCGGGCTCGATGAATTCAAAAAAATTGTCCGCGATTGTCGGCGCGCCGGTATTTGAGTGCGGCTCGGCGATGACGGTGCCGAGGAATTCGCTCGCGAGATAGCCCATTTCCAAAATGGGAATCGCGGGGCTCAAAAGCTTCGCGAGCTTCGGCAGAAGAACGCCGCAGTTTCCGCTCGTCCAAGTCATTGCGCCGCGCAGCCTCGGCCATAGAGTTTCAAATGAAGTGCCGCTCCCGCGCAGCTCTGCCAATCGCTCGGCGGATGGCGAACAGTGCGCTGCGATCATCCTCGAAAGTTCGGGCGAGTCCGGCAGTCCCAGTTCCGCAGCGTCACCCGTGGCGGCAAGCGCGAGGATGCGAGCGAAATTCGCGCCGATGACTTCCGCGAGCCGCAAAAGGGTGGAGGGATTTGCGCTCGCGAGGCACGTGATGTCGGCCTCGCAGACGGCGATTGCGGCGATGAGCCGGAAGCGTTGTTCCGCGTCGAGAGCGAGTGCCGCGAGCGCTGTGTCGTCGAGCACCGAGCGTGCGACGATGGCCTGCGGCAGGCTGTTTTTCAAAACACCGGACATCGCTCCGACCGGACGTCCATTGCTGAGCGAGCCCTCGACCATCGGGCTCACGATGGCGAGCACTTTGCCGCTGTAAATGCCCGGCGCAGTCTGCTCGTGGATGTGAGTGCTGATGCTTTGAATTCTTCGAAATGCCTCCAGCGTCTCGGCGCAAAAAGGAACGAGTTTCGGCTTTCCCGTCGTGCCGCTCGTCCGCGCATAAATCATCGGCGAATGCGCACACAATTCCGCGCGGCCGGTCGCAATCTCGCGCTCGATATACGGCCGCAATTCCTCGTAGCTGTGAATCGGCACGCGGTCGCGGAATTCCCGCTCCGTTGCGATGTCGCCGAACGCGTAGGCTTCGCCAAAAGCCGTGCGCGCATTTTGCCTCAGAATCCGGGCGAGCGTCGCCTGCTGAGTCAGTTCCGGCGCATCGAGACACTCATGAAACTCGCTCAACTGTGCGTTTTGAGCCGTCGTCATTTCGCCTTGTCGATTCCTTTGATGAACGGCGCTTTTAGCTGCTCGAGAAACTCCATCGGGTATTCGGGGTTCAGCAGACCCAACTCCGCGACCTCGCGATCTTTCGGGCGGAGATACGTGCCGAAAACGAGGTCCCAGATGATGAGATTGTTCCCGTAGTTCGTGTTCGATTCCGCGATCGTTTTCGAGTGATGCCAGCGATGCAGCTCCGGCCCGCTGATGATGAAATTCAGCCAGCCGAGTTTCACGGCTACATTGCTGTGCTGGAAAAAGCCGTTGATCGCGTAGGCGACGAAATAGAGCGCGAGCACATCTTTCGACACGCCGAGAACGATGAACGGCAACGCGTCGAAAAGGAACTGGAGCGATTTATCCAGCGGATGAAATCGCCCGACATTCAGCCAATAGAGCCGGTGGACGGAATGATGCACCGCATGGAGCCGCCAAAGCGGAATCAACGTATGCGAAGCTCGATGAAGCCAGTATCGGAGCAAATCCGCCGCCGCCATCATGAGCAACATCTGGAGCCAAATCGGAGCACTTTGCGGCCAAAGTCCGCGCACATTCCAGCCCTTCGCCGCAATCGCATCGACCAGCCAAGTCGTCGCCGCGATGCTGAGCAAAAACGGGAGCAACACTTGCACCACCACCATGAAGACAAAGTCCGTCTTTACCTCGCTCCAGTTCGGCAACCATTCGCGGCGATACGGCAGAGCGAGTTCCAGAAAAGTGACGAGTCCAAACCCGCCGACGACGACCGCAACGTAGCTGCTGATCGTGAGATTCACTCCCCACGCCGTCAGCGCGTAAAAGAGGATGAGGCTCACAAGCATCACGCCCGGATATGCCGTCCAAGCGAGTAATTTGCGTGCGCTGCTATTCATCGCCCCATCTGAAATGAAAGTGGCCGACGATCAAGAGAAACGACGCGAGCACGAGATGGAAGAACGCCGGGAGCGGCGCATCGAGCCACTTGTTTCCGGCAGCAATCGTAAAGCCCGCGACGAGTCGTGCCAACATCCCGAAAAGGTAGATCGCGCCAATCGCCAAGAACCATTTTCCGAGTCGGCGATTTGGCCGAGTCGTCTGACGGAAGAACCCCGTCACGACGATGCCGCATCCCGCAATGATGATTCCCTGCGCGACCACCAACCACCCGTAAGGCAAAGTGCCGCTGTCCCACGCAGCAAACGGAGGCAAAAACGCCACCGGATGCAGAAACTGCAAACCCTGCGCGACCACGCGAAATACAAACATCGCCAGCAGCGCAACGAGCCATGGCGTGTATCGGCGGTGGTAATTCGGACGCATCATCCAAAACAAGCAGTTGATTCCACGGAAGCCACGGAAATTCACGGAAACCAACACGCCCAACGGCGGTGCCAGATTGATTGTTCCCTCGTCGCAATGCGAATGCCGCACGGACGGTGTGAACCCCGCGTGCTCAAACGCTCAAACGCCGCCCCAAGCCCTACCAATCAATGACCCGCCGGCGTAAAGTCATCGTCGCTTCTTCAGCGTGGAGCACCGGCGCGACACGAATGTCGCCGCGCCGCTAGTTCCGCACGACTTTGAGCCGCACGAAGCGCTGAACGAGTCCCGGCGTGGGGTCGGTGACGGTGACGGTCCGGTACGGCGATTCGCCGGCGATTGCGACATCACTCACGTAGCCCGCTCCCGTCGGCGTGGCTCCGCCCGCGCTGGTGGTGATGGTGGTCCATGCGGCGAGATCGCTGCTGATTTGGAGCTCGTAAGTAAGGTCGGTGGCGAGCGGGTCGCGACGGAATGTGATCTGGAGCGGTCCGCCGCCAGCCACGGCACCGCCATTTGTTGCAAGACCTGCGCTCAGCGGATTTGCGGTTTTTGCGGCGAAGCCCCACGCGTATTCGATGAGGTCGCGGATGCCGTCGCGATCGGTGTCGCCGGTGTCGCTGATAAATTCGCCGATGTAAAAATTCGCGAGTTCCCAGGATTTGCGCCGGCTGAGGACGGGCGCCGGGACGTAGTTCACAGTGAGACGTGGGCGATTTGTGGAGACGGCGCTCTCGCGCGAATGGAAGCGCTTTGCCGACGGCACCGCGAAGAACACATTGCCGGAGACCGGCGCGACGTTTGAGAGCGTGAGGGTGACGACGTTGTTGTTGGAATCAACACCGCCCGACGCGATCAGCGCGCCCGGTGCGATGCCGTTTCCGGTCACGCGCATTCCGGCGACGAGGCCGTCGGTATCGGACACGGAAATGGTGAAGCCGCCGCCCGCGCCAGTGGAGAATTTCACGGCACTCTCGACGTCCGCTTTGAGCATCCATCCGAAGTTCGAAGAAGGCGCTGCGAGCCACGCATTCACGTCGTAGGCGACTTGCGGCGCGGTCCAGACATACGCGGCTTCTGCGGCGACGTTCGTGGTGGCGGAGCGGACGGTGGAGAAATCGCCGCCGGGCTCGGTCCACACGCCCGCCTGTCCGGCAAAAGGCTTCGTCCATGTGGCATCATTCACGCCGGCAGTCGCGCCGGTGCCTTCCTGAACATCCGCATTTGCGGTCCCCTCGCCCCAGTTTACGAGCATGCGGCGAAGGGAGAAATCGTAAGCGGGAGCCACGGTGCGATCCATGCGGAGGGAAAGCGATGCGCTCGCAGCGGTGGCACCGGCCGGGATTGCCGAAAAGTTAAAGCCGAGCAATGCCCGCCGCAGCGCGCCGTTATTGCCGGATGCGGTCGCGCCGCTGAAAATCCACGAGCCCGCGCCATTGCTGTTTTCGTTCTCCTGGTAAATCGAGTTGTCACGATTTGCCGTGATGGTGACGGCGGTGGTGGCGGGGACGGGAACGATTTTCAAGATCGCGCCCGAGGGCAGACCGGTCGCGGGATTTGGCGCGCTGACGGGAAGCGTCTTTCTCGCGAGCACGTAAAGCTCTCCGGCCGGATCCTGCCCGAAGCCCTGAATATAATACCCGACCGGATTTCCAGCGAGGACATTGAGATTTGAAAGCGAAAAGACTTCCGGCGACGTCTCCTCCATGCCGAGCAGCCGTCCGCTCGGTGTAGAAAACGACTGGCTCCAATCCGCGAATACATATTTCCCCACGAGCGCGGGAATGGCGGCGCCGCGATAGACGTAGCCGCCCGTCACCGAGATGCCGTATTCCGGCAGCGGAGGCGTTCCGATGACGATTCCGGGATGGGCGTATTGCACGATCGGATCGAGCACGGCGCCGGTGAGCGGCGGAGCGCCGGAGGAGAATGAAGGCGTGAAGCTGCCCTCTTTGTTGCGCCAGCCGTAATTGAATCCGCTAATGATGAGATTCACCTCCTCGACCTGCCCCTGCCCCACGTCGGCGCAGTAAAGGCGGTCGGTTCCGCCGGGTCGCGAATCGAAAGAAAAGCGCCATGGATTCCGCAGACCATACGCATAGATCTCGGGACGCTCGCCATTCGTTCCGCCGACAAACGGATTATCGCCGGGGACGCCGTATTGCCCGGTGGAGCCATTGACGCCGAGTGGATCGATCCGGTGAATCTTGCCGCTCCATTTGGTGAGGTCCTGGGCGTTGCCGAGCGCGTTTGTCGGGCGCGCAGTGCTGCCGCCGGTGTGGCCGGCATTGTTGTCATTCGAGCTGCCGCCATCGCCCACGCTGAAGTAGAGCATGCCATCCGGACCGAACTCGAGGCCGCCGCCGTTGTGATTGAACTGCGGCTTGTCGAACGAAAGCAGGACGCGCTCGCTGAGTACAATCGCAACATCGGGATTGGTCGCGGAAACTTCGTATTCGGCAATCACCTCGCGGCAATCGACGGGATTTGCCGTGGTGCCGGGAGCATTGGGCGACGGCGCAGTATAGAAGACGTAAAACTTCCGGAATCCAGGCGAGGCTGAACTTGCAAAGCCCGGATGAAACGCGAGGCCGAGAAGTCCACGCTCATCGAAGCCTGCACGCTCGAGCGTGAGTTTTGCAGCGACGTCGAGAAACGCTCCGGGCTCCAGCATGCCATTGCGGAAGATGCGGATCTTTCCGCGCTGCTCCACGACAAACATCCGGCCGGTGCCATCGCCCGCGCTCACCATTGCGACGGGAGAATCGAGCTGATGCTCGCAAATGAGGTCGAGCTTGATCTGCGGAAAAGCGGCGGCGAGAGGAAGCGGAAGGAGGGCAGCGAAAGACAGGATGAGTGCGGTAGTTTTCATGGAAAGGAAAGAGTGCCCCCACAGCGCACAAGAACGCAGCGGAGAGTTCAGCATCCGAACCTTAACGTGTCGGGGAGCAAATAAAAGCGGAAAAGCATTGTGCTCGGAACTTGACTTTGAGTGGGACTATTCTTCCGCCGATGACTGAACCAAATCCTGAAACCATGAATTCCATTCTCACATCGATCCTCCGAATTGTCGTCTCCCTGGTGATCCCATTCGGATCGTTCGTCCACGCCGCCGAGTCGCCCCGCAAGCCGAACATTGTTTTCATTTTCTCGGACGATCACTCGATCCAGACCATCGGGGCTTACGAGTCGCGGTTGTCTGAGTTTTGCAAGAAGCACGCGATCACTCCGAACATTGACAAGCTCGCTGCGGAAGGCGGCGTTTTCGTGAACAGCTTTTGCGCAAACTCGCTGTGTTCGCCAAGCCGCGCTGCGATTCTCACGGGGCTGCACGGCCACGCGAATGGCGTGCGGACATTGACACAGGGAATCACACCCGGTGTGTGGTCGTTTCCGAAGGCGCTGGGCGAGGCGGGGTATCAGGCGGCCGTGTTTGGAAAGTGGCATCTCGCATCGAAGCCGGAGTATGAGACTTGGGGCGTGCTGCAGGGACAGGGGCCGTATGAGAATCCGAAGCTGCAATCCGCCAATGGCGCGGAGGCCTATGAAGGCTACACGACGGACGTGATCACGGATGTGTCGCTCGCGTGGCTCGATAAGCGCGACCAATCGAAGCCCTTCTTCCTCGCAGTGCAGCACAAGGCGCCGCATCGGAATTGGATTCCGCCCGTTCGATTCGCGACCTGGCTGGACGGCATCGAGATTCCGGAGCCGGAAACGCTTTTCGACAACTACGAGAACCGTGGCTCGGGGGCGCGAAATCAGAAGATGGAGATCGACCGCCACATGGCAATGGCCTCGGACCTGAAGGTCGGCGAGCAGTTTGCAAAGGACCCGCGATATGCGGCGCGGAATGCGGATTTCGCGAAGCGGAAGCCCGAGGGACGCGAGCTCGTTCGCTGGAAATATCAGGAGTATCTGAAGGACTACCTGCGCTGTGTCCGTGCGGTGGACGAAAGCGTGGGGCGCATCGATGAAACGCTGAAAAAGGCGGGCCTCAGCGAAAACACGATCGTGATTTACTCGTCGGATCAGGGCTTCTACATGGGCGAACATGGGTGGTTCGACAAACGCTGGATCTACGAAGAGTCGCTGCACATGCCGTTCATCATCCGCTGGCCGGGCGTGGTGAAACCGGGGACGCGCTTTGCGGAGTTCATCCAGAACAGTGATTACGCGCCGGCGTTCATGGAGCTCACGGGAGGCAAGACGCCGGATGGGCTGCACGGGAAGTCGTTCGTTCCGGTGCTCAAAGGCGCGACGCCCGCTGACTGGCGGAAGAGCGTTTACTATCACTACTACGACACCGGCCACGGCGTGCCCGTGCATTACGGATTCCGCGCGGAGCAGTTCACGCTCGCCCACTTTCCGGACACGAAAGAATGGGAGCTGTTTGATTTGAAAAAGGATCCGCAGCAAATGCGCAACGTCTTCACCGATCCGGCCTACGCCGCCGATGTCACCAGGCTCCAGGCGGAACTCACCCGACTGCGCGCGCAATACGATGCGACTGAGGAAACCGCTCCTGCGAAGCAGGGGAGGAAGGCAAAGAAATAAGCTGCACGAAGACATCCTCGCAGCGCTGCTGCTGCAGTGCGCCGCCATCCTCCACGCATCCGAGAAATCGGGAGTCCGCAGGCCGGAATGAGCGAAATTTACCGCAGAGGGCGCAGAGGAGCGCAGAGAATTCCTGCCCGGGAAAGCTCTGTGCTTCTCCGCGTTCTCTGCGGTTGAACTCCGGCGTCGTTCGCAGGGCGGATTGAAGCTACTTTGAGTGCGGTTCATCGTCGCCGGGGGCGGCTTCAAACACACCGGACACGTGCTCTTCGACCGCCAGAAAAATCGCCCGCTCTCAAACCTTTACGTGCGGATGCTTCACCAAATGGGCATCAAGGCCGACAAGTTCGGCACGAGCACGGGCGTGGTGAGTGAGATTGGTTAGCTGGCTTGCAGAAAGTAACACGGGGGTGTGATTGAAAGTGGAACAGCCCGCAGCGGAGACATGCCGATCGAGAGAGGAACGTTCGAAGCGTGTTGGATAGTCAACAGAGCGGCGATTCTCGCCGCAGTCCAAAGCCTTCGGCGGTAATTCGCTCACATTTACTTGGAAGCTCGCGAGCGACTTCCAGTGTCGGTCAACGCATGCCACTCGAACGACTCCCGCAAATGATCGCCGAAGGCTCTGGACTGTGGTGAGCATCACCGCTCTCTCGTACGGCAAGCACGGCCGCACCCGCTTTCCACTTTTACTCACGCCAGTCTGCCACAAGAAAGTTCTCGCGGTAAAACTGCAGCCCGCTAGACATTACCGTGCATGCAGCGCCTCTGGCGCACGCTTTTTTTCCTGCCAAAACCAACCGTCCGAATCACTAAGACATAAACCATGAACTCTCCCTTACACCGACCTTCGCTCGCTCCTCGCGCCGTCAGCGCTGCCTTATTGCTCCACTCACTTTTTGCTGTCGCGGTTCATGCCGCGCCCGTCTTTCAAAGTGACCCTGGCCCGGTTGAGGGAGTCACTTCGGATATTTGGGATTTCTCGCTCGGCGGACGAATCGTCACGACCACGCAGACTCACCCACACGCCGGCGGACCGGACCCTTCGTTGATCCTCGGTGCCACTGCGGTGAATGGTTGGTCAACCGTGGAGCCGACGCGGTTTCTATTCAACGACGGCCCCGGCGCGGGGACTGTGGACATCGTGGAATGGCAGACTGCGAGCGCGATCAATCTCGACAGCTTCAGCCTCCGGCTCGCGCAGGATGGCGCAACGGCGAATCGTGGCACTTCCGAATTCAAGCTTTTCGGCACTCAGGACGGCGTGAACTTTTCGCAACTCTCGGGCGGCCTCATTCCGCTGGATGCCGGGGCGATGCAGTTCCCGACCACGCTCATTACGGATAGTGCGCTGACCGGAACGACCACGGCGCTGCGTGGCTTCCGTCTGGAAATCACGCGCCTTTCCGGGGGTGGTCCGCGTGTGGTGGAAATGGACGGCTTTGGCTCAGCGGCAATACCCGCGGTGAACTACCTCGACCGTATCGCATTTAATACGAACACCATCAGTCTGGCAGGCCTCTATGGAGAAGGCGCCGGGCTCTCGGGGAGTTTCACCGCAAGCAGCGCAGTGGCGGGCGGGACCGATACGCCGGAGGATGCATTTGGGCGCAACAACGGCGCGGTGGAGCCGGACACGTTTATTTTCGGCGACGGCGTGGTTGTTGTCGATAACGGCAACTCGATCTTTGGCGATGGCGGGGAGACAGTGGATTTTCTGGAATGGCACACCGACACACCGCTCACGCTGGCTGGCTTTCGCATCGGTCTTGCAGGAGACGGACTGCTTTCGGACCGCGACACTGAGCTGGTTCGATTCCTCGTGGAAGGCGTGGAAGTGGACCTCTTCGACAACAACGGCTTTAACGGCGACATCACGCGTCTCTTCGCGGCTGGCGCCGTGATGGGCGATGACTTCCGCGTGGAGTTCACCAGGACGACTGCGGCGGGCGGGCGTGTGTTCGAAATCGATGCGATTACAGGAGTTCCGGAGCCTTCTTCCGCCGCTCTGCTGGTGCTTGGCGGAACGCTGCTCGCGCGGCGCCGCAGAAATTGAGCGCCGTGCAGAAAGTCTGCGCTTTTTTCCTGCTCGCTTGTACAGCGCAGGCGGCACCGCTGTACATGACGACGAGCGGCGGCGGGGCGACGAACGATGTGTTCGATATCACTTCGGGCGTGCGGGTGATTGCTTCGTCGCAGCAGTACAGCGGGTTCTTTGGCGCGGGGTGTTGCGGGGAGTCGGACGTGCGCGCGGCGTTCGGTTTTGCGACGAGTGCTTACAACGGGACGAGCGGCTGGGTGGAACCGCCGAACGTGATTTTTCAAGACGGTCCGCCGACGGGAACGACGGATTTTATCGAGTGGCAGACGCCCGCGCCCATCAATCTCTCGGCGTTCCAAATGAGGCTGCAACAGGACGGCGCGACCACGGCACGCGGAGTGGGTTCGTTCAAAGTTTTCGCCAGCGTGGACGGCGTGAATTTCTCGCAAGTGTCGGCAGGCACGATGCCCGCGGCTCCCGGACCGAGCCCGTATGTGCCGATGCTCGTGGCGGACTCGAATCTCACCGGCACGACGATGAATGTGCGCGCTTTCCGACTGGAGTTGACGCGGCTCAGCGCGGGCGGTCCGAGGTTGCTGGAGTTTGACGGCACGGGTTCGCCGGGCGTGGTGCCGGGCACTTTTCTCGACCGCATCGCTTTCAACGCGACGACGAATACTTACACCGGGCGCGGCGCGGCGAGCAGCGATGATGAGGGTCCGGGCTTCGCGACAAATTTCACTGTGAGCAGTCGCGTGCTCGGTACGGATACCGTCGAAGATGCATTCGGAAATAAGAACGGCACTGTGGAGCCGGAGTCGTTCATCCTCGGCGACGGCGGCGTGGCGGACAACGGGAACCTCATCATCGGCGACGACGGCGAAACGGTGGACTTCATCGCGTGGCAGACCACGCAGCCGCTTTCGCTCGCGGGCTATCGCATCGCGCTGAGCGGCGACGGACCTTCGCCGAATCGCGACACGGAGCTGGTGCGGTTTATCGTAGATGGCTTCGAGATGGATCTTTTCGACAACAACGGGGCCGACGGCACGTTCACCCGGTTGTTCGCAGATGGCGCGATTGTCGGGTCGAACTTCCGCATCGAATTTACGCGCACGACCACGACGGGCGGGCGCATTTTTCAAATCGACGCAATCACCGGACCGCTCGTTCCGCTCGGTGGAGATCTGGTCATCAACGAAGTGTCGTCCATCAATACGACGCTCGAAGACGAGGACGGCGATATGCCGGACTGGATCGAGATTTTCAACGGGCGAGATGTAGCTGTGAACTTGGAGGGCTGGGGCTTGAGCGATATTGCGGGTGTTCCGTTCAAGTGGACGTTTCCCGCCGTCACGATGCCGCCGCACACGTATCTGCGCTTGTGGGCGTCGGACGAAGACCGGCGCATCGCGGGCTCGCCGCTGCATACGAATTTCAAACTGGCGTCGGGTGGCGACTTCATCGTGCTCACATCGCCGGATTCCACGTACGCGACAAACCTCACCATCCCGCGACTCCGCGCAAACATCAGCTACGGCCGCACCCCGAACGGCACCGGCACGCAGTGGAAATACTACGCCGTTCCGACGCCCGCGCGCTCAAACAACTCGCAGACGCCCTACGACAGCATCGTGTTTGATGCGCCCGCATTTTCGCTCGCGCCGGGCTTTTATCCCTCGACGCAATCGCTCGCGCTTTCCAGCGTGGAAGCAGGCGTGACGCTCCACTACACGCTCGACAGCGCCGAGCCCGTCGAAACGTCGCCTACGTTCTCCGCGCCGCTCACGCTCTCCAGCCTCGCGGGTCAGGCAAATGTGCTCGCGATGATCAGCGGCACCGCCACCGCAAATCAGCATACCGATGGATGGAAGCCGCCCGTTGGCGAAGTCCGCAAATGCCACACCGTGCGTGCCCGCGCCACACGGCCCGGTGCGATTCCCGGACCCGTCGCCACGCGCACGTTTTTTGTCGGCGGCGACGCTCTGCGCAATGATGGCCTGCCCACGCTGAGCATCGTCACACCGCGGCCGGGGCTGTTCGACTACAACACCGGCATCTACATGCTTGGCGCGGTTTTCGACGCATACGTCGCCGCAAATCCCGGCGTGCCGCTCACGGGCCACACGCCCGCAAACTACACGCAGCGCGGTGGCGCATGGGAGCGGGACGCCACGCTGGAATGGTTCGAGCCCGGCGGCGCGTTTGCATTTATCGAGCCGACAGTGATCGACATCCAGGGCCAGTCATCGCGCTCATTCCGGCAGAAGAGCTTCGGGCTGAAAGCGCGCGGCACCGAGACGCCCGTCGATACATTCACGTGGCC
>JAYUSJ010000052.1:0-61987 GCA_043755735.1 Verrucomicrobiaceae bacterium | reverse complement strand
TCCACAACGGCATCAGCCGCATCGGATTTTACACCGGCGGAACGAAGGCGCGTTTCCGCGATGAAGACCTCGCCGATGCGTGGGTGAACGAATCGAACCGCTGGATCGAAGCGAACAAAGAGCGCCCGTTTTTCCTCTACTTCGCCTCGCAGGACATCCACGTCCCGCGCATCGCGCATGAGCGGTTTCAGGGCAAAAGCGGACACGGCCCGCGCGGCGATTGCATCGTGCAGTTTGACTGGAGCGTCGGCGAGCTCATGAAGACGCTCGACCGTCTCGGCCTCGCGGAGAAAACGCTCGTCGTCGTCTGCTCCGACAACGGTCCCGTGCTCGACGACGGATACAAGGACGACGCCGTGGAAAAGCTCGGCGCCCACCAGCCCGCCGGCCCGTTTCGCGGTGGAAAATACAGCGTGTGGGAAGGTGGCACTCGCACGCCGTTCATCACACGGTGGAAAGGAACCATCGCGCCCGGCGTCTCGGATGAAGTCGTCTGCACAGTGGACTTTGCCACGAGCTTCGGCGCGCTCGCCGGACAAACCCCCGTGGCCAACGGCAGCCTCGACAGCCTCAACATCCTCGGCGCACTGCTCGGCAAACCCGGCGCAAAAGGCCGCGACCACATCCTCCAGCAAGACAACGGCAGCGGCAACTTCGGCCTCCGCGCCGGCGACTGGAAACTCGTGCGCCTCGAAAAGCGTGGAAAATCCGAAGCCCGCGTGAGCAAGGACGAACGTCCGCTCCCCGCCGCCAAGCACACGCTTTACAAACTCACCGACGATCCCGGCGAACGCGCCGACGTCTCCGCCGCACACCCCGAAGTCGTCGAGCGCATGAGCAAACAGATCGACCGGATCGTCAGCGAAGGACGCAGCCGCCCGCAATAACCGAACACATTTTCCAACATGAAAAAAATCAACCGTCGCACCGCAATCAAACTCACCGTCGCCGGAGCCGGCGCTCTGATGATCAAGCCTGCCGCATCGCTTGCAGTAGATCCGACGAAGCCGTTCGGCTCCGAGTTTCCAAGCCTCGATTCGCTCGCCACGGGCGAGTGGTGGACCAAGGGCCTCGCGGCTCCTGATAAGGGCAAAGGGAAACCCAAGGGCCAGGGCCAGTCGCCACCGCCGTCGATGGACGTGCCGCGCGATCAGGTTGTCGCGTTTGCACTCTACACCGTGCATGGCGGCATGCTGAAAATGACCGCCCAGCTTTTCCCGCTAAAGCCCGGCGAGCCGCGTGAAGCGCGACTCGAAGTGCAGCGCGATGGAGCGTGGGTGGAGATTGCAAAAGCAGCGGTTTTTTATCCCGGCTGGGACGCGCATTTCCGCGTGGAGAAATGGGACGCAACGAAGGACGTGGCTTACCGCGTGCGGCACGGCGAGAAGGCGGTGTTCGACGGCATCGTCCGGCGCGATCCGACCGACAAGGATGAAATCGTGGTCGCGAATATGTCGTGCAATTCCAGCCGCACCGGCGGCCAGCGACCGGAGATTATCGACAACCTGAAGGCGCAAAATCCCGACCTGCTTTTCTTCGCGGGCGACCAGACCTATCGCCACACCGAGCATACGGCGGGCTGGATCGAATTCGGGCTGCAATTCCGCGACGTCATGCGCGACCGTCCGACCGTTTCCATTCCGGACGACCACGACGTGGGTCACGGGAATCTGTGGGGCGAAAACGGGAAACAATCGAAGACGTCCGGCGATGCGGACGGCGGCTACCGCTACCCGGTCGAGTATGTGAATCAAGTGCAGCGCCAGCAATCGTGGCACCTTCCCGATCCCGTCGATCCGGCAAATGTCGATCGCGGCATCACCGTTTACTTTACACGGCTCACCGTCGGCGGCGTGGACCTCGCGATTCTCGAAGACCGGAAGTTCAAGAGCGGTCCGGCGGGCAAGATTCCGCAAATGGGACCGCGCCCGGACCACATCAACGACCCCGCCTACGACCCGAAAACCATCGACCTCCCGGGCCTGCAGCTGCTCGGCGAGCGGCAGGAGAAATTCCTCCGCACATGGGCGCAGGACTGGACCGGCACGCAGATGAAGGCGGTGCTTTCCGCCACGGCGTTTTGCGGCGCAGTCCACATGCACGGCGGGCGCAACGCCCGACTGCTCGCCGACCTCGATTGCAACGGCTGGCCGCAGACGAAGCGCAATCTCGCGCTCGAAGAAATCCGGCGCGCATGGGCCGTGCATCTTTGCGGAGACCAGCACCTCGCGGTCGTCGTGAAAAACGGCATCAGCGAATTTGGCGACGGCCCCTACGGCTTCACCAGTCCCGCGCTCGTGAACACCATTTACGGTCGCTGGTGGCATCCGCTCGACGAAAAGGCCGGCCCGAATCCCGTGGCCGGCAGCCCGCTTCCATGGACCGGCGATTTCCACGACGGTCTCGGCAACAAACTCAGCATGATGGCCTACGCCAATCCTCAGGACGTGAGCGATGAAAAGCAGCGCGCCGACGGCTACGGCATCGCCCGCTTTCACAAAAAGAAACGCACCATCACATTCGAGTGCTGGCCGAGATTTAGCGATGCGAAGCAGGGCGACAAAGCACAGTTCCCCGGCTGGCCCATCACCGTCGCGATGGATGCAAACGACGGACGCAAGGTCGCGGGCTGGCTGCCGGAATTGGTGTTTGAAGGCGCGGAGAATCCCGTCGTGCAAGTCATCGAGGAAGCGACGGGCGAGATCCTCTACACCGTCAGAGTACAAGCCGCGCGGTTCCATCCGCGCGTCTATTCCACGGGCAAGCACACCGTCAAAATCGGCCGTGACAAACCCGACGCTCAGACGCTCACCAGCCTGGAAGCAAAGCCGAAGGCTGAATCCGGCCATCGAACGGTGAAGCTCTAAACATCACTATGTCATCCTCGACTCTTCCGTCTTCTTCATTCACCCGCCGGTTCTTCCTGCGAGCTGCGGGCGTGAGCCTTGCGCTGCCGTTGCTGGAATCGCTCGGAGGGCGCGTCTTCGCTCAAAACTCTGCGGTCGGCACTTTGCCGGGCAAGGCGGCGGGCGCGGTGCGTCCGCAACGGATGGTGTGCATCGGGAACTTGCTCGGGTTTGTTCCGCAGTCGTTCTTCCCGACGAAAACGGGGGCGGACTACGAGCTTCCGTCATCCGTCGAGGCGCTGAAGCCGCACCAGAAAGACTTCACGCTTTTCTCCGGGCTCGATCACGGAGTGAAAGGCGGGCACTTCGCGATGAGTTCCTTCCTCAGCGGCGTGCGCACGGCTGACGCGAAAAGCATGCCCGAGGGCAACATCACCTTGGACCAACGCGCCGCGGAGACGTTGGGCGGAGCCACGAGATTCCCAACGCTCGCGCTTGGGTCGGAGAGCGGCATCCATGGCGGCTGTCTCATGTCATGGACGCGCAGCGGCACGCGCGTTCCGCCGCTCAGCACGCCGCGTGAGTTGTTCCGAAAACTGTTCGTAACCGATGGTGCCGCGGACATCGGGGCGTCGTTGGATCGGCTCGATCTCAAAGGCTCGATTCTCGACGCGGTGCAGGGCGATGCGAAATCGCTACAGCGCCATCTGGGGCAGCGGGACAAGGAAAAGCTGGATGAGTATTTTACCTCCGTCCGCGACGTGGAGAAACAGATCGAACTGCGCCGGAAATGGGCGCACGTGCCCAAGCCCGACCCGAAAATTGCGGAGCCGGAGAACAAGGATTTCGTCTCCGATTTGCCCGTGATGTACGACCTCATCGCGCTTGCCTTGCAGACGGATTCCACCCGCATCACCACGTTCGAGATTGGCGGCGATTTCGAGGCTTCCGCTTTCGATTTGAAGTCCAGCTACCATGCGCTTTCGCATCACGGAATGCGCGAGGAATCCATCGCCGCGCTCGTCAAAATGGAGCGCTATCAGGTGGAGCAGTTCGCGCGTTTTCTGGCCAAGCTCAAATCCATCGAGGACGGCGCAGGAACGCTGTTGGATCACTCGATGGTTCTTTTTGGCAGCGGCATGGGCAACGCCAACTCGCACACGAACAGCAACCTGCCAATCATCTTCGCCGGCGGCGGATTCAAGCACGGCGAGCACAAGGCGTATCCGGCCACCGGCCTCGGTCGTCAGCCGTTGTGCAATCTCTTTTTGTCGATGCTGCATCGCTTCGGTGCGGAGGTGAAAACATTTGGCACCAGCACCGGCACGCTCACCGGTCTCGCGTAGTCGATTCCAGAATTTCCGCATCAAGATCCAGTCACATGCTTCGACATTTACTTTTCCTCACCGCTGCGCTGGTTGCGCTTTCCGCCCGTCCGCTTCATGCCGCCGCTGATGCTGCGCCAGTTCAGCACTTCCTCACCACCTACTGCAACGATTGCCACGGCGCGAAAAAGCAGAAGGGCGACCGCCGCTTTGACGGGCTTGCGCTTCCGGTCGCCAAGTTGGACACGCTGATCGATCTCAAAGACATCCTGGATCAAATCCACCTTGGCGAGATGCCGCCGAAGAAGGCCAAGCAACCTTCGGCGGCGGAGCAGAAAGCTTTCATCGAGCAGGCGACTCTCGCGGTCACCAAAGGTCGTGAGGCACTCGCGAGCACCGGCGGAAGCACCGTCTTGCGTCGGCTCAATCGCCACGAATACATTAACACCATCGGCGATCTGTTTGGGCTGAACATGGCGGCTTTTGATCCCACGACGAAGTTCCCCCGCGATCAGTCCGAAGAACACATGGAGAATCTCGGCGATGTGCTTCAAACCTCCGGCTACTTGCTCGATCAATACCTCGAGGCTGCGGACACCGTTGTCGAAAAGGTCTTTGCACTCCAGCAGCCGGTTGCCGCGCGCGAGTGGCATTTCAAGGAGAACTTTCAGACGAAGAAAAAGTCCCCGAAGGCGGCCAAGGAATACGACAACCGCCACCTGAATATTTACGAGTGCATGGACTCGGAGAAGCACGTCGGAGGCTACAGTTTCATCGACGGCTTCAAGGATGGAGCGCCTGCCGACGGCTTCTACGAAGTGCAGGTTCTCGCTCACGCGATGAACCGGAATCATCCCTACGACCCGGAGATCTTTGGCACCGACGCCCGCGAACCTTTCCGCCTCGGTGTCGTGCCCGGAGACGTGAATGCAGGTCCGCTCGAACTCCCCCAGCCGCTCCAGCCCTTGCTCGCAGAGCAGGCCATGAGCGATGGCGAGCCGGTCTGGCACAAAATGAAAGTATGGCTCGATGCCGGGAAGACCGTTCGATTCGTTTTTCCGAACGGCCCCAAGGATGCCCGCAAATCGTGGCACCGGATTTCGGAATATCACAAAGACCAATGGCCGGAGGGGCGGCATAAAGCCAAGGACCGCCTCGACATTAGCGACGCGCGTGATGTCGCGACGATGATTGGAAAGATTCCGCACATCCGCATCCACGAGGTGAAAATTCGCGGACCCATCATCGAGCAATGGCCTCCATTGCCCCAGCAGTCCGTGATCGGGAAAACTCCCTTCACGCCGGAAAGAATACGCCCGGTTCTCCAAGCCATCGCGGATCGCGCCTACCGCCGCCCGTCCACCAAAGACGAAGTGGATCGCCTCGTGGCCGTGGCCGAGAAGCGCATCAGCACGGGACGTTCGCCGCAGGAAGGTCTAAAGGACGCACTCAAAGCCGCGCTTTGCTCGCCGGGTTTCATTTATCTCGCTCAAGACACCGTCGCCGCAAAAGCGGACTCGAAGGCCCGACCGAGGCTCGATGGCTACGCACTCGCTTCGCGGCTCTCCTATTTTCTCTGGTCCTCCATGCCGGATGCAGAACTGCTCCGGCTCGCGCAAAACCAGGATCTCACCAAGCCCGACGTGCTCCTCGCGCAGACGCGCCGCATGTTGGCGAGCCCGCGCTCGGAGGCGTTCGTGTCGGGCTTTCTCGATAGTTGGCTGAACCTCCGCAGCCTCGGAGGAATGCCGCCGGACCGGAAAGAGTTTGAAGAGTATTTCTTCAAAGACCTTGAGCACGCATTCAAGCAAGAGACGCGGCTTTTCATGCGCGACCTCATCGATCGCGATGCCAGCATCGTGAACTTCCTCGACTGCGACTACAGCTTCGTGAACCAGCCGCTCGCCACGCACTACGGCCTCGGCGATCTCGGCGATCCCGCGCGTGCGCACGAGTTCCGCAAAGTCAAATTCACGGACTCAAAGCGCGGCGGACTGCTCGGCATGGGCTCCGTGCTCACGGTCACCGCCAACGGCATCGAAACTTCGCCTGTCACACGCGGCGTGTTCTTGCTGGAAAACATCCTCGGCACCCCGCCGCCGCCGCCGCCGGATAATGTTCCCGCAATCGATCCCGATGTGCGCGGAGCCAAATCCATTCGCGAACTTCTCAGCAAACATCGCGAATCGCCGAACTGCTACGGTTGCCACCAGAAGATCGACCCTCTCGGCTTCGCCCTGGAGAGCTTTGATCCTATCGGCGGATGGCGGACGAAGTATGCCAAAAGCCCGATCGACACCACCGGCGAGCTACCCAGCGGCGAGAAGTTTTCCGACGTATCCGGCCTGAAAAAGATCCTCGTCGAGCGTCAGAAGCGCTTCGCCCACATGCTTGCCGACCGTCTTCTCACCTACGCCTGCGGTCGCCGCATCGGTGCCCTCGACGAGCCCGTCGTGGAGAAAATCCTCGCCGAACTGCCAAAGCACAAACACGGTCTTCGCTCGCTCATCGAAGCCGTGGTCAGCAGCGAGCTGTTCCTCGGTCGGTGACTGTTTCATAATTCCTTCTCACGACATTCTTCAAAAACCACATAGCGAATGAATAAAACACTACCAGCCATCATCGCCTGTCTCGCATTCCCGTTCCTGAATGCCAGCGGTCAAGCCGACCATGATGTCGTCGTCTATGGCGACTCATCTGGTGCAGTCGTCGCGGCCATTTCCGCGAAGCGCGAGGGACGCTCCGTGGTATTGGTGAATCCCACCGGCTTTCCCGGCGGCATGAGTGCGAGCGGGCTCGGTGCGACGGATTTCCTCGGCAAGCAGGGCACTTTTGGAGGCATCGCCGCCGAGTTCTACCGCGGCGTCGCCAAGGCTTACGGAACGGATTTCGTCCGCAGTTTCGAGCCGCATGTCGGAAAGAAGGTGTTTGAGCAGATGATCGCGGATGCCGGAGTGACCGTGGTTTACAACGAGATGCTCGACCGCACCGCCAGCAAGGGCGTGACGATGGAAGGCAAGCGCATCACGGCCATCACGACGCTCAGCGGGAAGACGTATCGCGGCAAGATGTTCATCGACGCGACCTACGTCGGCGACCTCATGGCGGCGGCGGGCGTGACGTTTACCGTCGGTCGCGAGCCGGAGAGCCAGTATGGCGAGGACATGGCTGGTGTGCGGCGCGGCGATACGAATCCGCGCGTGCATTACGGGCAGAAGGACAAGGACCACTTCGTCGCCGAAGTTGATCCTTACGTGAAGCCGGGCGACCCGACCAGCGGACTGCTTCCGCACATCGTCCCCGGCAGCGGAGTAAAAAACGGCCAGGGCGACAAAAAGATCCAAGCCTACAACTACCGCGTCTGCCTCACGACCAATCCGGACAACCGCATCCCGATTGAAAAACCGGCGGGATATCGCGACATCGATCACGAACTGCTGCTGCGGAATTTCGAAGCCGGCGACATGCGTATGCCGGCGCTCATCGAGCCGCTCGCGGGCACGGGGCAGAAGGTGGATTGGAACAACATGCACGCGGTTGGCTCGGACTATGTTGGTGCAAATTACGATTATCCCGAAGCCAGCTACGAGCGCCGCCGGGAAATCGAGAAGGCCCACGAAACCTACATCCGCGGCTTTCTTTGGACGATGTCGAACAGCCAACGTGTGCCGGAAAAACTCCGCCAGCGCGCTGCGACCTTCGGCCTTCCGAAGGACGAGTTCACCGACAACGGCGGCTGGCCGTGGATGATCTACATTCGCGAAGCGCGCCGCATGGTCACCGACTACGTGATGACGCAGCTCGATTGCGCGGGCACGCGCAAGGCCGAAGACCCCGTCGCGCTCGGCTCGTTCGGAATGGACTCGCATTGCGTGCAGCACATCGTCACCGAAACCCGCAACGTGCAAAACGAAGGCGTGATCTGGCGCGTGCCGCCCAAGCCGTATGGAATCTCGTATCGCTCAATCATCCCGAAAAAGGGCGAGTGCGAAAACCTCTTCGCACCTATCTGCCTTTCCGCCACGCACGTCGCCCACGGCTCCATCCGCATGGAGCCGGTCTTCATGGCGCTGTCGCAAAGCGCCGCCATCGCTGCGGGCATGGCCATTGACAAATCTGTGAGCGTTCAGGATATGCCGTATCCCGCGCTGCTGGAGAAACTCGAAGCCGCAAAACAAATCGTGCGGCCCGAGGCATGGAAACAATCCACGGAGCCAAAAAAGCCCACGCCCAAAAAGGCCGCAGCGACTCGATCAGACGCTGCCGCTGCAAAAGCCAACGAAAACAAAGCTCCTAAAAAAGAAGCCGCCGCGCGCACGACGCCGAAGGCAGCCTTGGAAGCCTTGAGGGAATGAGACGAGACGTCGACGCCCTATCCAACAAGCGATCTCACAAATGGCAAAGACTCCAATGAACAAACTTGCGGCCCTTATACTGTTCTCAAACATCGTCGGACAGGCAGGAGCCGACGACACCAACTACGTCCTCGATCCTGATACGCAGATCACTCTGCCCGAGGGCTTCGATGCGGAGTTGCTGTACTCGGTGCCGACGGAGCAGGGCTCGTGGGTCGCGATGGCTTTTGATCCGAAGGGGCGGCTCGTTGTTTCGGACCAGGATGATAAGGGCGTTTTCCGGGTCACTTTGGCGAAGGATGGTGCGCCGCTGAGCGTGGAGAGTTTGAAGGGGTTTCCGCATGTGCCGATCAAGTGGGGCAAGCGCACGGTCGGTGGTGCCTTGGGTTTTCTATATGCGTTCGACAGTTTGTATATGTCGTCGATGAAGGGATTTTATCGGATTCGCGATACCGATGGGGACGATACCTACGACGAGTTCACGCTCATCAAGCCATTGGAAATGGGCTACGAACATTCCGCGCACTCCGTCATTTTGACCGAGGATGGAAAAGGGCTGTATCTCGTCTCGGGCAATCACTCGCGGGTGCCGAAGGGCGTGCCGAGCTTGCAACCGCCGGTGTGGGCGCTTGATTCGCTGCTCCCGGCGATGAACGATCCGCAGGGTCATGCGGTGGGAGTTCACGCGCCGGGGGGCTGGATCTGCCGCATTTCGCCGGATGGAAAAGATTGGACGATGGTTTCGTCGGGCTTTCGCAATTCGGTGGACATCGCCATCAATCGCGAGGGCGAATTGTTCACGTATGACTCGGACCTTGAGTTCGACATCGGCAGCCCGTGGTATCGGCCCACGCGGGTGAATCACGTCACGTCGGCGAGCGAGTTTGGCTGGCGCGCGGGCTCGGCGAAATGGGCCGAGTATTTCGCCGATAGCAACGGCGCGGTGGTCAACATCGGGCCGGGGTCGCCGACGGCGCTGAGCTTTGGGCATCACTCGAATTTCCCGGATTACTACCAGGACAAATTGTTCTGCTGCGACTGGACGTTTGGGACCATCTACACGGTGGATATGGAAGAGCGCGGGTCGAGCTACACGGGGACGAAAAAGGAGTTTCTCAACGGCACGCCGCTGAACATTTCCGCGATGCGATTCGGGCCGGATGGGCACATGTATTTTCTCGTCGGCGGACGCAACACGGCATCGAAGCTCTACCGCGTGCGCTACACCGGGCCGCATCGCGATGGGCCGAAGAAATCGCTGGTGGCGAATCAATCGCTGCGCGATTTGCGGCGCTCGCTCGAAGCATTCCACGGCAAGCGCGTGGGGGCTGCGGCGATTGAAAAAGCGTGGCCCTATTTGTCGCACGCAGACCGCGACATCCGCTACGCTGCGCGTCTGGCTGTGGAGAATCAGGACATCGCGCTGTGGCAGGACAAAGCGTTCGCGGAGGCGAATCCACGCGCCGTCATCTACGCGGCCATCGCGCTTTGCAGACACGGCGAGAAGGCGCTTTCGAGCCGCGTCTTGGAAAAGCTGAACAGCGTTCCATTTTCCGAGCTGGAGCCGGACGACCAGCTCGCTCTGCTGCGCGCGTATTCGCTTTGTTTCATCCGTAAGAATGCGCCGTCGCCTGCGGAGATCGCCGCCGTCGTCGCAAAGCTGAACCCGCTTTTCCCCGCGAAAGACGAGACGCTGAACACCGAACTGTGCCGCGTGCTGAGCTTCCTCGACGCGCCCGAAGTCGCGAGCAAGACGGTCGCTTTGATGAAAGTCACGCAGACCAAAACGATGGCCTATGACAAAGCGATGCTCGCGCGCCACGAATACGGCGAGGCCGTGCTCAAGACGATGGCCAACACGCCCAACACGCAGAACATCCAATACGCTTACAGCATCCGCCGCGTGCAGTCCGGCTGGACGCTCGACGACCGGAAATTCTACTTCGGCTGGCTGAACGAGAGCTTGGAAAAAAGCGGCGGCAAGAGCTTCATCGGCTACATCCGCGCGATCCGAAAAGACGCCATCGAGCATCTCACGCCGAAGGACGCAGCCGCCATTTCGTGGCTGCTCGGCGATGTCGCGGCGGTGGACCTCAGCAAGCTGCCATTGCCAAAAGGCCCGCCCGGCGGATGGACGACGGAGACGGCAAAAAAGCTGTTCAAAACCGAGCTCGCCGACCGCGATTACGACAACGGCAAGAAGATGTTTTCCGCCGGACGCTGCATCGCCTGCCATCGCTTCGAAGGCGCGGGCGGACTCTCCGGCCCCGACCTCGGCTCGGTCGCCAAGCGCTACTCGATTCCGGATATTCTCGTCGCGATTTCCGAGCCCAGCCAGTCCATCTCCGAGCAATACCAAGCCAGCACGATCACGCTGAAAGAAGGCGGGCAGCTCTACGGACGCATCATCTACCGCAACGACAAAGAAATCGCCATCGCCGCAAATCCCTACGATTTCAGCGTGCTCACCAAGACCGCGATGGCCGACGTCGCAACCGTCGAGCCCTCGCAAATCTCGATGATGCCGCCCGGAACCGTCGCCGCGATGAACAAAGACGAGCTGGCCGATTTAATCGCCTACCTCATCTCCGGCGGCGACCCGAAACACAAACTCTTCAAGGCGAAGTAAGGCGGTCCGTCGGAGACCAAAAAGTAGTCGTCGCACCCATCTCGGTTGCTGGAACCTCTCGGCGGACACAAAGACCCTCGCGAAGGAAATCCGCGTGGATGCTCCAGCCAACCGCAAAGTCATCCACTCAACGCTGGCTATAAATTCGGCGAAGAGCTTGCCATACGAAAGAGCGGAGAGAATCGCCGCTCTGTTGACTATCGAAAACGCTTCGAACGCTCCTGTCTCGATCGGCATTTCTCCCCTTGCGTGCTGTTCGACTTTTATTCACACCGCGCTGGAAGGTTGGAACCAACCCGCACATTTCCTGATGAAAACTCGCCTGCCTCTTCTCGCCGCCCTGCTGCTCGCCGCAGTTCATGTCGCCGTTGCCGAATTGCCCGATATCCGCAACGTGCCGGCGGATCTTGCGGTGCCTGCGATGACCTCGGAGCCACCCGCCGCCGGTCTTCGGGTGAAGCAAACGCTCACCGCGTGGGCGGGCACGGCGGTTTACCATGTGCTGTATCTCCCGACCGACTGGAAGCCGGACGCGAAGCTGCCCGTCCTCGTGGAATTCGCGGGCAACGGCGGATACAAAAATCAGTTCGGCGACATCAGCACTGGCCGGCCCGAGGGCAGTAATCTTGGCTACGGTCTCTCCGCAGGACGCGGGTTCATCTGGCTCTGCGTCCCGTATCTCAACGCAGCGGGTGACGACCTCGCGCTGACGTGGTGGGGCGATTCCACAAATCGCGACCCGCAGCCCACGCTCAAGTATTGCCGCGAAGCCGTGCGTCACGTGTGCCGCGAGTTCGGCGGCGACGCCACCCGCGTGGTGCTGTGCGGCTTTTCGCGCGGAGCCATCGCGTGCAATTTTCTCGGCCTGCACGACGACGAAACGTCGAAGCTCTGGCGCGGATTTTTCGCCTACAGCCACTACGACGGCGTCCGCTCGTGGCCCTATCCCGGCTCGGACCGCGCCTCCGCGCTCGACCGTCTCAAACGCCTCGGCAACCGCCCGCAATTGATCTGCGGCGAGGACGCAAAGGCGAGCGAGACCGAGAGGTATCTCAAGCCACTGCTCCCCGACGCGAACCTCACATTCATCAGCACCGGCTTTCGCAATCACAACGACGCCTGGACCCTCCGCCCCAGCCCCGCCCGCGACCAAGCGCGTCAATGGCTGGCAAAGATCACGGCGACACCGTAGTTGGAGCGCGTATTCATGGATGGGCGAGAGTCGGCGAAATTTGTGTCAGGAATCCCGGTGCCGCGCTGTTACCTCGGGCCTGCTTTGTTTTCCACAATCGGAAAGCTCGCCCGCCTCCAATTGTTCGCGCCTTTTATGAAATACAAACTCCTGCTTCTCGCCTTCGCTTTGCTGATGCCGCTCGTCGGGCTCAACGCCGCCGAATCATCCAAGCCGAACATCATTCTCGTGATGCCGGATGATGTGGGCTACGGCGATTACGCGTGTCTTGGGAATCCGATCACGCGTACGCCTTCGGTGGATGCGTTTAAGAAGGAAAGTCTGCTGTTTACGCAGTTTCACGTGAGCCCAACTTGCGCGCCGACTCGCGCGGCGCTTTTGAGCGGGCGGCATGAATTCAAGAATGGCGTGACGCATACCATTCTTGAGCGGGAGCGGATGAGTCTAAAGACGTTCACGCTGCCGCAGATGCTGAAAACTGTCGGCTACACGTCGGGCATTTTTGGCAAATGGCATCTTGGCGACGAGGCTGCGTATCGCCCGGAGAGCCGTGGTTTTGATGAAGTCTATATCCACGGCGGCGGCGGCATCGGACAGACCTATCCCGGCTCGTGCGGCGATGCTCCCGGCAATACGAACATCAATCCGACGCTCTGGCACAACGGCACTTTCGAAAAGACCACGGGCTACTGCACGGACCTTTTCTTCGCACAGGCGCTGAAGTGGATGGATGCGAAGCGCGGGGCGAAGCAGCCTTTCTTTGCATACATCCCGCTCAATGCGGCGCACGGTCCGCACGTCCTGCCGAAGGAGTATTACGAGCACTACCTCGGCAAACCCGGCGTGAATGAAGGCACGGCGAAGTTTCTCGGCATGATCGAAAACGTGGACACCAATTTCGGCAAGCTGCTCGGGAAGCTGAAGGAATGGGGAATCGCGGACAACACGCTGGTCATCTATCTCGGCTCCGACAATGGCGGCACGGCAGGCAAGAGTATTTTCAATGCGGGGATGAAGGGCGGAAAAGGAACGACTTATCAGGGCGGCACGCGTGCGCCGAGTTTCTTCCGCTGGCCCGCAGGCGGCATTCCCGCTGGTGCGGAGTGCGATGCGCTCAGCGCGCATCTCGATCTTTTCCCCACGCTCGCGGAGCTCACCGGCGCGACACTTTCCGCCGACGTGAAGCAACAAGTCGAAGGCCGCAGTTTGGTTTCTCTGCTCAAAAACCCCAAGGCCGAGTGGACGGATCGCACGCTCGTGCATCACGTCGGACGCTGGGCCAAAGGGAATGCGGCGGCTTCCAAGTTCAACAAGTGCGCCATCCAGAACGCGCAGTTCACGCTCGTGAATAACGATGAGCTTTACGACCTCAAAGCCGATCCGGGCGAAACGAAAAATGTCATCGCCGAGCATCCCGAAGTCGCCGCGAAACTCCGCGTCAGCTACGACCGATGGTGGACGGATGTTCAGCCGCTGCTCGTGAATGAGGACGTCACGAACATCCCGACAATCAATCCGTTTCAGGAGCTCTACTACAAACAGTTCGGCGGCAGCCCCACGCCGGCAGACCTCACGCGAATGGACCCAAATAAAGGTGCCGATGGCGAGGGTGGAGCGAAGCCCCGGCGAGCGAGGAAGAAGGCAAAGGAGAAGGCCGCCGAAACTGCTCCATCGACTGCGAATTGATTGGCAAGCTATGAAGGCAAAAATCGCACACCATTTTGTAAAATGAAAAACACCATCCTCGCACTCGCCGCACTCCTGCTTGCGCCGCCGACCGCGCTTCACGCTGCCACCAAGCCGAACATCATCTTCATCATGGCCGATGATCTCGGGTGGACGGACACCGCGACCTACGGCAGCAAATACTACGAGACGCCCAACATCGACCGCCTCGCGACGCAGGGCATGAAGCTCCTGAGCCATCACCATTGCCAAAACTGCACGCCGACTCGCGCGGCTTTGTTGAGCGGGCAATACGGCGCGCGCACGGGCGTTTACACAGTCGGTGGCATCGGGCGATTTGACTGGAGTTCGCGTCCGCTGCGGCCCGTTGACAACGTCACCGAACTCCCGCTCGACCGCGACATCATTGCGAAGCAGCTCAAGGCCGGCGGTTACGCGACGGGGATGTTTGGCAAATGGCACATTGGCGAACGGGGCGAGTTTCATCCGGGCAAGCGCGGCTTCGACGAAGCGATCGTGAGCGCGGGGCGGCACTTCGATTTTGGCACCGACCCGAAGACTGACTACCCCAAGGGCCAATACCTCGCCGATTTTCTCACCGACAAAGCGGTGGATTTCATCACACGCCACAAGGACGAACCGTTCTTCCTCTACCTCCCGCATTTCGGGGTGCACTCGCCGCATCAAGCGAAGGCCGATCTTGTCGCGAAGTTCAAACCGAAGCCCGGCGTCGGTGGTCACAATAATCCGACCTACGCCGCGATGATCGCCAGCGTGGATGAAAGCGTGGGCCGCGTGATGAAGACGCTCGATGATCTAAAACTCGCCGACAAAACCGTGGTCATTTTCACCAGCGACAACGGCGGCGTGGGCGGTTACGGCCGTCCCGACGGTCTCATCCGCGAGCCGGGCAAAGAGAACAGGGCAAAGAAGAAAACAGCCAATGACGAAGACGGCGGCGGCATCACCGACAACGCCCCACTGCGCAGCGGCAAAGGCAGCCTTTACGAAGGCGGCACGCGCGAGCCGTTCATCGTCCGCTGGCCGGGCGTGACAAAGCCCGGCTCCACGAGCGACGTGCCGACCGCACACGTGGATGTTTTTCCGACCTTCCTCGAACTCGCCTCCGCGCCCAAACCGCGTCAGGTGCTCGACGGCGAGAGTCTTGTGAAACTGATCCGCGACCCGGCGGCGAAGCTCCAGCGCGACGCTATTTTCCAGCATTTCCCCGGCTACCTCGGCTCCGGCCCCGGCCTCTGGCGCACCACGCCGGTCAGCGTGATTCAAGCGGGCGACTGGAAGCTCATGGAGTTTCTGGAGGACGGAAAACTCGAACTCTACAACCTCCGCGAAGACATCGGCGAAACGAAGAACCTCGCTGCGGACATGCCCGACAAAGCGAAAGAACTCCAAGCCCGCCTCATCGCCTGGCGCAAGGAAGTGAACGCCCCGATGCCGGCCAAGAACGACGGAACCGCAGCCGGCACCACGCCGAAGAAAAAGGGGAAGAAGAAGGCAGAGTGAGCCTCACCCAAAATTCTGCAGCGATCCCACGCATCACGCACTAACTCATGAAATACCTGCTCATCTTCGCCCTGCTCCTCGCTCCACTGGCCGCGATTCGCGCTGCCGATGCGCCAAAACCGAACATCGTCTTCATCGTCTCCGACGATCAGGGAGCCGGTGACTACGGCTTCATGCGGCATCCGCATCTTCAGACGCCGCACATCGATAAGCTCAAGTCTCAGAGCCTTGCGTTTTCTCGCGGGTTTGTCCCCAGCAGCGTGTGCTGTCCGAGTCTTGCGAGCATTGTCACCGGGCTTTATCCGCATCAGCACAAGGTCACTGCAAATGACCCGCCGTTGGCGAAAGCCGGCACCCCAAAAGGCGGACGCGGCTCGACCGCCGAGTTGACCACGCAATGGAACGCCATGCTCGACGACGTGCCCACGCTGCCTCGGGTGCTTGCGGGCGCGGGGTATCGCAGTTTCCAGACTGGCAAATGGTGGCACGGGAATTTTTCGCGCGGCGGATTCACCCACGGCATGACGCAGGGCGACCGTCATGGCGATGCGGGGCTCACGATCGGCCGCAAGGGCCTTCAGCCGATCTATGATTTCATCGCCGAATCGCGCCAGCAGCAGAAGCCTTTCCTCGTTTGGTATGCGCCCTTCATGCCGCATACCCCGCACACGCCGCCCGATCGGCTTTTCCAAAAGTATGCAGCAAAAACCGAGTCCCCGCATATCGCCCGCTACTGGGCCATGTGCGAGTGGTTCGACGAAACCTGCGGAGAACTGCTGGCACATCTCGAAAGCGAAAAACTCGCCGACAACACCATCGTCATTTACGTCACCGACAACGGATGGATCCAGTCGCCATCATCCGCGAGTTTCGCACCCAAGAACAAAACCACACCTTTCGATGCCGGTCACCGCACGCCCATCCTGATCCGTTGGCCCGGACGAGTCACGCCAGCCGGATCCGCATCACTCGCGTCGTCGATCGACATCATGCCCACGGTTCTGGCGGCGCTCGAATTGCCGGTCCCGCAAGGACTCAAGGGAATCAACCTGCTCGACAAAAAGACAGTCGAAGCGCGACAGCACGTGTTTGGAGAAGATTTCACGATCCGCTCCCAAACCCTGGATGATCCGGCCGTCAATGTCCTGTGGCGGTGGGTCACCGACGGGCGTTGGCGCCTTGTGCTTCCCCGCACCTTCGAAGCCGAAGGCGCACTCAAGACGATCCCCACCGACAAGTATCTCACTCCCGCGCTCCAGGCCACGCTCCAGTCCGCGCAGCCAATGCTGTACGATCTCCAAACCGATCCAGCCGAGGAAACCAACCTCGCCAGCAAGCACCCTGAAATCGTGACCCAACTCCGCGCAAAGCTCGACGCTCACTGGACACCGAAGATTACCGCGCCGTGAAAGCAGCCCTCGCGCTTTGCGTCTTCCTGCGGCTCGCGCGCCGCGTCGCGCTCTGCGCGTGCCTTGTTTTCATGGCGTGCTCATTGACGAACGCTGCCGAACCGCCCGCTGGCAGGCTTTCGTCTGGCGAGTATTTCATCAAGCAATCGTGGTCGCAGGAGCAGGACTTTTCGCGGCCCTACCACGTGAGCGTTCCAAGAAATGCGGGCACCGGGAAGTTGCCCGTCTTTATCTATATGCACGGCAACGGCGGCGACGCCCGGGGTTCGATGAACGGCTTTATGAAGCGCCACCCGACGATGGCGGCGGGCTATGTCATGGTTTTTCCGGACGGCTATCTGAAGAGCTGGAACATCTCCGCCGAACGCTCGAAGGCGGACGACCGTAAGTTCATCGAAGCAATCGTGGAAGGGCTCTCGGCTTACGAAAATGTGCAGCGAGACAATTTCACGATCATGGGCAATTCGAATGGCGCGGCGTTGGCGAATCAAATGGCCATCGAGTCCCTGTCGCCGAACATTCGCAACTACATAACCGCCGTCAGTCCGCTCAACGTGCTGCAACACGACGGGCGCGACTTCAAAGCCAAAGGCGGCGACAACAACTACCAGACCGTGGTCGTTCCCCGGCCCGGCATACGACTGATGAACATCTCAGGAACCGAGGATCGCCTGATTCCGTATCACGGTGGGCCTTCCCCGGCGATTCCCGCCAAGAACGGCAAGCTCGGCTTTGTCCATGCGGAGGAGTCCATTTTTCGCTGGGCGAAAGCGATGGGATACCAAGGCGAGAAGTTGAGCAGCCCGAGCAAGGTCGTCGGCAAGCTGGAAGTCTTCAGTTACCTCGACGGCGCGGTCATTCACTACAAGGTCCTGGGCGAAGGTCACGGCGCGGCCAGCGCAATTGATGAAGCGACCCTGCTGCGCTTTTTGGAAAACAAGCGATGATCAGTTAAGGCGAGCGCCCAGCGTAAGCGTGATTTGCAATCTCGCTCTGGCAGCGTCGCTTGCTGTTTACTTCGGGCGTGGTTTCTTTTGCACAATGGGAAAGCTCGCCCGTGTCCGTCCGTCCGCGCCTTTTATGAAATTCAAACTCCTGCTTCTCGCTCTCGCACTGCTCTTGCCGCCCTGCGGGCTCAACGCCGCCGAACCATCGAAGCCAAATGTCCTCATCATCCTCGCTGATGATCTCGGCGTGGAGTGCCTTTCCGCCTACGGTGGCACCTCGCACAAGACACCGAACATCGACCGTCTTGCGAAGGAAGGGATGCGCTTCACACATTGTTTCTCGAATCCTTTCTGCTCACCCTCGCGCGGTCAGTTGCTGACGGGCCGATACCCTTTTCAAAACGGGCTGAAAGTCGTGCTGCACAGCAAGCACCAGGAAAACATCTTCCTCAACCCATCGCAGCCGAGCTTCCCCCGCCAACTCAAGCAGCACGGCTATGCCACGCAGATCGTCGGCAAATGGCACGTCTCTTTGGAGCACAAGCACAACACCATCGGCGACTTCGGCTTTGACCACTATCAGACGTGGAGCATCTTCGATAAAAAGGGCGCAAAGACCACCCGCTTCTGGAAACCCTACCAGATGCGCGATGGACGCATCATCGCCGATGAGAACAAAGACCGCTACGGCCCGGATGTGGACCTCGAGGTCTATCTCGACTTCATCAAAGCCAGCGCCAAAAGCAAAACGCCCTTCCTCGCCTACTACTCCACCTACCTGCCGCATTACCCGTGGGAGCCGACACCCGACAGCAGCGAGAAAAGCTACCGTGCGCCCAATGCCGCGCACAAAGGCGATGCGAAATATTTCCCCGACATGGTCGCCTGCCTCGACAAACAAATCGGCGCGATGCTCAAGACGCTCGACGACCTCGGCATCGCCGAAAACACCATCATCCTCTTCCTCGCCGACAACGGCACCGACAGCGGCCTCGTCACGACCTGGGGCGATGGAAAACGCATCGCTGGCGGCAAAGGCACGATGACCGACCGCGGCACCCGCGTCCCGCTGTTCGTCCGCTGGCCGGGGCGCATCCAGTCCGGCAGCGCCTGTGAAGACCTCATCGACCTCTCCGACTTTCTGCCGACCCTTTGCGAACTCACCGGGGCCCCGCTCCCCGCGCAAAGCATTCACGGACGCTCCTTCGCTCCGCAACTCATGGGAAAGCCAGGCCAACCCCGCGAGTGGATTCACATTCAAAACGCCAACGACCGCCAGGTCCGAAACCGCGACTACATGCTTAACAACAAGGGTCAACTCCGCCGCGTCGTCGAACTCTGGGAAGACCCCGCCGAGCCCAACGAAAACCGCGATCCCGAGAAGGAAGCCGCCGCCCGCAAAGCCTTGCAGTCAGCCTTCGATGCAATGGGGAAATGAAGCCCCCGATTTGAAAAACCGCCGTTGCACTCCGAGCTACCTTTGCAGAGCCCCGATCAGCTCATTCACCTTATCCACCACCGCCTGAAGCTCCGCCTGCGTCGGCGGATTGCTCACGGTAAATGGGATGGGTGCCACCGAGTTCGGATTCCGCGCCGTCCCGGAAATCTCGCCCGCCAGCGTCGAGTTCGACACCTCCCCCGGAGCCCCCGTGTCGCCCGCAGGGATCGTGAATGAAAGCTCCACATTGCTGCCGAACACATTCACCGAGGCGCCCGCCGGAGACCCCGGCGCCCCCGTCGTCACAGAGCCGATTTGGATGTTCGAAAACGCCGGACCTTGCGGCCCCGCTGGTCCGGCAGGCCCTGCCGGGATTGCGTCGATGAGAGCTTTGAGTCCGTTGAACTGACCGCGCAGCGCGGCACCCGTCGCGAATGAACCGTCGGGCGGGATAGTGGGATCGAATGGCATAAAGAGGAAAAAGTGTAGGTTACAGAAAAGAAGAAGGGCGGGCCCGTCGTCCAGGCCCGCCCTGCATAGTCGATAGATTAAGGAACGATCTTCGTCGCAGGGTCGCTCCAAGGCCCGGTGCCATTTGGCCCGATTCCGCGTGCGCGCCCCCAGACTCGCTGGCCGCTTGTCTCGCCCGTGATCGAGCAGCTCGAAGCCGTCGGCGTAGCCTTCGTCACCCAAGGTCCCATCACGGGATCCCCGGTCGCAAGCTGCACCTCGTAGGTACTTGCAAAACTATCCGGATCGAACGACGCATCCACCTGCCCGTCATGGTCGCCCGCAGTCAGCGTGAAGTTCTTAATCTGTCCTGGTGCCTCACCCGTCGCAGAGTTCGCCGCCGCCAGCGGATAGCCGCTTGCCGAGAGCATCACAGGGTCACCCTTGCACTCACTCTCCACCGCCTTCGCCACGGAAGTATGCTCCAAGCGCAATTCGTCCGCCTTTTGATCACGGATTTGTTTAAGGTTCGCGAGCGTGATCTTTGCCGCTTCGTAATCGTCATTCGCCTCCTTTGCTTCGGCGGTTTTCGTTGCAAGCGTTGCGACTTTCCCCGCCATGTTGGGGATCGGTGGAGGCGTAGGGGCGGCGGGTGCCAGCTTCCCCACGACGATTTCGCCGAGCGCGATGACTTGCGATGGATTTTTGCGTGATAGACCAAGGTTTAATGATGCCATTTTATGTGTTCTTTTATTGGGTTGATTTGTCTCCCCGTCGTAAACGAGGCCAGCATCATAAAAAGCTCCAGGAGAGTCATAGAAGAAGCCTTTAGGTGATGGCATAGTCTGCGAGTAGGAAGATGAAGCGCCCGAAATATCGCACGGCATTTCAAATGCAAGGCGAATCTTCGCTCTGCGCCCAAAAACCCGCTTTTTGGGTGTGAAATCCACCTCTATGCGCTAGCGTCCCGACGCCATGCGCTAGCGTCCAGCTTCCATGCGCTAGCGTCCCGACCCTATGCGCTAGCGCCCAGCCTCTCTGCGCTAGCATCCAGCATCCGTGCGCTAGCGCATAGTCCGCAAGTTGCCGACGCAAAGCCCTCATGCGCCCACGCACAGCGCGTATGCGCTAGGGCATCGCCTCTCTGCGCTAGCGCACAGCCCTCGTGCGCTAGCGCACAGCCTCTGATTGCTAGCGCAAAGACCCTATGCGCTAGCGCATAAAGGCTGATTTCCGGCACGAAACAACGGAAAGCCAACGCATTAACCCATAGTTCACAGATACTTACGAAAAGCACCCCATTTCATTCCCTCGGCCCCCTCACGCGAAGGTGGGCGCGAAAGTAGTCCACGACTTCAGTCGGCACGGCGCGGCAGGACGTGAAGCCGTCCAATCTCCGAGCGCCGTCTCTCTGCGAAGCGTTCCCTTCTTCTCTTTATGGAGGTTTGGCTCCCGACCAGTCGGGACGGACTACTTTCGCAAGCGCAGGTGGAACACGCCGGTTTCTTACCGGGGCAAGACGAGCGGCTCGCCGACGCAGTAGGACGGAGGCAGGCGCTCGAAAAGGCGGCGGTGGTCGCGGGAGAGGTAGGAGGCGAGCCAGTGGCGCATGAAGCTGCTCAGCCATTCGCGCCCCATATTGCCGGGGGCGCTCATCCGGCGGGCAAAGGCGGAGTTGCGGGCGTAGAGCCGGGTAGCCCGTGCGGCGAGCGCGGGGGCGAAGGACATCGGGCGGTCATCGTCCAGCCAGTTGGCGGCTTCGGCGCAGATGCTCTCGGCGACGATGCGCGGGAGGAGCGGCGTATCCCGGTCGATCCACCGGCCCACCGGGCGCTTAGGTGCCTTGGACGAGGGCCCTTTCTTCGGGCGTGAGGCCGTAGAGGTCGTAGGTGAGTTCATCAATCTGGCGGTCGAGCTCGGAGGCTTTGGCCTCGTAGTAAGTGCGGTTGTTTTCGTTGGCGTGCGCAGCGGTGAGTTGTTGCTGGGTGGTGAGCATCGCTTCGACGAGTTGCACCATCCGGTCGTGTTGTTTCTTTTCGGCGGATTTTTTGAGGTCGAGGGTGCGGACGGGAACTTTCTCCATGTATTGGTAGATGAGCCGATAGCGGAATTCACCTGCCCGTATTCCAAACGGGATGCTCAAGCGCGCAATGGCGAACCAAAACAGGCGGCTGTTGAGGATGCCGAGCAAGTAAAGATCGTCCACGCCGAGGCAATAGGCGGTATTGGCGAGGTAGGTGCCGTTGCGGTCCACCATGAAACGAGGGCCTTTGCAAATGTCGGGAAAGACGAGCTTCGGCGCGTCGAGATGCTGGTAGTAATCGCAGGAGCGAAGTTCCCACCAGTATTCGCCTTTATCCTGACGCTTCCGACAGGCTGCTTCAAACGGTGCGAGATGGTCAGCGATGCCGGGATGCTTGGCACAAAGCCACTCCCATGCTGCGTTTTCGGTGCGCGGTGCGCCGGTGCCGTCGGCGGTCATTCGTTCGCGTGTCCAGCCAGTCGGGATGACGATTAGAAAGCAGTCATCGTTGAGGATGTGGTAACGCTTGATCTCCGCGCCGCCGACAAATGCCTTGAGCAATGGAATGGATGCTTTGTTCTTTGCGAGCGCGTCGCGCTGTTCGCGCGATAGCTCGAATGCTTCGTTTAGGCCGGTAAGAACCCCACGGAAGAACTCTCCAGCGACATATTTCCCGAGCGGCACCCCCTTCTTCATGATCTTCGCGAACACCTCTGCGCACTCGTTCGTGTCGAGCGACCATGCGTCGCGGCTGAGTCGCTCGTGCGGAATGTTGTAGCTGCACTTCCTCACTTCTGCGGCGAGGTCTTCGAGCTTGAGCGATTTAATCTTCGCGACGGAAACCTGTTTTGGCTGCGGTCCTTTGCTCAGGATTGGGATGCAAACGTAAGTGTCCTTTGCGTCCGCAAACACAGGGAGCCCGCCGAAGTCCACGATCGTCTCCACCGCGCCGTGCAGCTTGAGAGTCCACCGCAATTCCGCGCCATACGCGGTGCGGAGGAAGCTGCTGGAAACGATGTAGGCAAACCGCCCGCCCTGCCGAAGCAACTCGGACATGCAGCGCTCCATAAAATACGTGTACAGATCCGCCGTGCTGTCATAGCTCTCGTAGCGGTTCTCAAAGTATTTCTTCACGAAAGGCGGGAGCGACTCCTGCCGGACATACGGCGGGTTTCCGACGATTGCGTCGAACCCGGAACCACCGATGTGTGCTTTCAGCGTGGGCAATTTCCTCTTCGATGGCTTTCGGTAGTCAACACCTGCTTTTGAAGCGTAATCCGACATGTCCCGAATCGGCTCGCCGGGACCAAGGTCGAGATGCCCGCCGTCCGCCGTCTCTCGCACGACGGAAGTCTCTGACTCGCGGTCGTACCCAAAGACCTGAGGGAATGCCGAACGAAAATCCATGGGAGCGAGTTTGACCTCTTCTCTCCCCGAAAACTCGAACTGCCCGTCGAGAATGTCCTGCCCGATGAGCGAATTGCCACGGATGACGTTCTTGTTGAGCGACGGCAGGAGGGCTTCGTGGAAGTCGAGATAGTGCTGGCGGGCGCTGGCGGTGGTCTCGTCTTCGAGGAGCTTCAGGTAGAGGGAGAGCTGGGCGACTTCGACGGCCTGCGGATCGAGGTCCACGCCGAAGACGTTGTTGATGAGAATTTCGCGCTTCTTTTCCAGCGTGAGGCGGAGCCCGCCGTCGTGCTCGGTGACGGCAGGAACGAATTCCTTGTTGCGCTTCTTGGTTTTTCCGGGCGGGGCGAGGTTTTCCTTTTTCGCTTCGTCGGGATGCGCGTTGTACCATGTGCCGTGGGTGCGGAGGAGGAGGTCGTAGATGCCGAGGAGGAAGCTGCCGCTGCCGCAGGCGATGTCGGCGAAGCGCATCTTTGCGATTTGGGCGGGGGTTTTGCCTTCGATGAGCTTGCCGACGGTCTGCTGGCAGATGTAGCGGACGATATACTCGGGGGTGTAATAGACGCCGCCTGCTTTGCGGACTTCGGGCTTTTCTTCGACTTGGCCTTTGTCGCTGATGACGTTGCCGAGGAAGCGCTCGTAGATGCTGCCGAGGATGTGGATGGGGATGGCGTTGAAGTCGTAGGGGGACTTGGTGTGTGAGAGTTCTTCGCAGAGGTCGGCAAAGCGGGCGTCGTCCACGGGGAGCTTTGCGGGGTCGTCGAGGATGGGGTGGTATTTGAAGACGATGCCGTTGTAGCGGGTGTCGAGCTTGCGGGAGGCGGCGAGGAATTTGGCCCACGCGAAACCACCGGCAGCGCGGGAGAAGTGCTGCACTTGGATTTCTGTTTCAATGAGCTTGTCTTCGAGGAAGCGGAGGAAGACGAGGCGGTCGAGGGTGCGCTGGACAAGCTCGGTGAGGGCGTCGCCATCGAGGGCGGGGTCGGCGGCTTTGAGGAGCCCTGCGAGGGTCTGGCGATAGACTTCGAGGTCGGCGAGAAATGCGGCATCCACGGGCTGGGAGCCGGTGCGGAGCAGGCCGAGCTGTTTGCCGACTTTTTTGGGGCGTGGGAGTTTTGAGACGTAGGCATCGAACCCGCCATCGCGGAAGGCTTCGCGGGAGAAGAGGAAGTAGAGTTCGGCGAACTTTTGGGGGTCGAGCCAGTCTTTGTAGTGAAAGAAGCGGATGCTGCGGGCGAGGGCGGTGTCGATGTCGGGCTTTGCGCGGCAATCAAGGATGTGGAACTGCTCGAAGTCGGTGAGGACGGCGAGCGGCGTGCCTGCGCTCCATCCGTAGCGGATGGTCTGGAATGCGGCGTCTTTATCGACCTTTAGCTGAACGGCGGGCTTCTTCGCCTCGCAGAAAAAGCGGGCGTCGCGGAAGTTTGGCGCGGTGTGGAAGGCGTAGTCTGCGCGGCGGGAGTGACCGTGGATTTTCTGCGGGTCTTCGACTTTGACCTCCTGTGCGTAGGGGTTGCGCTGCTGCTCGTGGGTGACATCCCAGCCGAGCGCCTGCCAGAGTTTATCAATAAAGCTGACGCGGGCCTGTGCCTCGGAATAGTTGGCGGCGAGGTAGTGCGGTTCGTTTTCGGAGAAGTCTTCGACGAGCTTGCAGACGGCAGCGTGGGCGGTTTCGAGTGTGGTGCAGAGCATGGCTGCACGGGTTAAAGAGATTCGTTGATTAGCTGGCAAGGGTGAAGGTGCCGTGCGCGAAGTCACTGCGGGACTGAGATTCCTCAGCGCGCTTCAACTCACGGCTTCGAGAGTTTCAGATACCCGGTGGCGTAGCGCTGGCTAAAACGTTTTGCGGATGATTAACGCTCGGGGTTCCGTCATTTCCTTCATCGCGTAGCGAATCCCTCGCGGCCAAAGCCGCTGTGTTTGATTCCGCCGTATGGCATGTTCTCCACGCGGAAGGCAGGGATTGGGCAGCGCGATGGCAAGGAGGACGGTCGATTTCGCTCAGGGGAAACGGAGGCATGCGACGCAAAAATGAAAGTGAGCACCGAGGCTCCAATCATTCGCATGGCGAGAGCACGGGAGTGCTGATAAAGCAGCTTCAAGTCTGATGAATTCCCGCAGCTTTTGGAAACGCACGGCTGTTGAAAATTCAGGAACAACCACCGAAAAAGAAACGAATGAAACAACTCATCACACTCCTTGCCGCGCTGCTGCTGGCTCCGCTCACCGCGCTTCACGCGGCAGACCCCGATGTTGTCGTCTATGGCTCCACGCCGGGCGGTTTCTGCGCGGCGATCGCGGCGGCGCGCGAAGGGGCTTCGGTCATTTTGCTGGAGCCGACGGATCATGTCGGCGGGGTGAATACGGGCGGGCTGTCTTTCAGCGACTCAAACCAGACGGTGCGCAGCACGGTGATGGGGCTCTTTGATGAATGGCAGACACGCATCGAGGCGGACTACACTTCGCGCGGGATCACGCTGCCTTACAGGGTCAGCGAAAAGGATCAGAAGCACTGGACGTATGAGCCCAGCGTCGCCATGCGAATCACGAAGCAGATGCTCGATGAAGCGAAGGTGCAGGTGCTGACGAAGCGCGTGCTGAAGTCAGTCGCGAAGGACGGCGCACGCATCACGCGGCTGCGGACCAGCGATGGGGATTTCAGCGCGAAGATGTTCATCGATGCCAGCTACGAGGGCGACCTCATGGCGGCTGCGGGAGTGTCGTGGACCATCGGGCGCGAGGGGCGCAGCGAGTTTGGCGAATCGCTCGCCGGGAAGCGTTACCCGAAGCCGCTGATGCGCATTTCGGGCCGTGATGATGCGGGCAAACTGCTCCCGCTCATCACCACGGACGACGCCGGTCCCGAGGATGCGGGCGATAAGAACGTGATGGTCTATAGCTTCCGGCTTTGCCTCACGAAAGACCCGGCGAACCGCGTGCCTTTCCCCGCGCCGACGAACTACGACCCGGCGCGCTTCGAGGTCATCCGCCGCTATTTTGCAAAAGCAAAGCCTGTCGCGATGTGGGATCTGTATCCGCTTCCCGGCGGCAAGTTCGATGCGAATAACGGAATCGGACGCCAGTTCTCCATAGGGCTCGTCGGCGCATGCAACGGCTGGAGCGAGGCCGACGAAGCGGGCCGCGCGAAGATTTGGGAAGCGCACAAGCAATACACGTTGGAGATGTATCACTTTTTCTGCACCGACCCCGCCGTGCCCGAGGCGCTGCGGAAGGAGCACGCGGACCTGAGCCTCTGCCGAGATGAATTTGCCGGCTACGGGCACTGGTCGCCGCAACTCTACGTCCGCGAAGGCCGGCGTATGAAGGGCATGTTCGTCGTCAGCCAGAAAGACATCATGGAGAATCCGCAAAAGGAGGACGCCATCGCTATCTCGTCATTCCCCATCGACTCGCACGACTGCCAGCGTGTCGCGACGAAAGATGGCGTCGTCGATGAAGGCACAATCATGCCGGTGCGGGTGCCCGGTCGCGGCTACGGCTACGCCTATCACATCCCGTATCGCAGCATCCTGCCGCTCGCTGCCGAATGCGAAAACCTGCTCGTCCCCGTCGCGCTCTCCTGCACGCATGTGGGCATCTCGTCGATCCGCGTGGAGCCGACATGGATGATCCTCGGCCAGAGTGCCGGTGTCGCCGCTGCACTCGCTGCGAAGCAAAGCGTGATCGTGCAGAATCTGCCCTATCCCGCGTTGCGCGAGCGTCTGCTGGCGCAGAAGCAGGTGCTCGAAATCCCCGTGCTCGCCGCGCCATCGCCCGAGCAAAAGGGAGCGATGAACCTCGACCCCGCGAAGCTCCCCGGCATCGTCCTTGATGACAAGCAAGCCACGCTCGAAGGTGAATGGAAACCCAGCACCGGGTTCAAGCCCTACATCGGCACCGGCTACGTCCACGACGACAAACGCGGCGACGGTAAATCGATCGCCACGTTCCGTTTTAAAGCGCCAAAGCCAGGCCGCTACGAACTTCGCGTCGCTTATTCCCCGCATGAAACCCGCGCGAAGAAAGTGCCCATCACCATCGAAAGCGGCGCGCAGAAAACCACGCTCACCTTCGATCAAACGCAGCCGCTTTTCGCTGGCGAAGCGTTCCGCACCGCGGGATTCGTCCAGCTTTCGTCTGATGTGGAAACCACGGTCGTCATCTGCAACGCGGGCACCGATGGCTTCGTCATTCTCGATGCGATCCAGCTCATCGAAGCGAAGAAGTGACGATGGGAGCGAACAAACCTGCTCGTCATATGGAGCGCTGGAGTTGACGTTTGAGCCGACTCATCGCTTATGAAACCAATTCTTACGCTTTGCTCGGCTCTGCTGCTTGCTCCGCTGGCCGCGCTCCACGCTGCTGATTCGACCAAGCCGAACGTCGTCTATCTCTTCGCAGATGACCTTGGCTGGAGCGACATCAGTGCGCATCCTGGCGGCAGTATTCCGACGCCGAACATCGACAAGCTTTTTGCGCAGGGCGTCGAACTGAAGAACTTTATGGGCTGGTGCGTGTGCTCGCCGACTCGCGCGATGCTGCTCACGGGGAGGCATCCGTTTCGCGTCGGCACGGGGCCGGAGACGGGCGGGGAATTAGAGAAGGCCGAGACGACGATTGCCGAGGGCTTCAAGGCGAACGGCTATCGCACGGGTATCTTCGGAAAATGGCACAACGGCGATGACCCCGACACCGCGGAATATCGCGCCGCTTTTGCCGAGGCCTTCGCGGCGATGCCGAACAAGAAGTTCAAAGGCGGGCTCGGCGTAAACGAACACGGCTTCGATGAGGCGTGGGTTTATTACGGGGGCGGCGCGGACTTCTTCACTCGGCGCACAGCGGGCGGCAAAGGCCCGGTGAGTTGGTGGCACAATCGCGAATTCCGCCCGCAGGATGCTGGCTACACGGAGGACTTCATCGTGCAGCACGCGATAGAGTTCATTCGCGACAACAGCCGAGCGGAGCGAGACAGCCTGCCGGAGGCAGCCCGAAGGGACGGCACGGGGGCGCCGGGCAACGCGCAGCCGTTCTTTTGCTACGTGCCTTTTCATATGGTGCATTCGCCTTTGCAGGCGAAGGAGGCTGATCTCAAAGACGTGGACCCGAAGGTCACCGACGCAACGAAGCGCACTTACGCTGCGATGGTGCAGGCCTTGGACAAGAACGTCGGCGCCATCCTCGGTGAACTCGACCAACTCGGTCTGCGGGACAACACCATCGTCGTCTTCACCAGCGACAACGGCGCGACGAAGGATGGCAGCAACCTGCCGTTCCGAGGCGGCAAGCACAGCGTGTATGAAGGCGGCACGCATCTGCCCACCGTGGTTCATTGGCCGAAAGGCAAAGTCGCCTCCCGCACTTGGGACGGCCTCTGCGGCGCGCTCGATATGTTCCCGACTTTGATGGCGATGGCCGATTTGAAAATGCCCGAGACGCGCCCGCTCGACGGCAAGAACATCTGGCCCGCGCTGCGCGACAACGCTGCGAGTCCGGTCGAGAGCTACTACTGGGCGTGGCACAACGAAGACGCCATCCGCACCGCCGACTGGCGTATGCACCGCTTTTTCGACCGCGCCGAACTCTACGACATCCGCGCCGACATCGGCGAAACGAAGAACGTCGCCGACGCAAATCCCGATTTGGTGAAATCGCTCACCGCGAAGATGAACACCTGGGCCGGTTCGCTCGGAGCCGCGCTCACGCATCAGCCCGCGCCCGCGAAGCTCGACGCCAAGCCCGCGCCCGAAGGCGAAGTGCTCGAAGTCACCGTGACCGTCACTGCGCAGGCAAAACCAAACGACCGGCTGATCGTCCCCATTGCAAGCTTCGCCGGGAATCAATTTGCCACCGACTACATCGAGTATGACATCGCCATCGCAGCCGGCAGCCTGCGGCGAGGCTTCTACTACTCGCCGTTTAAAGGCAACGACAGCAAGGCCATCACTATCAATTTCAAGCGCGGCGAAGGCATCGATCAATTCGGTCGCGAACAGTCCGTGGGTCCCGAAGTGCAAGGCGGTCCCGGCGTGTGGGAGCATCGCATCATCGGCCTGTGCAGCAGCGCCCCCGGCATTCTTCCGCGCCACGGCATCGTCCTCAAAGGCGGAAAACCTGGCACCTACAAAGTCTATATCGACAATCTTCGCATCCGCCACGCAGACGGCACGACCACGCCGATTTGGTCGAACGGCAAGGACACGCGCACCGGTGCGCTCAAGGCGAATGAGTTCTTCAAAGACATCAAGGTCACGACTTTGGATATGGCGGAAATCGGCGCGGCGAGCCCGCCACAATAACCACCGCCATCTCAGCCGCCGCAATGGGCGATCAGAAGTTCGGCCGCGTCATCACACAAGCGCTCAACCCCACGACTCAAGGCCGCCTTTCACGAAGCGAGCGTTGGGCGTTTGAATGGCGCTGGATGCCGAGAAAAGGCGGTCTCATAGCAGCAAGCGGCGATGTCGCTCTCGGCGAGCAATGGTGGTTCGTATTCACAGACGGCCTGTATTTCTCAGCCGACGGCGGAACGACGCTGGCGAAGGTGCTGGATGAGCAGGGGAGTCCGGCGTAGGTCGGATGTAATTTGTCACCCCGTTTCGGGAATCACGCGGCAATATGAGGCGCTCAGGCCAGCGACGAGTCCAGTGTGGCGCGGATGATTTCCAGAAGCTGCTTTGGAAGGAATGGCTTCTGGATGAAGCGGTCCCCGATTCCCACTTCAAGCTCGCGCCCTGCAATTTCCGCGCTGTAGCCGCTCATGAAGATGACCTTTAACTCGGGCCGGTCCGCCAGCAGGCGGGCTGCGAGTTGATGTCCTGAAACCCCGCCGGGCATCACGAGATCGGTGAGGACGAGCGCCACGGAATCACGACAAGTTGTCCAGCTATTGAGTGCATCGACCCCGCTGCATGCCTCGATAACTTCATAGCCGAAACGCTTCAGAATCTTTCGCGTCAGTTCACGAACGGACGGCTCATCCTCGACCAAAAGAATTGTCTCGGTTCCGCCACTCGGCATCGACTGTCGGGCGGGCGTGATGAGCGCTTTCTCCGGCAGGCCGATCGCAGGGAGGAAAATCCGGAATGTCGCCCCAGCGCCCGCCTTGCTGGTCACTTCGATCCAGCCCGTGTGTTGCTTGACGATTCCAAAAATCGTCGCAAGCCCCAGTCCTGTGCCTTTGCCGAGTTCCTTGGTGGTGAAAAACGGCTCGAAAATCCGCGGCAGGATTTCAGCGTGAATACCCACCCCCGTGTCGGAAACGCTCACACACACATAATGCCCCGGCGCGGCGTCCGGGTGGAGTCGAGTGAAATCGGAGTCGATCAGTTGTGCCGTGGTCGAGATTTTCAGATGCCCTCCCGCCTGCATCGCATCGCGCGCGTTCACAGCGAGGTTGAGCAGGACCTGGTCGATCATTCCCGAATCGGCGCGCACGGTGAGCGCCGACGGATGGAGGTCCAGCTCCAGGCGAATATCCTCTCCGATGATGCGCTGCAGCATTTGCGCAAGGTGGGCGATGACTTCATTGATGTTCAGATCCCGCGCCTGCATGACCTGACGGCGACTGAAGAGCAGCAACTGACGGATCAGAGTCGCCGCACGCTCGGCATAGCCGCACACCTGCATAAGTCCCTCCTGCACTTCCTCGGGAACATTTTGCGCCAGCGAAGCCACCTCGGCCTGCATGATGATTGCAGCGAGGATGTTGTTGAAATCATGCGCCACACCCCCCGCCAACTGACCGATGGCCTCCATTTTTTGAGACTGCCGAAGCTGCTCTTCAAGTTGCCGCGTTTCCGTAATGTCCCGCGAGTTGACGATAACGAATCCTTCCGTCGATTCGTCGGGAGCACTGCGCCCGACGGATTGAAAGACCCGCCACACTCCGCTCTTGTGACGCACCCGGCACTCTACAGAAACCGAGGACTCCTTTCCCGTTACCAATCCGACCATCGCGGCTTCCATCGCTTCGGAATCGTCCGGATGCATGAATTCGCTCCAGTTTCGTCCCACCATTTCCTCCGCCTGATACCCGAGGGAACGCATCGCGGCCGGGCTTTGATAGGTAATCACGCCCCGTTTGTTCACCGCAGTGATGAGGTCCGACGCATTCTCGATCAATCTGCGGAAATGTTCCTCGCGACGGAGCAGCGCCTCATTGGCCTTTCGCGACTCGGTGATGTCTGTCATCGCACCGACCATCCGGACCGCCCGACCGGCAGAATCCCGCACCACTTCGCCGCGGGAAAGAACCCAGCGATAGGTGCCGTCCTTGTGTCGCATTCTGAACTCCGTCGAGAATCGCCTGCCACCGTTTATGTGCTCCCGCGCAACGGCAGATACTCCGGCAACGTCGTCCGGATGGATGCGGTCAAAAAACGATGATTGGTGGTTCGGGAGTTCTCCGTCCGAGAACCCGAGTATTTCCTTCCATCGCGCGGAGAGATAATCATCGCCCGTATCGATATTCCAGTCCCACAGCCCGTCGTTCACCGCACGCTCGGCGAGCATGTAACGCTCTTCACTTTCCCTCAATGCAGCCTCGGCGCGGTGACGCTCCTGCACATGCCGGAGAGATCCGATCGCAAAGGCAATATCAATCGCCAATTCATTGAGCAAGTTCAGCTCGGCCCCATCGAAAAACCCGGTTTGCCCGGCGTACAGATTAAAAGCTCCGATGCATCGGCCCTCCACGATGAGCGGAAACGAAGCCATTGCCTTATAGCCTCGCGCCAGCGCGTGCTCGCGCCACGATTCCGCATCCTTCGACACTTCTATGTCATTGCAGACCGACCGACTCCCGGTCGCCATCGCGCGCGAGGTAAATGCGCATCCTTCGCCGGGATTAACGAACATGCGGCGGAGCACTGCCAGGGTGTCCGCTGTCGCTCCCGAATGTGCAGCAAGCTCCAGTGGACCGGAAACGCCATTCGTTAGACCTATCCATCCAAGAAGGAACTCGCCCTTTTCCACTGCGAGGCGGCACGCCCCATCGAGAACCTCCTGAGCGGTTTCGGCACGCACAATCAATTGATTGATGGCATTCAAAACCGCGTACGTCCGGTTGAGCTTCCGGATCTGCAGTTCCGCCGTTTTCTGCGCGGTGATATCCACCATGATCCCGCGCAGCTTCGAAGGATGGCCATCTTCCACGACAACGGAGATGACATCATGCACCCACACCTCGCGGCCGTCCGCGGCAATCATCCGATACTCGAATTCGTGCCCTCGGTTCTTACGCGTACATTCGATGTTATAAGCGTGCACTCGCTCTCGATCGTCAGGGTGGACATGGTTTATCCAGAACGACGGCTCCTCAATCCATTTCTCCAGCGGATAGCCGAGCATCCTCTCCGCCCGTGGGCTCACATACGTGGCCTGCATGGTCCTCGCATCAGTCTCCCACACCACTCCGTCAATGGAATGGACCAGCGAAGTGAGGTGTTCTTCCTTTGCGCGGAGCAAATCTTCGGCGCGCTTCCGATCGGTGATATCGGTGTGCGTTCCCAGCATCCGAAGGGGGCGCCCTTGCGCGTCGCGCTCAACGATCTTCCCGAGGGATAATATCCACTTCCAGCCCCCGGTTCGCGTTCGCTGACGAAACTCGACCTGATAAACAGGGACCCGACCTTCGATGTAAGCCTGGTAGATCGCCCCGACCTTTTCGAGATCGTCCGGATGGACCCGCTCAATCCACCGGCTATTCGTTTCTTTAAACTCCGCGGGATCATAGCCTAGCATGGTAGCATACTCGGGGCTCACCAGCGCATCGCCAGTCTGCACATTTAGATCATAGAGGCCTTGGTTCGCAGCCATTAATGCCAGACGCAATCGCTCTTCGCTATTTCGCAGGGCCGCTTCGGTTTGCTTTCGCTCCGTGATATCGCGAAAGTAAATCGACACACCATCTTCCGATGGATGGACGATGTTTTCGAACCAGCGCTTCCACGGCTCGTAGTATTCTTCAAACGAAACCACTGACTGCTCCGCCATTGCACGCTCAGACGCGAGTTGAAACGGCTGCCCTATCCACTCGGGGAACTCAGTCCAAATATGTTTCCCAATCAAGTCTTCGGGGCTTTTTCCGAAGAGCTCTCCAGCCTTCGCGTTCACGTAGGTATAAACCCAGTTTCGATCCAGCGCGACAAAGGCATCCGTCACCCGCTCAAAGACCTGATTCATCTGCTTGCGTGCGGACTGCGCTTCCAGCTCCGCATTTTTACGACCTGTGATGTCCCGCGTCAGGCCGAGTAATGCAGTCACATTCCCGCTCGGATCGCGAAGCGGCGCAGCGTGGGTTTCCAGCCATCGGTGCCCCCCTTTGAGTCCGACAATGCGGAACTCCAAAGTGCCGGACTCCCCTTGAAACACCCGCTCGGTAAGCTTCTGGAATTCAGCCCGATGCTCGTCCGTCACCAGCGGATACACGCAACAATGCGCGACTTGTTGAAAAGAATCCGCCTCAATCATCCGCAAACCGGCGGGATTCATTTCAAGAAGTTTTCCGTCCGCACTGAGCAGCTTTACGCACTCCGGCTCCGTCTCGATAATCAGTCGCAGTCTAGCCTCCCGGTCAACAAGGTCGGCAGTCCATCGCGCCAAATCCTCCGAGTTACTCGGAGGCGTCGCGTACGGGCCACTCTCTGCATATGGGTTTGTGTTCATCGAAATTGACTATTAAAGCATCCAAGGTCGTCGGTGCGCATTCAGCAAAACAGGGAACCCTCAACAGGTGCAATGCTCAGCCAGCCACGCCTAGACCCGGTTCGCGCATGCATCGTGCCGAAGACGCGTTTTTTCAATCATGAAAGGCACGTTGTTCCACGGCGAAGGATCCCATAGCGCAGCCGATTCAGGCCGTCAACTACACGTTTATCTCTATAGACTTACATCATTCCATAGAATGCCGTTCTTGACTGTGGATTTCCCCAATACGGGGGGAAACACCTAACTCGATAAACACGCCCGCTTACGATCATGCGACGACTGGCAAAGCGCTAGTACCACTGTCCCGAAAAGGAGGATGGCTACTGTCAGAAACTGAACGAGCTCTGGTGTCCACGCTTGTTTTGCCTCGGCTGAGTCCATCATATTTTTCAGGATGCCCCAGTCTTTGGCCTTGTCATCGGGCGTGCCTGAAGTGGCTGTGCGCAAGGAGTTGTCAAAGACTGCGAGGCATCTACTTCGGCAGGAGTTCCTGCTTTTGCACCGGTGTGAGCGAGGGGCTGGATTGGACCCATGCGGCCGCAGCAGTTTTATCGCTCGACGCCCAGTTGCGGACGATTTCGCTCACGGCACCGTCGCGCTCCCTGGCATCTTTGATGGTTACGGCCCAGGCGGCGGCGCCTTCGGGATCGGTTTCCTGAACGGTTCGGGCGTAGCTTGCCGTGGACCAGTCGCGGTCTTTGCCTTCGGGGAGTTTCTCGAGCCATGCGGCGGCGGCGACAGGGTCGACTTTGGCCCATGTGGCACCGGTGATGCGAAATGCGCTTTCGCGGGCTATCGGATCGGCGACGGTGCGAGCCCAATCAGCGGCGCCGACCGGGTCGCTCCTGGCGAGGTTCAAGGAGATGTAGTTGCCGAGGGAGCGGCGTCCGTCCTCGGAGATGCTGCCGAGGAGTTGGGGCGTGACCAGCGTCATGGCTCGCTCCGGGTCGGTGACCGCAAGTCCGCGGATGGCCCCGGCGATCGCGCTGTATTTTGCGGGCCCGTCGTTCATTGCGTTTGCCCAAGCCAGTGCGCTTGCAGGATCGTTGGATGCCCATGCGGTGACTTTCCCTGCAATATCGTCCGGCTTTGCGATTCCGGACTTTACGGAAAAATCGAGCGCTGCCTTTGGGTCGATGTTGATCCAGCCGTTGATGGCGTCACTCATCGCGTTGTCGCGGGCCTTTCCGGGCGGGAGGTTTTTTTCAAGGAAAGAGATCGCTGCCGATGGCGACTCGGTGGCCCAGCGCCGGACGGCGTCTGCGATGGCGTCGCTGCGATCTTTCCCTTCCGGGATGGACATGGCAAGGGTCGCGGCACCGCCGGGGTTCTGCCATGCGAGGCGGCGGGAAGCTTCGCGGAGACTTGCGGAACGGGCGGCTCCAGTGAGGTTGTCGTTTGCGAGGGCAATAGCGGCGTCGATATCCGTGTCCGCGAGGGTTGTGATAATGCTGGCGAGTGTCTCGTTGCGGAGTTCGCCCGCCGGGAGTTCCTTAGCGGCGGCGGCCGCAAGCACGGGGTCGGAAGTTGCCCACCTGGAGATGATGGCAGAGATGGCGCGGTTGCGCCCGCCGGCTTCGCCGATGTTGCGCGCCCACTGGAGGGCGGCGTCCGGGTCGCTCTCGGCCCAGCGTCCGGCGATTTCGGCCATGCTGTGGGTGCGAAGCTCGCCGGAGGGGAGCGAGAGAACTTTTTGCGACGCCGCGGCGGGGTCAATCGCGCTCCATTCGCGGAAAAATTGACCGTAGCTGTCGGTGCTGCGGCTCTCGGGAGGCAGGGATTGCATCCACGCGAATGCGCCTTGCGGGTCGGTGGCGAGCATCCCGGCGGCGACTCCAGCCACGGCCATGCGTCGGTCAATCGAGCTTTCCAGCGCGAGCGCCCACGATTTCGCGGCAGCGGGGTCGCGGCGGGCCCATTCATTCGCGCTGCTGCCAATGGCGAACTCCCGCTCCCATCGCTGCCTGCCGGGCTTTTCTCCCACCGAGTATTCGGCAGCGGCTTGCGGGTCGAGCTTGGCCCATTGACTGATAATCATAGGAATCAAAAAACGTGCTTCCTCGCGCTTGGAGCGTTTTGCGAATTCGAGCGCGGCTTTGATTTCTTCGGGCCCGAGCTGGTTGACGGCAAGGGCGATGTCGCGCAGGCGAAAGATGAAGTTGGACTGACGTGTTGCGGCAAGCAGCGAGGAAAGCACGCGGCCTGTTTTCGTGGTGGGATCGATACCGGCAGCCTCGGGGTCGTTCGCGGTCGATGCAGCGACAGGCGCGGCTTGGGCGCCCGGCACCCGCGAGTCTGCCGGGGCTTGCTCATTCCCGCTGCCGAGGCGCCCGATGCCCCAGCCGATGCCGAGGCATGCGAGACAAGCGAGAATGGTGACGATATGGGCGCGCATGACTGCAACCCATCACTCCATCCGGATGTGGTCGATGAAAAACGTGTGCGCCGTCTTGGGCTCGTTCACGTAGAGAATGGTGCGCTCGATCGCAGCGAGGTTCAGGAGGCGATTCGCGGGCTTGGTCACGATGTCGGTAGTAGGGATGATGAGGTGGTTCGCACCGGGGATGATCTCGAATGAGCCGTTGTACCGATCGTGATACTTTTGGTGCGGGAAATCATCATCGATGCGTACCGAGAGTGTGAAAGCGGGGCCGTCGTTCCAGAGATCAAATGCGAGCGCTTTTTTCCCGCGCCAGTCCTGCCTGCCGTTCAGCAGTCGCACGCCCGGCCAGGGCGATGACGTCGTCGTGACGACGCGGAGCGACCATTCTCCGCGGGTCGCGTGTTCGCGGACGCGATCGACTGCCGCGCCGTCGTTGCGGACATTGCCGAGCCCGGTCCCGACCCAAAGCCGAAGCTCGTCGTCCGTTTCAAAATCGGCCAGCAGCGGAAAATTCGCCGCCCGCCAGCGCATCCCGGCGGATTCTTTCCATGCGGGGAAAAACGCCGTCGCGACACAGGCCGCCGCGAGTGGCGCAAGCAGCACGCGAACAGGTGTCCGCCGTGCCGAGAGAAACGCGAGCGCGATGAGGATTCCCATCATCCCATTGATGAAATCCGTGAGGCCCATGGTCCGCCCTGCAAGCGGCTGGATGATTTCGATCGCCCCGCTCACCGCCGCGACTGCGCCCGCAGCGAAGAGCCTTCGCTTGCACGGCGTGGTCTCCCAGGGCCAGAAAGCATGTGCGAACATCGAGAGCGCGAAGAACGCGGGAAGATGCGCGGCATCCATGAGGTGAATATAAAAAAGCGCATTTTCCTCGAAATGAACGGGTGCAAAAAACGCCGCGCAGCAAATCGCGGCGGCGACCAGCCACTGCTTCCAAAAACGAATCAAGATGTCCCGAGAATCTCGGGGGAGGGCTTCTCCGCTTCTTGAGTTTTGAGCCGCTCCAACTTCTCCATGACTTCCGATTCCATGCGCCGGACGCGACCTTGAGCGCCGCCGAAAATGACAGTGCGCACCGTATCGAGCAGGATGAACACATCGAGGAAAAGGCTCATGTTCTTCAGGTAGTAGAGGTCGTACTCGAGCTTGCGGCGCGCGTCCATGACGGAGGCGCCGTAAGGGTAGTTTACCTGCGCCCAACCGGTCATGCCGGGCTGCACCATCATTCGTTCTTCGTAATAGGGAATCTGCCGGGCAAGGCCGTGGATTATCTCCGGGCGCTCGGGGCGCGGACCGACGAAAGACATTTCGCCTTTCAGCACGTTCCAAAACTGAGGAATCTCGTCGATGCGATACTTGCGGAGCAATCCACCAAGAAAGGTAACCCGGGGATCCCGACTGCCGTTCGCGCCACCCTGGGCCCACTGCACTCCCGCTTTTTCGGCGTCCGTTCGCATCGTGCGGAGTTTGATCATGCTGAACTCGCGCCCGAATTTTCCGCTCCGCCGCTGGCGATAAAAGATAGGCCCGCGGGAAGTCACCCTCACCGCCAGCATCCCAAGAAGCAGGACGGGCAATCCAATCGTCAAACCCGCGACGGCGGTGATGATGTCGAAAAGGCGCTTCACTTTTTTGATGTAGAGCAAGTGCGGCTCGCCACTCGCATTCAGCAGCCATTCGGGCGAGATGAGCTCCAATGGAACGTGCTGATCGAGTTCCTCGCAAACGGTGATCAGCGACATCACCGTAATGCCGGAATAGCGGAGCTGGCAGAACTGTTTGCAAAGCGAGGCGTGGTTGAGCGCTTTCCCGGTGACCAGGATGCGGTCGAGCCTATGTTCGCGAGCCAGCGCCGCCAATTCGCTCGCATTACCGAGCACATGGGTCTCGGCGGCCGGACAATAACCGAGCGCTGATATAGTCCCGACCAAGTCGAAATGCTGAAGCCCGATATCGGAGAAAATACGCATTTCACCTTCATCAAACGGACAAGTGATAATGTATGCGACCCGCTCTCTGGTCGCCTTGAGCGCGAAAAGAAGATAGACGTGATGAGCGGTCGCCATCCCGGAAATCACAATCACACCGAGAGCGAGCGGAATACGGCCCAAGGGATGAGCCCGACTGAAGTACGACAATCCGACCAGAACACCGACCGCGAAAAGCAGGCACAAGGCCACCAGAAAAAACCGACGGTAAACGCTGCGATTCACCGCATGGGAGGTGTAAAGACCCGCGATATAAAGCGAGGCTGAGAACACAATTCCGGATAAAACAAAATGCACCCAGTAGAGCTCGACCGCGTCCCACACGTAGTAATCCGGATACACGATGATCCCTTTGCGAGCCAGATACCCCACCGTGTACGCTCCCGCAATGAGCCCCAGCACATAGATCGCGGCATCCAGCAAAAAATGCACGGCCACTTGGAACCAATGCTTTTTAAGCAGGCCGTTAGAATTCATGTTTTGGGTGTTGGCTCACGGGTAATTTTTCCAAGGATTCCGGCGGCAGGGAATAACTCGCCAGAGCTTCAAGATCATCCCTCAAATCTCGCTGTGTGCAAGGAAAAACCGCAACGTGAATAGGTAGAAATACTACCTCCTGCCGAAGACTCATGGCCCCGAGCCTGAGAATACGCCTGCGGCCGCCTTCACGCTGATCTTTTGGTTTTCCGCGTAAGCCGTCGCGGCGCGCTGGCGGACTTGCAGGGGTGTCTCGCCGGCGATCCATCCGTCCAGAGCCGCCCGAAGGATGAATCCACCGGGATACATGAGCTGAGTCGTTGTGAGCAGCGGTTTCGCGCCGACCTTTTCCAAATGAGGGCCAAAAAAATCACGGCTCTTGCAACACAGTACGACAGCCTCGCGTCCCGGCCCGCGGCGGGCGGTGGCGGTTTCCGGCAACTCAAAATCCATCAGCCCGTCGTGGCCGATATAGGCAACCAAAGGCAGGCGTTCGAGCGGCTCTGCACTCCCGAGGGCTGTGAAAAAATCGACCGTACACTGCCGGATGGCGGTGCCCCGATAAACATCGGCGACGATCTCCCATTTACCGCTCTTGTGCGAAAAGTAAGCGCGCTCAATGATGTCGGGCCGGGGATTGATTTCGGTGCGCTCGAGTTTCCAGATACCGCTGGTCTTGAGCACGGTCTTGAGCGCCTCCGAGCAGCCCCAGTAAAGGTTCTTCGCAGCATCGTCGCCATTTCCTATTGCAGCGGGGACCGGGAGAATGCCCTGGCTCTTGTTGTCGGCGAGCGCGATGAAAACGTGAATGCGGGCCGGCTCTGCGGCCGCGCTGAGAGTGAGAGCCAGAGAGAAGAGAAAGCGCATTGCAACAGTAGTTACCGCATCCCAGTCGCCCTGTAAATCCAATGCGAATGACAAAGGCGCAACTCATTGAGGAGGAACGGAATTTTTGTCCGCCACGTCTGGAACGCCGTGTAAGGCGTGGGCGAAGTCACGGCTGTGAATCCTACATCTTCGGCCATGATGCCGGCCCGATGCAGGTGATATGGATCACTCACGATGATGGCGCGATGGAGGCCGTTTTCTTTCATCAGCCGCGCTGCTTCGGTGAAATTCTCCCAAGTATTCGTAGAGACGGTCTCGGTAAAGATGTCGCCCTTCGGAATCCCGGCATCCTCGGCGATGCTTCGGGCGACTTCCGCTTCCGGGATGAGGCCGTCGTGGCCGAGTCCGCCGGTGAAAATGATCTTCGCAGCCAGCCCGCGCTTCCAGAGTTCGATTCCATGTCGGATTCGTCCCGCAAATGCAGGCGACGCCTCCCCTTTTCGAACGGCCGCGCCAAGCACGATGACGACGTCCGCTTTCTCCGCATGGTCCTGACTGCCCACGTAAACGATGCGCCCCATCACCGCAACAGCCCAGGCAAGCAGGAGCAGGAGCAATTGGCGCAGTCGTCGGCGAAAGGATGGTTTGGCAAGTGGACGCATGACGATATTTTTGAACCGTGCGGGGAATATCCACAAATCGCAATGCGGGACAATTTTCCCCGCTTTCTTTACTCGCCAATGGCCCTCCGTGTCCCTAGAACCCGCCGCCCTTATGGAAGATAATTCACGCATGCTTCGCGTCGGTTTGCCGTCCGGCAGCCTACAGGAGCCGACTATTGCGCTTTTTGGAAAAGCAGGGTTTTCGATTTCGGTTTCGAGCCGCAGTTACAAACCCGCCGTCGATGATCCCGAGCTGACCATCCGCCTTTTGCGGGCGCAGGAAATCAGCCGTTACGTGGAGCACGGCTACCTCGACTGCGGGCTGACCGGACGCGACTGGATCGAGAACAACGGGAGCGATGTCGTGCGTTTGGGGGAATTCACTTTCAGCAAAACAAGCTCGGTGCCCACACGCTGGGTTCTCGCGGTGCCGGAGGATTCTGCGATCAAAAGCGTGAAGGATCTCGAAGGGAAACTCATCGCCACGGAGGCCGTGGAAATGACACGCGCTTTTCTTGCAAAGCACGGCGTGAAAGCCGAAGTCGAGTTCTCGTGGGGCGCGACGGAAGTGAAGGTGCCCGATCTTGTGGATGCCATCGTGGACGTCACGGAAACAGGCTCGTCGCTGCGAGCGAACAAACTGCGCATTTTGGAAACGCTGATGGAAAGCGTGCCGGTGTTCGTCGCGAACAAGGCGGCCTACGCGAACCCATGGAAGCGCGCAAAAATCGAGCGGATTATCCTTTTGCTCCAGGGCGCACTCGCCGCGCGGGACAAGGTGGGACTCAAAATGAACCTGCCGGAAGACAAGCTGGACGGCCTTTTGAAGGCGCTGCCCGCATTGCGCAGGCCGACGATTTCAAAGCTCACCGAGCCCGGCTGGGTCGCGGTCGAAACAATCATGGACGAAAAAATCGTCCGCGAAATCATCCCAACTCTCAAGGAATTGGGTGCGGAAGGCATCATCGAGTACCCGCTCAACAAGGTAGTTTACTGAGTAGAACGACCGATTTTCCGCCGGACAGAGAGAAAACATTTGCCGCACAGCGATGTGCCTGCTTTTCTCCGCGTCCACTTTAAAAACCTCACCAAAAAAGTATCACTCATGGGAAGTATCAAAAAGCGCCGTAAAGCGAAAATCAACCGGCACAAACGCAAGAAGCGGATGAAACTCAACCGCCACAAGAAGCGTTTGCGTTACAAGAGCTAGGCGCGTTAGCGTCCGCGTATGAAACGCAACCGGTCAACCTTGCTTCGCTCCTTGCGGGCTCATGGTCCCGGTATGCTGGCCGCAGCACTACTCGCTGCGAGCGGAGGTGCCTTTGAGGCGAAAGCTCAAACAAAGGCACCTTCTGCCACGCCGAAATCACCTCCACGGGTGAAAGGGAAGCCGGCACCGAAGCCGGTAAAGCCTCCAGCCTCCGAGGATTTGTACGAAGGCCCCGGCGTTGCGGAGCCAACGAAAAAGCCGGCACCTTCGACTGTGCCGGCGACCGCTCCTGCGGCCCCGTCCGTCGAGCAAGGGACTGTTCCCTCTGCACCGAAGCCCAATGCCCCACGGAATGCAGATGCATGGCCTTCGGAATATCGGCCACCCGCAGCCGATCTGCTTCTCACACCTCAGGACGAGGACAAGTCCGGCGCGATCGCCGCGTTTGCAGAGGCGGAACTTTTCACCGAGCGGGGCAATGCCGACAAAGCACTTCGCGCATACCGGCAGGCCGCAGCGCTCGACCCGACCGACCCCCGGCTGGCGATCAAAGTCGCACGGGAGCTACTGAAGACGAACGACCCGACAGCGGCCATCCAAGTCATCAAGGACTCGATCGCCGCATCACCCCGGGAGCCCAAAACGCACCTCTACCTCGCACGGATTTACGCGGATCAGCTCAGTAAACCTGACCTTGCCCGACAGTATGCCGAGAAAGCCCTGGAGCTTGCTCCAGACTACTTCCCAGCCTGGAAAGCCGTGCTGGATTTCGCGGTCGCTGACGGGACCGGGAAGAAGACGGCGGATATCATAGAGCGCGCAATGAAGAGCCCGGCGCGCGATGCCGGCTTCTGGCTGGATCTCGCGCTGTTCCTCCGGAAAAATAGCGGCCTCGAAAACCACAAACAGCCCGGAGAGGAAGACAAGAAACGAATCGAGGCCGCTTACCGGAAAGCCCTCGAAATCAATCCGCAGAACGCGGCGGCGCTCGCTCAATTCGGCGACTACTTTGCCCTCCTTCGCGAACACAAAAAGGCGATCATCAATTTCGAGCAGGCCAAGGCGCTCAAACAGCCCGCGAACCATCCCTCGCTGGAAAACCTCGGCGAAAAACTCGCCATCGCGCTCGTCGCAGACGGACGGAAAGCCGAGGCCCTGCCGATGATTGAGCGCCTCGTCGCCGACCACCCGGAACGCACCGATCTCGGAATGATGCTCGCCGAGCTCTACGATCAGACCGGCCAGACTGAAAAGGCGCTCGAATACTACCAGCGCTCGCTTTCGCTCGACCTCACAAAGCCCGACAATCATATCAGCCTCGCGGAGACGCTCATCCGAGCCAGGCAGTTCGACCGCGCAGTGACGACGATGCAGGCCGCACGCGAGAAATTCCCGGACCGCCCTGAAGTCACGTACTCGCTCGCCCGGTGCCTCTCGCTGGCTAAAAAGCACACGCTCGCGCTCGACATGTTTGCCGCAGCGCAAAAGGAGATGAAAGGCCGCAACGAAGAGCTGGCGAACGAGACATTTTACTTCCAATACGGCGCAGCAGCCGAGCAAGCCGGTGACTTCAAGAAAGCCGCAGAGTTGCTGAAAAAGTGCATCGACCTCCGTCCCGAAGCGCCCGAGGCATACAACTACCTCGGCTACATGTGGGCGGACCGCGGCGAGAACCTCGAAGAAGCAGGCACGCTCATCAAAAAAGCCGTCGAAATTGAGCCCGAAAATCCCGCCTATCTGGACAGCCTTGGCTGGTGGTACTACAAGACCGGAAAGTTCGAAGAGGCAAGGAAGGAACTCGCGCGGGCAGTGGAGATCATGGGCGCAGAGGAAGACGCCACCGTTTTCGATCATCTCGCCGATTCCCTCGACAAACTCGGCAAACGCGATGAAGCCCTCAAACTCTGGAAAAAAGCGCTGAAGCTTGAGTCCGAGATTCAGGACAAACTCGCGAAAAAGATCGCCGACGCCGAGAAGAAGTAGCGAATCGGGAAAAAAGGCATTGCCCCGCTGCGCTCCCGACGGTAACCCCGCTGCGCCATGAAATACATCGCCATTCTCTCCGCCGCCATTCTCACAGCGCCCGTCTTCGCACAGGACAAGCCCGCAACCGAGGCCCAAAAGCCCGTCGCTGAAACTCCGAAACCCGCCGCAGAAGCTCCAAAGGACACGCTTGGGTATCAGACCACGCCCATCATTCCGGGAACCAAATGGCACGTCCATGACGGCTTCCGCCCGCAACCGCGCGTGATCAAACCGGGCGAATTCAGCACGCAGGAAAAAGTCGGCACCGCTCCGAGCGATGCAACCGTGCTTTTCGATGGCAAGGATCTCACCCAGTGGAAGAGCGGGGCGGCCGATGCGAAGTGGAAAGTGGAGAATGGTTACTTCGAATGCGTCCCCGGATCCGGAACGCTCGGCACCAAAGGCCAGTGGGGGCCGGACGTGCAGCTCCACATCGAGTGGATGGCACCGCCGCCAACCGGCAAGGGACAGGGCCGCGGAAACAGCGGAGTCTTTTTCCACGGACGCTACGAGATTCAAGTGCTCGATTGTTTTGACAACCCGACATATCCAGACGGACAGGCCACCGCGATTTACGGCCAGACACCGCCGCTCGTGAACGCGACGCGTCCGCCGCAGACTTGGAACACCTACGATATCGTGTTCAACGGACCACGGTTTGACGCCGAAGGCAAAGTGCTGAAGCCCGCCTACGTCACTATTTTCCACAACGGTGTGCTAACCCAAAACCACACCGAACTCACCGGCGATACGCCGCACCAACGCAACGGAAAGTACACAAAACACGCCGATAAGACCGATATCACGCTTCAGGACCACGGCAACACCATGCGATTCCGCAACGTGTGGATCCGTGAGTTGAAACCTTCCGGCGAGTAAATCGGGATTACTTCCAGCTCACTTCACCCGTCAACCCGGAGAGAGTCGCCGGGTCCGGAGTGTGAATCTGGAACTCATTGCTACCATTTTTCAGTCGCAGCAGCGGGAGCTCGGCGAACTGAAAATCCGTGATCAAGTGCGGGGTTCGATCAAACTTCAACAACCCGCCGGCCGGAACAAAGATGCGCAGAACGAATGATGTCGTGGGTTGCTTGTTCACCTTGGTGACCGCGCTATCCAGCGCGACTTCGCGTCCCGGCTTCAATTGTATTTTCCGCCCGAATGTCCGGTCTTCAAACTCCATTTGCAATGAAGCGGTGCTCTTAAACAGACCCCCGACAACCGGAAACGGACACTCGACGAAAAGCTCCACCATCTGGTTTTCCGTGGTCGAATTCGCGATGGTAAACACTCCGCTGTCGCGCCGGATTTCCACGCCTTTTGGCGCGACGAACATCTCGGGCTCGATCGGCCGATCGAAGTATCCGTTAAAGTAACGTGGCACTCGTTGAGGATAGGCACCGAAAAAGTAAGCGCCCCAATTGAAGTTCGAAAATACGACCTTTTCTCCAGGCTTGAGGGTCGCCGCGATCCGGTAGTCCGAACGTGCCTCCACCTTCCACTCTTTGTTGCCTGCGGGGTCACGAAAATATCCCGCGTAATCGTGCTCGAACCCCGGCAGCTTCCCGCGTTGGACAGCGTTGCGAAACCCTGCCCGATCCTGCCCGAGTTCCTCCACGCCGAGGATCGTTCGTGGGTCTCCGGTCTTGTGGAAATAGACCGCGAAGTCCGCATCGAGAAGAATCCAGCGGCCGCCTGCGAAGATTTCCGGCACCACATGCACGTTGCCCGAGAGGCTCCAGATCCGGGCTTTAAGGCCGCACATTCTGGCAAGGCCTGCGACGGCCTGCGCGGCATCGTCGCAGAACCCGTAACCGTAGCAGGAAAAAAACTTCACCGTATCATGCTCCTCGGCACCCTCCGTCACCGGCATCGCGTGGTACCGGTGCTCGGCGACAAATCGCCACACCGCTAACGCCCGATCGACCTCATCCGAAATGCCCCGAAGGCCTGCGGACTCCACGAGCTTCTCGGCGTCGTCCCAGCGGATTCCCTTGTATAAAACGGGCATCGGCACCTCGTGGCCCGTGTCGTTGGAAATCGAGTAGTTATAGAGCTTGGGTTCTCCCTCCATTACGATGACTCCTTTCTCCAGCGAAAATGGCACGCGCTTTCCATCCGGGAAGTCGCGGCTCTTCAGCGTCCTGGGCGGCGGCGGAAGCCAGGGCGTTTTCGCGGTGCTGTATTCTGCGGGGACACTCATGTTGAGATCCTGGTTCATCCGCGCAGCTACGTTTACGGCGTCGCGCAGCGTCACGTTTTCCCGCAATGGTGTCCCATACCGCTCGGACAATGCACGGATGTAAGTCTTCTCCTGCGAGGAGATCCCCCCGGAGCGATCTGCCGAGGCCCGGCTGCGTTCGATTGAAATGGCGCTCTCCGCTGCCCGCGCCCGGCCGCGGTAATGCTGTGCGAGCAGGACGCAGGACGCGGCAAGTCCGGCGAAAACAAAACAAAGGAAGATGGGAAGGGATTTTTTCAAATGGCGTGTGAACGGAGCCATGTTTCGAGAACAAGCAAGGCCCAGATTTTCTTTCCGTGGTCAAACCGCCCCGACCGATTTTCTTCGATGAGTTTACTGATATTTTCCGCACGGAGGAATCGGTGACATCGCGCGCCGCTGCCGAGTAAATCGCACACTGCGGTGTAGTTCGGCCCGGCGAACCAGCGCGCGAGCGGGACGGAGAAGCCGAGCTTGCCGCGGCCCGCGATTTTTGGCGGGAGAAAGTCGGCGAACAAATCACGAAGGATCCATTTCGTCGTGGTACCGCGCACTTTCCAGCGCGTAGGCAGTCGTGCGGCGAGCTCGAGCAGCTCGTGGTCGAGGAAGGGCGAACGCGCTTCGAGGGAATGCGCCATCGTCACGCGGTCGGCTTTGACGAGCAGCGCGCCGGGCAGGTAATGGTGCAGGTCCGTGTAGAGCGTGCGGTCGAGGCGGTTGTCGGCGAGCGCGGCTGCGTAGGTGCGCTCCATCGCTGCGTGGCTCGGCTCCATTGCCGCGGCGAAATCGTCCGTGTAGAGCGCCGCTTTTTCCGCCTCGGAAAAATACGATCCCCAGCGCACCACACTCGCTCCGCTGCCGAGCGATGCGGCGTGTCCGAGTTTGCGCAGCGCGGCTGCGGGACTCTTTTCCACGGGCTTGCTCCCGTTCACGGGAATGCGCGCGAAAACGGAATCGGCGGCGTTGCGCAAAAATGCCGGGACCATTCCGTAGAAATTGGCGACGGCATCCGCGTAGTAACGTTGGTAGCCCGCAAAAGCCTCGTCGCCGCCGTCGCCGTTCAGGGCGACGGTCACATGCTGGCGCGTGAGCTTGCTGAGATACCACAACGGGATCGCCGCCGAATCGGCAAAGGGCTCGTCGAAATGCGCGACGAGCGGCCCGAGCACATCGAACGCCGACGGGCTCACGATGAATTCCTCGTGCTCCGTTCCGAACTTCTCCGCGACTGCGCGGGCGTGGTCGGTTTCATTAAAAGCCGCCTCCTCGAACCCGATCGCAAATGTCTTCACCGGACGCGAAGACATCCCCGCCATGAGCCCGACGATCACGCTGGAATCCACACCGCCGCTTAGATGCGCGCCGAGCGGCACCTCGCTCATCAGACGGATGCGGACGCTCTCCTCGATCTTCGCGCGGACCCGCTCGCGCAGGTCGTCGCCGCTTTCCTTCTGCCGGAAATCCAAATCCCAATACCGCCGGATGGTCACACGCCCGCCTTCGCAAACAAGCGTGTGTGCAGGCGGCAGCTTTTTCGCTGCACGAAATCCGGTGAGCGGATCGGGCACGTATTGCAGCGTGAGATAGTGGTGCACCGCCTCCGGATTCATCTCCCGCGGGAAGCCGGGATATGCGAGCAGACACTTCAGCTCGGAGCCGAAAATCAGCGCTCCATCATGCTCGGCGTAGTAGAGCGGCTTCTTGCCCACGCGATCCCGCGCGATGAAAAGCCGCCGCTTTTTTGCATCCCAAATCGCAAACGCAAACATGCCCCGCAAATGCTGCACGCACTCATCGCCATATTCTTCGTAGGCGTGGACGATGCATTCGGTGTCGCTGTGCGTTTTGAAAATATGCCCGCGCTTTTCCAACACCGCGCGCAACGACGGGTGATTGTAAATCTCGCCATTGAAGACGATCCACACCGAACCGTCCTCGTTGCACAACGGCTGCCGCCCGCTCACTACGTCGATGATCGCCAGCCGCCGCATCGCGATGCCCGTGCCGCCGTCGAAATGAAAGCCGTCGCTATCCGGTCCGCGATGCGTGATTGCCGCGTTCATCGCCGCCAGCACCTGACGCTCCGCCGGGCGCCCCGATTCGTGATATGTAAAACCTGCGATTCCGCACATGGCCTACAGCGCCAGCGCGCGCTCCAGCACATCGGCGAGTTGCGCCGCCGCCGCCTTGCCCGTCTCCAGCACTTCCGCGTGGCCGAGCGTTCCGGGATGCAGACCCGCAGCCCAATTCGTCAGGCACGAAAAACCCGCAACTTCCATCCCCAGCGCACGCGCCTGAATGGCCTCCAGAACGGTGCTCATCCCCACCGCATCCGCGCCGAGCGTCCGCAGCATCCGCACTTCCGCGGGCGTCTCATACTGCGGTCCGAGCAGGCCCGCATACACCCCTTCGTTCAGCGTCGTTCCGAGCTCCGTGGCGACTTCGGAAAAGCGTTTCCGCAGCGCCTTCGAATACACCTCGCTCATGTCGAAAAAATTGGCACCGCCGAGCAGCGGCGTCGTGTGCGTGAGGTTCAGATGATCGTTGAGCATCATCCACGTCCCGGGATGAAACGCCGGATTTGCCGTGCCCGCCGCGTTGGTCAGCACGAGCCGCTTCACGCCCAGCGATTGCATCCAGCGAACGTTCGCCGTCACTTCCGCCGCCGTTTTCCCCTCGTATAAATGCACGCGTCCCTGCGCCGCCACGACCGTCACTCCGCCGATGGTCCCAAACACAAACCGCCCCGCGTGCCCCGCGACCGAAGATTGCGGCAGCCCCGCGATTTCCGAGTAAGGGACGGATGCGACTATCTCCATGCGCTCGACAAAACTGCCGAGCCCGGAACCAAGAACGAGCCCCCATTCAGGGCGAAGCGATTGCCAGGACATGCCGCGAGTTATAGAGCAGTCCACCGCCGATGGCTTGGAAAATCGTCACGCACCGCGGGCCGCGAGGTGCGCGACGATCCGGTAAAGCGCCTCCAGCCTCGGCATCGCTGCTCCCGCCGCGAGTCCCTGCCGGAGCGGTTCGCCCCAGATGGCCTGAACTTCCACAGGACGCCCGGCTTCGAAATCGATCATCGACGACGAGCGATACGGCCCCATCGAATGACTGCGGGTGATTTGCCAGTCGGCGAAATCATCCGGAATGTCGTGTCCGAGCCGGCGCGCGGCGTCCAGGCCTTCGTCCATGAGCGATCGCGCAAGCGTGCGCAGACCAACATCCGCGAGTACTTCGGCGACATTTGCACGGGCGGCGATGGAGAGTCCGTTGAACGGGATATTCCAAAGCAGTTTCCGCCAGCGCTCGCCCGCGAGATTGTCCACGGAATGCGCGACCACATTCACATGGTTAAACGCGGAGACGACCGCCTGCACACGCTCCGAGACCGGCCGCCGGAACTCCCCGATAGAAATCGTCCCGTGATCGAGATGCCGGATCACCCCCGGTTCCGTGCGATTGATGCACACAAAACACAGCGCACCCATCACACGCTCCGCGCCCCATCGGGCCGAGAGATACTCCTCATTCCCGAGTCCGTTCTGGAGCGTCAGCAGGGCCGTGTGCCCGCCCATGAGCGGCGGCAAAAGACGCTCCAATTCTTCGTTCGCCGTCGCCTTCAACGCGATCAGCACAAGATCCACCGGCCCGATTTCCTCCGCCGTCGCAAACGCCTGGACGTTCGGCAGCCGGATCACCTCGCCCTGCGTGTCGATCACGAGCCCGTTGCGCCGCACCGCATCCAGGTCCGACCGCATGAGAAACCGCACATCATGTCCGCCATGCGCCAGCATCCCGCCGTAGTAGCAGCCGACCGCGCCCGAGCCGACCACCGCGATTCGCTTTCCATTCAATGAAATCATCCCCCTATCCGCACTCCCCACTCCACATTCCGCAATCCAAAAGTGGGCCCGGCGGGATTCGAACCCGCAACCAAGGGATTATGAGTCCCCTGCTCTAACCATTGAGCTACAGGCCCAGTAAAAAACGAACCGCGACTGTAGGGACACGACTTTCAGAGCGCAAGAACGGCATAGCATCCTTTTGCACGATGAACAAATCGGTCAAACATCGCCCGAGTCTTGATCCACGAGAAGCAGGTCGCTTGCGAATGTAGCCCGCGACTTCAGTCGGCCAGACCGCCGTAAGGAGAAGACGGGAACGCTTCGCAGATTACCGCCGCTCGGAGATTGGACGCCTTCACCACGGCCACACCGTGCCGACTAAAGTCGTGGACTACTTTCGCGCCCGTGCTTGCGAGGCTGAACGAACGGAGGGAGTCGGCGATTTCGGCGTAAATGGCTGTGAAAACAGGGAGCTGGGGGCAGGCGACGAAACGCAACAGAATCACGCTTTCAAGTCCTCTCCAAACGCTGAGTTGACGCCCGCAGGGCTGCGAGCAATTTCCCCGCATGAGCACGCAGATGGAAATCGAAGCGGTCATCGAATAACTTCAGCTGGAGCAATGGGCAGAGCGGCGGAGAAGTTGCGCGCTTTGACGAATCGCTTCTCACAAGCACCGGCATCGGAAAACGAAAGCTGCCGACTGATGAACGGATGCGCGAGACCCGGGGCGGGAATTGATGAGCGGGAGCGTGCTCGTAGATGCCGATGTGCTGCTGGACATCCTGACTGCCGGTGAACGGCATCCGCTCAATCAGCCCGCCAAAGTGCATGACTGCCGTGAGCAAGTCGCTCTGATGAGTTCGTTTACTGTGTTGCAGGAGGGGTGATTGGCTCGGCGACATGGACACTCGCGAACTGGAAAGAAGAGTGCGTCGCGGGCAAGACGGGCTCTTTTCTGAATTGGGCGATTTTTCTTTCGCTAAAAAAGCTGTGATTTTTCCTAAAAGATCGACTATTCTCTGGTCTGCTCCCTGACAGATTCTACGGCGGAATCAAATTTGCCGGAGTCTGAACCACCTGAAACACCACAAATACACAATAAAATGAGCGATATCAAACCCGTCACTTGGTACGAAGACCCGGCCCACTTCAAGAAAGTCAGCCGGCGTGAATTCATGTATGCCGGCCTCGTTGGCGGCCTCGGCCTGACCATGGGCGATCTCTTCAAGCTGCAGGCGAACGAGATCAACAAAATTGAAGCGACCGCACAATCGCTCATCCATATCTTCCTGCCCGGCGGATGCGCCCATCAGGAAACATGGGACCCTAAGCCGCTTGCGCCGATCGAGTATCGCGGCCCGCTTGGAACCGTGGACACGGCGATACCCGGCGTGAAGTTTTCGCAGTATTTGAAAAACACCGCGAAAATTGCCGACAAGCTGACGATCGTCCGTTCGATGACGCACGGCGAAGCGGCTCACGAACGCGGCACGCACAACATGTTCACCGGATACCGTCCATCGCCCGCGATTCAATATCCGAGCATTGGAGCCGTCGTTTCGCACGAACTCGGAAGCCGCAATAATTTGCCGCCTTACGTCTGCGTGCCGAACGTTCCCAACGAGTTTGCCGCGACCGGCTACCTCAGCAGCGCATTCGGCCCTTTCAGCCTCGGTGGCGATCCCGCAAGCAAGGGATTCTCCGTGCGCGACCTGAACATGCACAGCGGACTTACGCCCGAGCGCTTTGAGCGCCGCCGCAACATGCTCAGCGCAGTGGATGATCATTTCCGCTCGCTCGAGAAAAGCGACTCGCTCAGCGCGATGGACAGCTTTTACCAGGCCGCCTACTCGCTCGTCTCCTCGCAGCAGGCCCGCGAGGCGTTTAACCTCAGCGCCGAGCCCGAAGCCATCCGCAACGAATACGGCCAGAACGATGCCGGTCAGCGGATGCTGATGGCCCGTCGTCTCGTCGAGAGCGGCGTGCGCCTCGTCTCGCTCACGTATGGCGGATGGGACATGCACGCGGGAATCGCGAAGGGAATCGAGAATCAGGTGCCTAAGTTTGATCAAGCCTTCGCGGCCCTTATCACCGACCTCGATCGGCGTGGAATGCTCGACAAGACGCTCGTCATGGTCAGCTCCGAATTCGGACGCACACCGAAAATCAACCGCGACGCCGGACGCGACCACTGGCCGAAAGTGTTCTCGGTTGCATTCGCAGGCGGCGGCTTCAAGCGCGGCATGGTTTACGGTTCTTCCGACCCGACCGGATCCGAGCCCGCCGACGACCCGCTCACCGTGGAAAACATGGCGAGCACCGTCTATCGCTGCCTTGGCATCGATGGAGACAAGCGCCTCATGGCTCCCGGCAACCGCCCGATTGACATCGTGCGTGGAGGACAGGTCGTCAAGGAACTGCTCGCTTAAACAAAGCAGCGTAATCTTTCGCAACCGCCGCCTGTGCAAAACGCAGGCGGCGGTTTGCTTTTCGGGGAAAAGCCTTGAGCCGGAAGTGGATTCGGTCAGACATCACTGCACTCCACTTCACAAAAAATGAAACTGCTCCTCTTATTCCCGATTCTCTTATTGGCGGCGGCTTCCGGATTCCCGCTCTACGCGCAAGGGCCGGGCGTCCCTATCGAACGCGATGAGACATACAAGCTCGACGCCGGCATCCTTTCACGGGCGAAAGTGCTCAAGGATTCCGGCAGGCTGAAACTTTCCGACCGGGGCGTACGCGAACAGATCAAAGTTCCCGTTCCCGGCGCCGTCGAGTTTCCCGAAGCGCGGCAGCAGCCACTTTCCGGGCGGGAAATCGCAAAGGCCGCACGCGAAGCTCATCTCCGCGTCGGTTGGTATTATCGGTGTCTTCACTGCGATAGCTGGCACCTGGATCTCGCAGGCGGTTACGCCGTCGCGAAGGACGCCGTCGCCACATGCTATCATTGTATCGAGCCCAATGAGGAAATGCGGGAGGGATTCCTCATTGCGGTGGACCATCGAGGTGAAGTGCTTCCCGTCTCCGCAGTGCTGGCAAAAAGCCAGGGGCTCGACGGTGCGATCCTGCGTGTCGAGGGCGGAAATTTTGCGCCGCTGCCGTTGAGCGACGATGTTTTCCCTGGCGATCCGGTCTATTGCTTCAGCACGCCCCTCGGTCAGTCGGGATACTTCAGCGAAGGAATCGTGAACCGCTTTTACTGGGAGGGCAAGCCGGGGAGGGAAGGGGAACCCGGCCAGTGGCGAACCCTCCGCATCAACGTGAGCACCGACTGGGCACCGGGGTCCAGCGGAGCTGCGGTGCTCGATCGTGCCGGCAATGCGATCGGCCATGTCCAGACGATTGACCCGCTCAGCGAGGAGCAGCCTGTCATCAAGAAAGAAGACAAGAAGGGAGCGCAGCCGGAAGGGCGGTTTGATGGAGCCACCCTCATCACGCTCCATGCAGCGACGCCCGCGCGGGGGATGCTGGAACTCATCAAGCCTCTCCGCAATTACAAACCCGGCGACGTCATCCCGGTGGAAAAAATCGTGACTGCGGAGGTAAGAGCGAAGCCCGGTTCGCTGAAAATCGGCTCGCCTGCGCCGGAGCTTCACGCAGGCAAGTGGGTGCAAGGCGAGCCGGTGAAAGAGTTCGAGAAAGGCAAGGTTTACGTCCTCGCATTCTGGGCAACATGGGCAGGCCCGTGTCAGGCGACCATGCAGCACCTGAATGATTTGCACAAAAAGTTCGCCGAAAAAAATGTCGTGTTCATCGGTCAGAATTGCTGGGAGCAGGCCCCCGAAGAAGTGCCTGACTTCGTCAAAGACATGGGCGGGAGAATGACATTCCGGGTCGCTCTTGACGCAGTGGAAGGCGACGACCCGAACGACGGAGCCATGGCTATGAAATGGATGGAAGCCGCAGGACAGGAGGAGCTTCCCTGCGCATTTCTAGTCAACCAGACCGGCATCATCACGTGGATCGGAGACCCCAAGGACATCAAGGAATCGACCATCGAAAAAGTCCTCCCCGGCAAGGCCCCGCGAGCGAGGCCGCGCAAGAAATAACGCAACGGGCGCGCGAGCATCGTTTCCCACAAAAGCGGGCTCGTCGTTGACCTTGTGAGAAAGGCGGGCTTTAGTAATAAGTATCATGCCAGTCTCGGGACTCGACCTCATCGAAGAAATCAAAGCTCTGAAGCGCACACGCAACGCTGTGATTCTCGCGCACAATTATCAGATCAAAGAGATTCAGGAGGTTGCTGATTTTGTGGGCGACTCGCTCGGCCTTAGCTATCGGGCTGCGGAAACCGAGGCGGACGTCATCGTTTTTTGCGGCGTTCACTTTATGGCCGAGACGGCAAAAATTGTGAACCCGACCAAACGCGTTGTCATGCCCGACGCAAACGCGGGGTGCTCCCTCAGTGATTCCTGCCCGGCGGAGAAGCTGGATGCGTTTCTGAAGGAACACGCGGACAAAAACTATTACGTGGCCTCTTACATCAACTGCTCGGCGGGAGTGAAGGCACTTAGCGACGTCATTTGCACGAGCGGCAATGCCGTAAAAATCGTCGAGCGTATTCCCGCAGATCGGAACATTCTTTTTTGCCCCGACGAAAACCTCGGCCAGTGGGTGATGGACCAGACGGGCCGCAAAATGGAGCTGTGGAAAGGCAACTGCTACGTCCACGTCGAGTTCACGCAAAAGGCGATCGAGCGCGCAAAATTCGAGTGGCCTGATGCGCCCGTCGTCGCGCACCCCGAATGCACGAAAGCCGTCCGCCTTCTCGCCGACGAAGTGTGCTCCACGGAGAAGATGATTTCGCATTGCAAAAATCACCCGGCCAAAGCGTTCGTCATCGTGACGGAAAGCGGAATGCTTCATCGTTTGCGCCGCGAGATTCCGGACAAGGAATTCATCCCAGGCCCGACAGACAAATGCGCATGCGCCGACTGCCGCTATATGAAGATGAACACGGTCGAGAAACTGCACGCCTGCCTCGATCAACTGGAGCCCGAAATCATCATCCCGGAAGCCGTGCGCGCCCGCGCGGAAGTGCCGCTTCGTCGCATGCTCGACTGGAGTAAATGATGAGCATCCCCCGTTTTATCACCCTCGTTTTCGCGCTCTTTCTGGCCGGCTGTGGTGGCCCGCGCCTCACGCCCGCACAGGTATCCGAGCAATTCTTCGCAAAGTGCGGCGAAGGCAAATACTCGGAGGTTTACGAGTCCACGACCGTCCCGTTTCGCGTGGAGAAAACGGCCAGGTATTTCGAGGCGCGAGTTCGGGATTTGCTATTTGATCAGACCAAGTCAATCGAATGGCAGGAGCCGGCGGTGAAGGACGACGTGGCTCAGCGATGGGGGGACATTACGTTTCAGGGTGGCGAGAAAATGACCATTATCGTCACAATGCATCTGGTCGCCGGAAACTGGCGCGTGCATGGAATCACCTACGTGGACGGCAAGGTGCGCGACGACCTGTTTGCACTTCGCGGACGGAGCACGGATACCCGGAATACCGCAAGCGCGGCGTTTGCGGAGCCAGTCACGCGCGAGGTGCCCACTGAGCGGCTCCTGCGAAAGATGGTGGAGAAGTCATTCTTTGATTTTGGTGCTGCAATTAAGGCGAAGGATTTCTCGGAGTTTCTCGAAACCGTTTCGGATCGATGGAAGTATCGAGGGCAGTCGAAAAAGGAACTGGATGACGATTTCGCGAATGAGGCAAATCGGATCACGGTTCCGAAGCTCAATTCCGCTTTTAGGAACTTTATCGATAGCGGAGTGGATCTCTCCGACATCACCAAAGCGGAAATGAAACTGAGCGAACCTGCGCGAATCAACTCCGACGGCGTATTGTTGGTCAACGGCGAGTTCTCAACCACCCCGAATCCTACGACCTTTAAGTTTGAGTATTACTTCGAGGGCGGGCGTTGGAAGCTTTTCGGCATCAGCATCAATCGAGTGATGAAGTAGGCCCCCTGAACGATTGATGAAAGATTGGCCCTTTCATCGCGTATCCGTAGAATGCAACCTGCATTGAAAACCGGACAATCACGCTGGAAAAAATGGCTCCGCCGAACCGTCGCCGGTCTCGTCGTGATGGTGCTGATCGCATGGATGGGCATTCACTTCGTTCCGGTTCCTGAAGGCCTTTTGCGAAAGCCGCCGGAATCTCTCGAACTCACCGACCGTAATGGACATTTGCTCCGCGAGACCCGCGTAGCCGAGCGTTTTCAGCGGGAGGTTCCGCTCACCGCAATCCCCGAAAGCGTGCGCCGGGCAATGTTCGCCGCCGAGGACAAGCGCTTCCTTTCGCACGGCGGTGTGGACTGGATCGCCACCGGGCGCGCGCTTTGGGATGGCGCCAAGGCGGGGCGGATCAATTCCGGAGCCTCCACGATTTCGCAGCAGCTCATAAAGGTATCGGTCCCGCGACCGAGAACACTGCGCACCAAGGTCATCGAAATGGCGACTGCGCTTCGGCTGGAGCAGCTTTGGAGCAAAGACGAGATTCTTGCCGCTTACTTAAATCGTCTCGACTTCGGCAGCCTCAATTTCGGCATTGCGAGCGCTTCGAACTACTACTTTGGAAAACCGCTCGCCGATTTGAGTCAGGCGGAAGCCGCGCTGCTTGCGGGACTGCCGCTCAACCCGGCCCGGCTCAACCCCCACACCAATCCCGCCGGAGCGAAGCGCCGCCAGACCACGGTGCTTCGCCGGATGTGCGAGAGCGGCTGGCTTTCCGAAGAGCAGTTCCAGCAGGCTCTGACGGAGCCTCTGCGCTTTCACCCGCCGCAGCGGGTCTTCCTTGCTCCTCACTTCGTCGATCTCGTTTTGCAGGATGTAGCGGATAGTTCCGAGAAGCCATCCGCCGATGACCGTCGTCCTCGGCTGCACGGCAAAGTCGCCACCACCCTCGATCTCGATTTAAACCGTTTCATCGAGGCAACGCTCACCGACAAACTCGCCAAACTCCGCGACCACAACGTCCACGATGGAGCGGTCGTTGTCCTCGATAATCGGAGCGGCGAAGTGCTCGGGCTTGTAGGCTCCGGGGACTACTTCGCGCCGGGAACCGGTGAGGTCAATGGCGCCACCGTTCCGCGCTCCGCCGGTTCGACCATCAAGCCCGTCACCTTCCTCCTTGCGTTTGAGCGCGGCGATACGCCGGCGACTATTTTGCCCGATATCCCCACGGAGTTTCCGACGGATTCGGGGCCGTACCGTCCGGAGAATTACGCGCGCCATTGTCAGGGTCCGGTCGCCATGCGGGAAGCGCTTGCGTGCTCGCTGAATATTCCTGCGGTCCGTCTGCTGCAAAGCCTCGGCGGCCCGCTCCCGCTCCAGCGCCGCCTCCATGCGTGGGGCATCACCACGCTGCCAAAAGAGCCGCGGGAATACGGACTGGGCCTCACCATCGGCAACGCCGAAGTACGGCTCATCGAGCTTGCCAACCTCTTCGCAACACTTGCGCGAAATGGCGAGTTCAAGCATGTCCGCATCATCCCGGGGCTCGACCATGTCGTGCATGAAATTCCGCGCCCGAGCGTGCCGGAAATCAAGCCCGAGCTCTTCTGGCTCATCGCCGACATTCTTTCCGACAATGCCGCGCGACAGCCGCAATTCGGCGGTGCGTCGCCGCTGCGCTTTGACTTTCCTGTCGCATGCAAGACCGGCACCAGCACGGACTTTCGGGATAACTGGGCCGTCGGCTACACGCCTGAATTTACCGTCGCTGTGTGGATTGGAAATTTCGATGGAACGCCGATGGTCAATGTCTCCGGCGTCTCCGGTGCGGGCCCGGTGCTCCACGATGTCGTCGAGAAAATGCGCAGCCGCTTCGGCAGCACGTGGTTTCCGCGTCCACCGGGAATCACCGAGCACGCGGTCCATCCCATCACCGGCAACATCGTCGCCGGCTCGCACCCCGGAGCGGTCATGGAAAAGTTTCATCAACTCCCGCCGAATGAATCGCCCTCGGATTACGACGCAAGCGGCCGGGTCCTGCTCGGAAGCGAATTCGCTCCTTGGGCGGCGAGCGTGGACAACCACTTGCGGGAACGCGTCGCGATCCGGTCCGACGGAAACATCCGGATCATCAGCCCCGTGTCGGGTTCCACGTTCGTAGTCGATCCCGACATCCCATCGACGACGCTGGTCCCCGTCGCTGCGACGATCGACGCTGTGGAATGGGAGTGCCGCACGCTGCAATTTCGCAATCAGTCCGGAAAGACCTACGCGGTCGCCATCGAGGGCGAGCACCAAATCACAGTCCGCGATCCAGCCTCGGGAAAAACGGCCGAGACCACGATCAAGATTCGCGGGTTGTAAAATGAACAATCCATTCAGTTGCCAAGCCCCGTCGTTCCGGTGCAATTTCTTCGTGTGACTGCTTCCTTACCGAGTCCTCGTGATGCCTCTGCCGCTTCGGCGCACAAACTGTTTTCGTTCCGTCGCACCAGCGCGATTGCAGGAAACACGCTGCGCGATTTGGTCCGGCAAAAGGTGTTCTATTTCATGATCGTCTTTGCGCTCATCCTTATCGGGATGTCGCTGTTCATGGTGAGCATGTCTTTTCAAGGCCAGCTCCAGACGCTCATGGACGTCTCGCTCGGAGCGATGTCGGTGTTCAGCATGTTTCTCGCTGTGCTGGCGACGGCGATGCTGCTGCCAAAGGATATGGAGGATCGCACGCTCTATACGATTCTCGCGAAACCGGTCGCGCGCTTCGAGTATATGCTTGGAAAGCTGCTCGGTGTTGCGGCAATGCTGACGATCGCGATGCTGCTGATGACGGCATTTTTTTCGGTAATTATGGGTGTGTGGCAGGGCCGGGAGATGGAGAACATCGCGAATGAATTCCCCGTCGCAGAAGCCACGAAATTGGAGGCTGCTGGCAACATCCCGCCGGGCACCACTGCGGACATGGCTCAAAAGCGGGACCTCGAAATCTCCAAGCTGAAGGCGGCGACGTTCACTCCCACCGTGTTTGGCGGTATCGGCGTGATCTTGCTGCGTGCGGTGGTGATTGCCGCGCTGACGCTGATGGTTTCCGCATTTTCCACGTCGTGGCTCTTCACGGTGGTGGTCGCGTTTATGGTGGTGCTCATCGGGTTTCTCGTCCCGGTCGCTCGCGATGTCTGGCAGGGGCAGGCCGGACTCGGCGCGGATCTGCCCGGCTATCTCAAGCTTTTCCTGCTGGCGGTGACGGTCTTCTGCCCCGACATGCAGATTTTTAATGTGGTGGACGACATCGCGGCGGGCACGGTGGTGAGTAGCGGGATGTTCCTGCAAACGGCGGGACTCGGATTCGGCTACCTCGCGGTTTACGTGTTCGTGGGTTACTTGTTTTTCGCATGGAGGGAGCTGTGAAAGGCCGGATTTTTGGATTCATTGTTCTCCTCATATGGGGCGTAGTGAAGCTGCCGATCGAGGCGCGCATCTCTGCGAAGCAAATGGAAGGTCGCTACGGCGGATTCAAGCTCACTTCCACGCTCCGTCAGCAGGCCGGGCAGGCGGGATTTATCGCCGTGCTTGGCGGACTGCGTGCGGCGGTGGCGGACTTTTTGTGGATTCGCGCGCATGTCGCCTGGCAGAGCACCCAGTGGGGGAAAATGAAGCTGCTCTTCGATGTCGCGACTGCTCTCCAGCCGCGGCGCGTGATGTTTTGGGAAAACGCGGGCTGGCACATGGCGTGGAACGCGAGCGTGTATGCACTGCACGACTCGGATCATGTGCCGGAGCAGGTCGAACGCTGGCGGAACCAGCAGCAGTATTTCAAGCTCGGCGAAGACTACCTTCTGCGCGGCATCGAGAATAATCCCGATTCATGGGAGCTCTACGACCGGCTCGGGTGGTTCTATCGCGACAAGTTGGGTGACAAGGCGAAAGCCGTCGCGGCTTATGACGAAGCAGCCAAGCGTCCGGGCCGCCTCGACTACGTCCGGCGCAACGGTCCTTACCTTTTGGCGGACATTCCCGGTCGCGAGGAAGAGGCGTACCGCAGACTGCTCGCGCTATACCACGAGGGGCAGCGGGAATGGCTCCCGACCTTGCTGAAGCAAATTCAGCGGGTGGAACGTAAATTAAAAATTCCCCAATCCGAAAGAGTCTATATACCAGACGAATACCGGCTCGCGCCGGAATGATGATGCGCATCGCCATTTTTGGAGACATCCACTCAAATCTTGAAGCACTTCAAGCGGTCCTCGCGGACGCTGAAGCGAACCATTGCACCCATTTTGTCTGCCTTGGAGACATCGTGGGATACGCTGCCGATCCGAAGGCCTGCCTCGACATCGTTCGCTCGCTCGGGTGCCCGGTGGTCAAAGGCAATCACGACGAGCTGGCTTGCATGGATTTCAGCCCCGACAACGTGAGCGGGCTGGCCGTGGAAGGGATCATCCACACTCGAAAGCAACTTCTGCAGGAAGATTTCGACTGGCTCGCCAGCCTGAAGTTCGTCCGCAACGTGCGCGACTTTACCATCGTCCACGCGACGCTCGATACGCCGAATCACTGGGGATACGTGATGAACGCCCTCGATGCCGGTGCCAGCCTTAGCTATCAGCACACCCCGTTGTGCTTTTTTGGTCACACGCATGTCCCTCGGTACTATGTCCGCGAGTCCGGCGTTCGCACCTTTGAAGGATGGGACAGTATCGCCCTCGAAACAGGGAAGAAATATTTCATTAACGTCGGCAGCGTGGGCCAGCCCCGCGATGGCGACTGGCGTGCAGCCTACGCGATTTATCATCCGGCCGAGCACGATGTTGTCCTTCACCGTGTGCCGTATGATCTCGAGACGGCGCAGCGAAAAATCATCGAATCCGGCCTCCCTCAACGCCTCGCCGACCGCTTGGGGCTCGGGCGTTGAGAACAAACTTTTCCCAATATGATCATCAAACCAAAAACCCGCGGTTTCATTTGTACCACAGCCCACCCGGATGGATGCGCGGCGCACGTTCGCGAGCAAGTCGGATACGTTCAGAAAAAAGGAGCCATCGCAGGAGCGCCCAAGCGCGTCCTCGTCCTCGGTGCCAGCACCGGCTACGGACTCGCGAGCCGCATCGTTCCTGCATTTGCGGGTGGTGCAGCCACCATCGGCGTGTTTTTTGAGAAAGCCGCCGAGACCGATCGCACGGCGTCTGCGGGTTGGTATAACTCCGTCGCCTTTGAGCGTGAAGCGCACGCCGCCGGGCTCTACGCGAAGAGCATTAACGGCGATGCCTTTTCGGACGAGATTAAGCAGCAGGTCATCGACCTCATCAAAGCCGACCTCGGCCAGGTCGATGCCGTCATTTACTCACTCGCCAGCCCCCGCCGCACCCATCCGAAAACCGGCGTGCTGCACAAGAGCTGCCTGAAGCCGACCGGCGGCGCTTACGTAAACAAAACCGTCGATACCGAAAAAGGCGTCGTCGGCGAAGTGAACATCCAGCCAGCCACCGAAGCCGAAATCGCCGACACCGTCGCAGTCATGGGCGGTGAAGATTGGGAAATGTGGATCGACGCCCTCGAAGCCGCCGGCGTCCTCGCGAACGGAGTCGTCACGCTCGCGTACAGCTACATCGGACCCGAGATGACTTGGGCGATTTACCGCAATGGCACCATCGGCCGCGCCAAGGAGCACCTCGAAGAAACTGCGGACCGCATCTCATCGAAACTCGCTGCCCGCGAAGGCCGCGCATGGGTCAGTGTCAACAAAGCGCTCGTCACGCAGGCCAGCAGCGCCATACCCGTTGTCCCTCTCTACATCGCGCTGCTCTACAAAGTGATGAAGGCCAAAGGAACCCACGAAGGCTGCATCGAACAAATCTACCGCCTCTTCGCGGAGCGCCTCGGCAACCCGCAGCCCGATGTTGACGGACGCATCCGCATCGACGATTGGGAAATGACAGCCGACGTCCAGGCCGAAGTCGCCAAACTTTGGGAACAGGTCAACACGGAGAACCTCACCAGCATTAGCGACATCGTCGGCTACCGTGTCGAGTTTTTGAAGCTCTTTGGTTTCGGACTCCCCGGCGTGGACTACGAGGCGGAGGCCAATCCGGACCAGCCGTTGCCGAGCGCATCGTAAATGGGGCGGCAGTTCGCCGGTTTCTAAAGTCGCCCGGTGCTTGCCGGCCTTCCCAACTTGCCATGCGTCACTTCGTTTTCCTCATCGCCATCTTCGCCTCACTCATCGCGGACCTCCGTGCCGCCGAGCCGTTTTTCAAGCCCAACGATGTCGTCGCGCTGGTCGGCGGGGAGGACATGGTGGTCGCTGCGGAGCTCGGGTATTTGGAAACGCTCATCCAGCTCGCGCTGCCGGACCATCATTTGAAGTTCAGGAGTCTCGCGCGAGAAGGCGACACCGTCTTTGAGCAACGCCGCGACCTCAACTACCCAAAGCTCGAAGACCAGCTCGATAAGAT